>NZ_JAMQYE010000002.1:0-302839 GCF_023721795.1 Zeimonas sediminis
GCTTGGCGCTCTCGCCCAGACGCCCACACTTATCGACTGCTGGATTGTTAAAGAACTCGATCGCGCTGCATTTGCAGTGGGTCGCGATCAGCAGAGAAGCGAGATTATGGCGGGGGTTTTTTCGGTTGTCAAATCGACTCGCCGGGAGGCTCCGTTGGCCCCGTTCCGGAAAGCCGGCGGAGCCGCGCCCCCCGCCGCGCGCCCGGCTCAGACCATCACGATCGGCCAGCCCGCACGGCGCAGGCCGCGCTCGAGCCGCTCGCGGTCGGCCGAGTCGGTCGGGCGCGGCAGCAGCAGCAGCCCGGTGCCGCCCCCGGCGGCCCGCTGCCTGGCAGCGAGCAGCTCCTCGAGGCTCGCTTCGCGCCAGTCGTCGCGCCAGCCCTGCTGACGCAGCCAGTCGCGAAGCGCTGCCGCGCGCGCCGGGTCGTCCGGAAGGACTAGCCGGCCGGGCGCGGCACCGCTCACCAGGCGATGCCCGATCTCCAGGACCCGCTGGCCGGCCGGGCCGGCACCCGGCAAGGCCCAGATCTGGCGACCCGGTGCGATCGCCGGCGCCGCGGTCCGCTGCGCGCCGCGCGGCCGGGCCAGCGTCGGCGACAGCCCTATCGAGGTGGCGATCCCGGCGCTGGGGAGCACGACGCAGTCGGCGGCTTCGGCGACCTCGAGCGCCTGCTGGACGATCCGGCCGCGCGCGATCCGGAACGACCAGTTCACGCCGGCCTCGCGCGCCACCCGTTGCAGTTGCCGCTGCAGCGCGCTCGCCTGCGCGCGAAGCGCGTCCTCGAGCGCCTCGGACTCGACCGGCGCCTGCCCGGCCGGGCCGAACAGACGGGTCTCGAAGGCCTGCGGAAAGGCGGCCAGGCGGAACAGGTCGGCGTTCTCGACGAACAGGGCCGCGAGTTCGGCCCGAAGGACGCGGGCGAGCGCGAACGCCGCGCCGAGCGGCGCCTCGCTTCGATCGAGCGCATCGAGCGCAAGCCAGATGCGCGGCGCGTCGCCGGCGGCCGGCGCGCCTTGCGCCTCCCGCGCCGCGCCTTGCGCCTTGCGCGCCGCGCCCTCGCCGCGCCCCTCACTGCCCGGCATTGCCACCCCTCCTTCCCCGGATCCGGCGCAACGCGAAATCCCTGGCGATCTCCGCATACTGGCCGAGGCGCGCCCGGACCTTCCGGTCGATGTCCGCCTCGCCGGTCAGCAGCGCGATCGCCTCGTCGAAGTGCGACACCGCGTGGATGGCGAAGCGGCCGTCCCGCACCGCGTCGACCACGTCGTGCCTGAGCATCAGGTGGCGAAGGTTCGCCTTCGGAATCATCACGCCGTGGCTCGCGTCGAGGCCGCGCGCCGCGCAGATGTCGAAGAAGCCCTCGATCTTCTCGTTGACGCCGCCGATCGCCTGGACTTCGCCCCGCTGGTTGACCGAGCCGGTCACCGCCCAGGCCTGCCGGATCGGCACGCCGGCCAGCGATGAAACCAGCGCGCAGAGTTCCGCCAGGGAGGCGCTGTCGCCCTCGACCGGTCCGTAGGTCTGCTCGAAGGCGAGGCTCGCGCTCAACGCGAACGGCTGCAGCGCCGCGTAGCGGGCGGCGACGAAGGCGCTGAGGATCATCACGCCCTTCGAATGGATCGCGCCGGCGAGCTGCGACTCGCGCTGGATGTCGATCACGTGCCCGTCTCCGATCCGGGTGGTGGCGGTGATCCGGGTCGGCTGGCCGAAGACGAGCTCGCCGACCGAGTACACCGCCAGCCCGTTGATCTGCCCCGGCTCGGCGCCCTGCGTGTCGATCATGATCGTGTCGCGCAGGATCTCCTCCTGCATGCGTCGCCGGACGCTGTCGCTGCGCTCGATCCGCGCGTCGAGCGCGCGCTGCACCTGCTCCGCCCCGACCACCGAGAGCCCCGCCTTGCGGGCCCAGTATTCGGATTCGGTGAGCAGGTCCTCGAGGGCGCGCCGGTGCAGGCTCAGCTTGCCGGAGTCGCCCACCTCGCGCGCGCCGAACTCGATGACCCGCGCCACCGCCTGCCGGTCCAGCGGGATCTCGCAGGTCTTGCGGGCGATCGTGCCGATGACCCTTGCATAGACCGCGACCGACTCGGGCGAGCTGTCGGCGTCGTCCTCGAAGTCGGCGGCCACCTTGAACAGCTCGACGAATTCGGGGTCGTAGGCCTGCAGCAGCATGTGCAGCATCCGGTCGCCGAACAGGACGACCTTCACGTCGAGCGGGATCGGCTGCGGCTCGAGCGACACCGTGCTCACCGCCCCGAAGAACTGGCCGGGCGACTCGATGCGGACCTCGCGCGTGTGCAGCGCGCGCTTGAGCGCCTCCCAGGCGAAGGGCTGCATCAGCACCCGGCGCATGTCGAGCAGCAGATAGCCGCCGTTGGCCCGGTGCAGCGCGCCGGCCTTGATCAGCCCGAAATCGGTCAGCAGCGCGCCGAAGCGCGCGATGTGCTCGATCCGCCCGACCAGGTTCGTGTAGGTCGGGTTCTCCTCGGTGACCACGGGCGCCCCGGCCTCGTCGCCACCGCCCACCAGCAGGTTGACCTCGTAGCGGCGCAGCGGCGGCAACTCCTCGGCCTGGGCGGCGAGCTGCTGCGGCATCGACTCCCCCTGCGAGCGGAAGATGTCGGCGTTCTCGACCACGTCTTCCTTGAAGGCCTCGAGCCAGGCGACGACCTCGGGCAGGGCGACGTAGCGGCGCAGCAGGTCGTCGACCATGTTGCCGACCGCGAAGGTGGTCACCTCGCGGTTGAGCTTGCGCATCTCGTCGCGGTGCGCCCGCCGCCACAGGACCACCTGCCTCAGGAGCCGCTCGAGCTTCTCCTGCAGGCCGCGGACCGCCTGGGCGATCCGGTCCTTCTCCTCCTGGGGGAGCTTCTCGAACTCCTCGTGCGGCATCACCTCGCCGTCCTTGTCGGGGGCGAAGGAGAAGCCGGTCGGCGTTCGCAGCAGGAGGATGCCGTGGCCCTGCGCCTCGTCGACCAGCTCGCTGAACGCCTTCTCCTGCTTGCCGCCGAACTGCGCGTCGATCTGCTCGACCCGGGAACGGTAGTCGTCGCTCTCGAGCACCGCCGGAATCGCGCTGCGCAATTCCTCGATGAGCTGCTGGATGTCGGTACGGAAGCCCGGCCCGCGCCCGAACGGAAACCGCAGCGCGTGCGGCCTGTGCGGCTCCTTGAAGTTGTTGACGTAGCACCAGTCGTCGGGCCGGGCCTGCGCGGCGGCGATCGCGACGATCCGCTCGCGCGTGGCATCGGACTTGCCGGTGGCCGGGTCGCCGAGCACGAAGAGATTGAAGCCGCTGCGCCGGATGCCCACGCCGAGCTCGATCGCCTCGATTGCGCGCTGTTGGCCGAAGGCGTCGGCGATCGGCTCGAGCTGGTCGGTGGTCTCGAAATCGAACTGGCTCGGGTCGCAGTAATGGCAGAGCGCCTCTGCAGACACTCGGGTCATCGCGCGTTCTCCGTGTTGCCTGTGCCTTTCGCGGGCCCCTGGGCCGCGGGCCGCGGCAGGGCCGGGCCGGCGTCCTGCTCGGGCACCTCGGCGCACAGGGCCTGCAGGTCGTCCTGGTCGAGGGTCTCGCGCTCGAGCAGCAACGCGGCCCCGCGCTCGAGCCGCGCCCGCTGCCGGGCCAGGATCGCGAGGCTTTCGGCGAAGGCCGAGGCGACCAGCTCGCGGACCGCCTCGTCGATCCGGCGCGCGCTCTCCTCGGAATGGCGCCGGGCCTCGGGAACCTGCTCCGCGATGCCGAGGAAGGCCGAGCGCGGCGACTCGTAGACCAGGTTGCCCAGCCCCTCGTCCATGCCGTACTGCATCACCATGCTGCGCGCGATGTCGGTCACCTTGGCCAGGTCGTCGGACGCGCCGGTCGATATCTCTCCCAGCACCAGCTGCTCGGCGGCCCGCCCGCCCAGCAGCACCGCCATCTTGCGCTCGAGCTCCTCGCGGGTCATCAGGAAGCGGTCCTCGATCGGGCGCTGGATCGTGTAGCCAAGCGAGCCTATCCCCCTGGGGATGATCGAGATCTTGTGGACGACGTCGGTGCCCGGCAAGGCCATCGCCACCAGCGCATGGCCCATCTCGTGGTGGGCGACGATGCGCCGCTCGAGCGGATTGAGCAGCCGGTTGCGCTTCTCCAGCCCGGCCACGATCCGCTCGATCGCGCCGGTGAAGTCGTCCAGCGTGACCGCCTCGCGGCCGTTGCGCGTGGCGAGCAGCGCGGCCTCGTTGACCAGGTTCGCGATGTCGGCGCCGGTGAAGCCCGGCGTGAGCGCGGCCACCTGCTCGGGATCGACGTCGGGCGCGAGCCTGACCTTGCGCAGGTGCACGCCGAGGATCTGCACCCGCCCCTTGCGGTCGGGCCGATCGACCAGGACCTGCCGGTCGAAGCGCCCGGCGCGCAGCAGCGCCGGGTCGAGGATCTCGGGCCGGTTCGTGGCCGCGAGCAGCACGACGCCCGACTTCGGGTCGAAACCGTCGAGCTCGGCAAGCAGCTGGTTCAGCGTCTGCTCCTTCTCGTCGTGGCCGCCGCCGAAGCCGAAGGCGCCGCGGGCGCGGCCCAGCGCGTCGATCTCGTCGATGAAGATGATCGCCGGCGCCTTCTGCCGGGCCTGCTCGAACAGGTCGCGCACCCGCGCCGCCCCGACGCCGACGAACATCTCGACGAACTCCGAGCCGTTGATCGAGAAGAAGGGCACGCCGGCCTCGCCGGCGACGGCGCGGGCGAGCAGGGTCTTGCCGGTGCCCGGCGGGCCGACCAGCAGGATGCCCTTCGGGATGCGCGCGCCGAGCCGGCCGTATTCCTGCGGGTTCTTCAGGAAGCCGACGACCTCGCGCAGCTCCTCCTTGGCCTCGTCGACGCCGGCCACGTCGTCGAAGGTGACGCCGACGCCGGTCTCGACATAGACCTTGGCGCGGCTCTTGCCGATCGACATCAGCCCGCCCCCGCCGCCGAATCCGCCGATTCCCTTTTCCGCGATCTTGCGCAGCGCGAACATCCAGATGCCGAAGAACACCAGCACCGGCAGGATCCAGCCGAGCAGGTCGCGCAGCAGCGTGCTCTCGATCACGCCGCGGAAGCTCGCGCCGTGCTCGGCGAGCTCGTCGGCCAGCCGGGGATCGACCCGCACGGTCACGAAGCGGGTGCGGCCGTCGGCCTGCGGGCGCTTGAGCGTGCCCTGGATGCGGTCGGCGGTGACCTGCATGTCGGCGACGTTGCCGGCCTCGAGCTGCTGCATGAACTCGCTGTAGGGCATCGGCTCGACGGCCTTGAAGCTCTGCCAGACGTCGTGCGCGAGCATCGTCAGCAGCAGCACCGCCGCGATGTGCCAGACGTTCCAGCCGGGATGCTGAGTGCGCTCCATTTCCTGTCCGTGTTTGTCCGATTCTAGTCAGCTTCGTCATGCTGCGGGAGGTCGCGGTGCAGCCGCTTGACCCT
This sequence comes from Zeimonas sediminis, assembly GCF_023721795.1. Classification (NCBI taxonomy): domain Bacteria; kingdom Pseudomonadati; phylum Pseudomonadota; class Betaproteobacteria; order Burkholderiales; family Burkholderiaceae; genus Zeimonas; species Zeimonas sediminis. The sequence goes on from NZ_JAMQYE010000002.1 coordinate 5,433, forward strand.
CGGCAAGGTTCGGCCCGTGGCCGGGCGCCGGGCGGGCCCGGGACCCCGGTCCGCGAGGCCGGTGACGGGACTAGAATGTGCTGCGAACCCCCGCCTGTCCACCCGCGATCCCCGAAGGAGACCCATGAAGCTCGAAAACGTGCTGGCAGCGCTGCCCGAACAGGAAGTCACGATCGACGTCCTGCAGGAGAAATACGCGAAGGGCGACGAGCGGACCGCGCACGACATCCGCAGGCGGGTGGCGCGCGCCCTGGCCTCGATCGAGGCGCCGGCCCAGCGCGAGCACTGGGAGGCGGAGTTCCTGTGGGCGATGGAGAACGGGTTCATCCCCGCCGGACGGATCAATTCGGCAGCCGGCACGGACATCCAGGCCACGCTGATCAACTGCTTCGTCCAGCCGATCGGCGACGCGGTCTGGGGACACGACGAGAACGGCACGCCGGGCATCTACGCCGCGCTGCAGGAAGCGGCCGAAACGATGCGCCGCGGCGGCGGCGTGGGTTACGACTTCTCGTCGATCCGCCCGAAGGGCGCGCTGGTGCGCGGCACGCATTCGCGGGCATCGGGTCCGGTGTCGTACATGCGGGTGTTCGACAAGTCCTGCGAGACGCTCGAGTCGGCCGGGTCGCGCCGCGGGGCCCAGATGGGCGTGCTGCGGGTCGATCATCCGGACATCGAGGAGTTCGTCCACGCCAAGCGCGACGGCTCGCTGTCGAACTTCAACATGTCGGTGGCCGTGACCGACGCCTTCATGCAGGCGGTGCACGACGACGCCGAGTTCGAGCTGTCCCACGAGGTGCGGCCCTTCGACGCGCCCGAGGACCTGCAGCCTCGCGCCGACGGCAAGTTCGTCTACCGGACGATCCGCGCCCGCGAGCTGTGGGACCAGGTCATGCGGTCCACCTACGATCACGCCGAGCCCGGCGTCATCTTCATCGACCGGGTCAACCGCGACAACAACCTCTCCTACTGCGAGCGAATCGAGGCCAGCAATCCCTGCGGCGAACAGTTCCTGCCGCCCTACGGCTGCTGCGACCTCGGCAGCCTGAACCTGGTGCGCTTCGTGTCGGATCCGTTCGGCGAGGCCCCGCGCTTCGACTTCGAGCGCTTCGACCGGGTCGTGTCGATCGCGGTGCGCGCGCTCGACAACGTCCTCGACCTGACGCTGTGGCCGCTGCCCGCCCAGGACCGCGAAGCCAAGGCCAAGCGGCGGATCGGGCTGGGCTTCACCGGCCTGGGCAACGCGCTGACGATGATGAAGCTGCGCTACGACACGCAGGCCGCGCGCGACCTGGCGGCGGACATCGCGTGCCGGATGCGCGACACCGCCTACGAGACCTCGGTGGCGCTGGCCGGCGAGCGCGGCGCCTTCCCGCTGTTCGACGCCGAGCAGTACCTGGCCGAGCCGCACGCGGCGTCGCGCCTGCCCGAGGCGCTGAAGGCGCGCATCCGCAAGGAGGGCATCCGCAACTCGCACCTGATGTCGATCGCGCCGACCGGCACGATCTCGATCGCCTTCGGCGGCAACTCCTCGGGCGGCATCGAGCCGGCCTTCTCGTGGACCTACACCCGGCGCAAGCGGATGCCCGACGGCAGCCGCCACGAGTACGAGGTCGAGGACTTCGCGTACCGGCTGTTCCGGCACATGGGCGGCAACGTCGGCGCGCTGCCCGACTACTTCGTGTCGGCGATGCAGATCTCGGCGCTCGACCACATGCGCATGAGCGCGGCGGTGCAGCCCTGCGTCGACTCGGCGATCAGCAAGACGGTCAACGTGGCCGAGGACTACCCGTACGAGGAGTTCAAGACCCTCTACCTCGAGGCCTGGAAGGCCGGGCTGAAGGGCATCACCACCTACCGGCCCAACTCGGTGATCGGCTCGGTGCTCAGCGTCTCGGGCACGCCGTCGGCGCAGCAGCCGCAGGACCTGACCGAGGACCCGGACCGCCGGCTTCGGCTCGACAAGCTGCCGCATCCGGCCCTGTCGTCGCTGCGCTGGCCGAGCCGCCCGAAGCTGCCTGCCGGCAACATGGCGTGGTCCTACATGTTCGAGCCGCTCGACGAGCGCGCCTCGTTCTGCATCTTCATCGGCCAGACCGAGGAGACGATCGAGCGCCTCGACGGAAGCCGGGCGGTTCGCAGCCTGCCCTTCGAGACCTGGGTCAACGGCAACGAGCAGCCGCGCGGCCTGGGCGCGATCGCCAAGGCGCTGTCGATGGACATGCGCTCGAACGACCGGTCCTGGCTCAGGCTCAAGCTCGACTCGCTGGGGCGCACCCGCGACGAGCAGCCGATGCAGTTGCCCTTCCCGCCCGAGGGCGAGGTGCGCTGGTCGCCGGGCGTGGTCGCGGCCTTCGCCGAGATCGTCCGGCACCGCTGCGAGGAGCTCGGCACCTTCGACTCGCTGGACACCCAGCCCACGCCGATGCTCGACGCGCTGATGTTCCGCAAGGAGCCCAAGTCGGGCCCGCTCGGCACGTTGTCGTGGACCGCCGACATCAGCAACGCCGCCACCGGCGACGACTTCGTCCTGGGGGTCAAGGAGCTGCAGCTGCCCGACGGCACGCGCAGGCCCTACTCGATCTGGCTGTCGGGCGACTATCCGAAGGTGCTCGACGGACTGTGCAAGCTGCTGTCGCTCGACATGCACGTGGTCGACGTCAACTGGATCGGCCTGAAGTTGCGCAAGCTGCGCAGCTTCGGCGAGCTGAACGGCTCGTTCTGGGCGCCGGTGCCCGGCGAGAACCGCCAGCAGGTCTACCCGAGCACCGTGGCCTACATCGCCGAGCTGATCCTGCACCGGTACAAGGTGCTGGGGCTGCTCGACGACGAGGGCCGCGCGATCGGCGGCGCCGGCGCGCTGGCACTGCCCGAGAGCGACACGGGCGGGCACGCGCCGACCGAGGCGCCGGTCATCGCCGGCCAGGCCTGCCCGTCCTGCGGCGCGCACGCCTACATCCGCAAGGACGGCTGCATGTTCTGCACCGCCTGCGGACACCAGGGCGAATGCGGCTGAGCGATCCGCGCTTCGGCTGCTGCGCCGGCCGAAGCGCCTCCCCGTCAAGAATCCTGAAGGACTAGGCCGCGCGGCCGACGCGCGCGATCGCACCGCCCCCTAGACTGGCGAAGGCATCCATGCCGGGAGCGGGGGAACGATGGTCGAGGCAGGCGACGCCGCGGTCGGCGCGGAGCGCGAACGACTCCAGGCCGGCCAGGCGGGCTTCGCGGCGGCAGCCGCGCTGCTGGTCTCCCTGTGGATGGCCGCGATCGCCGCGCCTGCAGCCCACGGCCCGCTCGTCGCGGGCTGGCTGCTCGCGTCCGTGCTGGCGCTCGCCGCCACGTCCGCCGCGCTGCCCTCGCTGCGGCGGCTTCACGAAGCGCAACTCGCAGCGGCCGACCGCTTCGGCCGGCTGTCCGCCGCGCTGTCGGGCCTGGTGTCCGGCGCTGCCGGCACGCTGTTCCTTCCCTCGCTCCCCGGCCCGGGCCGCGCCGCGCTGAGCATCGCCGCCTGCGCCGGCCTGGCGGTGGCGATGACCTCGATCGGCCGCCAGGGGCCGGCGTTCAGGCTGCAGCTCGCCTGTTGCGCCGGCCAGTTCGCGCTGGCCTGGTGGCGGCTCGACACGCCGGGCACGGCCGGCGTCGCCGCCGCCTTCGCCGGCTTCGCGCTGCTGGCCGGATCGGCGTCGACCTCGGTCGACCGGCTGGGCCGCCGGGTGCTGGCGGCAGCGATCGAGAACCGCCGGCTGGCCGAGTCCCTGGCCAGGGCGCGCGACCGGGCCGTCGCCGCCGACCGCGCCAAGGCTCACTTCATCGCGGCGGCCAGCCACGACCTCCGCCAGCCGGCGGCCGCGCTGTCGCTCACCGCCAGCCTGCTGCGCCGGCAGGTCACCGACCCCGCCGTGGCCCCCGCGATGCAGGGCCTGGAGCGTTCGATCGCCGCGATGAACGAGCTTCTCGGCCAGTTGCTCGATCTCTCCCGGCTCGAGACCGGGCACGTCAAGGTCGAGACACGGCCGGTCGACATCGATGCGCTGGTCCAGGACCTGCTGCAGGAAGCCGCTCCGTCGGCGCGGGCGCGCGGGCTGCGCCTGCGCGCGATTCGCTGCGGCTGCGAGCTCGACTGCGACCCGGTGCTGGTGTCGCGGATGCTGCGCAACCTCGTCGACAACGCGCTTCGCCATACCGCGCGCGGCGGCATCACGATCCGCGCACGCCCGGTACGCGCGCGCGCGGCGTCCGCCTGCGAGCCGTCCGCCTGCGAGCCGTCGGCCTTCGAGCTGTCGGCCTTCGAGCTGTCGGTGTCGGACACCGGCGCCGGCATTCCGGCCGAGCACCAAGGGCGGATCTTCGACGAGCACTACCAGGTCGCCGGCGAGCCGCAGCAGCGTGGCGGGCTGGGGCTCGGGCTGGCGATCGTGCGTCGCATCGCGGCCCTTCACGACGTGTCGATACGGCTGCGCTCGGCGCCGGGTCGCGGCAGCCGCTTCACGCTGCGCTTCGCGGGGGCGAGGTGGCGCCCGCTTCCGGCCCCCGGCGCGCCGGCCGCGCGCGAACCCTCCGTCCCCGGGAACCGGGGCGACCGGCCGATCGCCCCCGCATGCGGGCCGCAGCGCGGCGACCCCGCGCCCCTTGCCGGCCGCCGCCTGCTCCTCGTCGAGGACGACGTCGCCCTCGGCGATGCCTTCGCGCGGTGGCTCGAGGCGACCGGCTTCGAAGTCCTCAGGGCCGCGGATGCCGCAGGCGCCGCAGCGCTGATCGACGCTCCCGGTCGGATTGACGCGGCGATCTCGGACTTCCGGCTGCCCGGCGAGGTCGACGGCATCGCCGTGCTCGAACGGGTCTTGCGGCATCACCCCGCGGCGATCCGCGTACTGGTGAGCGGCGAGATCGATCCGGCCCTTTCCGACCGTGCGGCCGCGGCGGGGCTCACGCTCCTGTCAAAGCCCATGGAGCCGCGGCAGCTGGATCGCATACTCGGGCGAGGTGTCGGCTAGAATCGGTCGCATCCTTACCCGAGCGACAAGGCTCCCACTCCGCATGGCAGAACGCTTGCTCGTCGTCGACGACGAAGAGGACATCCGCGAACTCCTGGCCGACTACCTGAGCGGCTACGGCTTCGAGGTACGTACCGTCGGCAACGGCAGGCAGATGCGGGCGGCGCTGGAGGAGTCGCCGTGCGACCTCGTGCTGCTGGACCTGGGCCTTCCCGGGGAAGACGGCCTGACGCTGGCGCGCGAGCTGCGCGCGAATTCGAGTCTCGGCATCATCATCGTGACCGGCAGGGGCCAGCCGGTCGACCGTATCATCGGCCTGGAAGTCGGCGCAGACGACTACATCGCCAAGCCCTTCGAGCTGCGCGAGCTCGTGGCGCGGGTGCGCAGCGTGCTTCGCCGCATCCACGCCGCCGCGCCTGCGGCGGCGCCCGCAGCCGAACCCGCCGACGACGCCCGCCTGCGATTCGACGGCTGGACCCTGGACCCGGCGGCCCGGTCGCTGCACCGGCCCGACCGCCAGCCGGTGTCGCTGACCACCGGCGAGTTCGACCTGCTGACTGCCTTCGCCCGCAACCCGAACCGGGCTTTGTCCCGCGACGAGCTGATGGACATGATCCATCATCGCGAGGCCGGTCCCTACGATCGTTCGATCGACGTGCAGGTGGGCCGCCTGCGGCGCAAGATCGAGCGCGATCCGGCCCGGCCGGAGATGATCAAGTCGGTCCGGGGCGTCGGGTACATCTTCGCCCCTCGCGTCTGCCAGGAGTGAGCTCCGCCCCATGAAACCCGGCTCGATCGCCCTTCCCGGCCTGTTCGAGAGAATCTTCCGCACGGCGGCCGACGCGCTGGTGGTCATCGACGGCGACGGGCGGATCCGGCTCGCGAACCTGCAGGCCGAGCGCCTGTTCGGCCACGACGCCGAGTCGCTGCTCGCGCTGTCCATCGAGGACCTGATCCCGCAACGCTTCCGCGAAAACCATCGACGCTATCGGCAGCATTACGGCCGCCGGCCGGAATCCCGGCCGATGGGCATGAACCTGGCGCTGCTCGGCCTGCATCGCGACGGCCACGAGTTCCCGGTCGAGGTCAGCCTCAGCCCCTTCCCGCTCGACGACGAGACGCTGATCTGCGCGAACATCCGCGACGTGGCCGAGCTTCAGCGCGCGCGCGAGCTGGCCGTTCACGCGCGGCAGGCCACCGCGATCGCCGAGTTCGGCCGGCTAGCCTTGGCGAGCAAGGACACCGGCGCCCTGGAGCGCGAGGCATGCCGGCTGGCGGTGCTCCACCTCGACGCCACGCGGGCGCTGATCGTGATGCGCGATGCCGCCCGCCGGGAGCCGCGGGTGGTCGAGTCGATCGGCTTCGAGCCGGAGCGCCTCGACGCCGCCCTCGCGATGATCGCCGAACGCTGGCAGCGCGACGGCGACCTGCCGATGGACGAACCGATCCTGCTCGACCAGCCCGAAGCCGGCGCCGGCCGGCGCGCCGGCGCGGCACGGCCGGACCGGCCGGTGGCCCCGCAGCCGCCGGGGACCGCGATCTCGCATCCGGGCGCGCGGTCCACAACCGGCCTGATGCTCTGCGCGATCCCCGGCGAGGACGGCGCGGTCGGCCTGATCGGCGCCTGCGCCGCCGGCCGCCGCAACTTCGCGCGCGACGACGCGAGCTTCCTGCAGGCGCTCGGGAACACGCTGGGCGCCGTGCTCCAGCGCGAGAGCACCGAGGCCAGGCTGTTCCAGTCGCAGCGGCTGGAGGCGCTGGGCCAGCTCACCGGCGGCGTGGCGCACGACTTCAACAACCTGCTGACCGTCGTCTCGGGCAACCTGCAGATGCTCGAGGAGCGGCTCGACGACCCCTTCTCCCAGAAGTTGGCGAAGGCCGCGCTGCGCGCGACCGCGCGCGGCGCCGACCTGACCCGCAAGCTGCTGGCCTTCTCGCGCAGGCAGACGCTGCAGCCCCGCGCGATCGACGTCGCGCAGTTGCTCGACTCGCTGGCCGACGTGCTCAGGCGCACGCTGGGCGCGAACATCGACGTGCGGACCGCCTGCGACGAGGGCCTGCCGCCCGCCAAGGCCGACCCCGGCATGCTCGACACCGCGCTGCTCAACCTCGCGGTCAACGCGCGCGACGCCATGCCCGACGGCGGACGACTGACGCTGCAGGCGCAGCTCGAGCACCTGGACGCCGACTACGCCGGCCGTCACGCCGAGGTCGCGCCGGGCGAATACGTCGAGATTTCCGTCAGCGACAACGGCACCGGCATGCCGCCCGAGGTGCTGGCCCGCGCCTTCGAGCCCTTCTTCACGACCAAGGATCACGGGAAGGGCAGCGGCCTGGGCCTCAGCCTGGTCTACGGCTTCGTCAAGCAGTCGGGCGGGCACATCGCCGTCTACAGCGAGCCGGGCATGGGCACCACGATCCGCCTCTACCTGCCGATCGCCGACGAGGGCGCGACCCGGGCCAGCCGGCCCGCCCCCGCCGAGATCCGCGGCGGCGACGAGACGATCCTCGTTGTCGAGGACGACGATGCGGTGCGTGAGGTGGCCACAGGCTTCCTGAAGCGGCTCGGTTACCGGGTGCTCGAGGCGGCCGACGCGCGCCGGGCGCTGGCCCTGATCGAGGGCGAGTCGACGGTCGACCTGCTGTTCACCGACGTCGTGCTGCGCGGCGAGGTCAACGGCCCTGAGCTGGCCCGCCAGGCCGTGCGGCTCAGGCCCGGCCTGAAGGTGCTGTACACCTCGGGCTACCCGCGCAACGCCCTTCCGATGCAGGGGGAGCTCGACGGCAGCATCGAGCTGCTGAGCAAACCCTATCCGATCGCGCAGCTGGCCCGGATGCTGCGGCGCACGCTGGACGAATCTCCGCTGCCAACGCAAGAAGGCCCGGCTCGCTGAGCCGGGCCCGGAAACGAAGCGCCACGCTGCGCCCCCGCGCGCGCCGGCTGGGGGCGGCCCGAACCGCCCCGCCCGGCGACCGCCGGATCAGGCGCCGACTTCGCGGCGGCTGTCGACCCGGCCGATCACCGCCTTCAGCGCGCACATCTCGACGATCGTGATCTCGCGATTGCGCACCGCGATCAGTCCCTCGGACTGGAAGCGCGACAGGATCCGGCTGACCGTTTCGAGCTTCAGGCCGAGCAGGCTGCCGATTTCCTCGCGCGTCATGCGCAGCAGGAACTGGGTGGCCGACCAGCCGCGCGCGGCGAGCCGCTTCGAAAGGTTCAGCAGGAAGGCGGCGAGGCGTTCCTCGGCGCGCATGGAACCGAGCAGCAGCATCAGCGAACGCTCGCGCTGGATCTCGCCGGCGAGCAGCTTGAAGAGCTCGCGCTGAAGCGCCGGCTCGCGGCTGGCCAGCGCGTCGAGTTCCTCGAACGGGATCTCGACGACCTCGCTGTCCTCGAGCGCGATCGCGTCGCCGCCGCAGGCCTCGGAACCGACGCTGTCCAGCCCCAGCACCTCGCCGGCCATGTGAAAGCCGGTCACCTGCTCGCGCCCGTCCTCGGTCAGCAGGACGGTCTTGAAGGAACCGGCCCGGATGCCGTGCAGCGCGTGAAACGGCGCGCCGGCATGGAACAGGTACTCGCCGCGCCGGACCCGGCGCCGGGTGCCGCCGACCCGCATCAGCAGCGGCTCGAGCGCCGACATGCCACCGACCCCGGCGTCCGTGACCGAGCGGCCGGCGCGCGAGGCCGCGGCGGCGTGGCGCGCGGCGATTGCGGGGCTCTGGCTTGCGGTGGTGGCGGTCGTCTGGCTCATCGTGGGCCTCCCTCTGGCTTTTCTGTCGTAATTCAATGAATCGTCAGGAAGGAAATCTACCGATGCGCGCTGCCGGTTCGATTGCACGGCCGAAACGGTCGGTAACGGTTTGTAACGGCATGCCGGAGACTTTCGAGCGATCGCGCATTGACCGGGATCATCGTTCGTACGCCCGCCGACCGGCGATACTTGATCGCGATGGAATTTTCCGAACTGATCCAGCTGCGTTTCGGCGAGCATCCCGAACCCGGGTTGCTGCGCACCTTCGCGATCGCGCTCGCGATCGGGCTGCTGATCGGCCTCGAAAGAGAGCGCCACGCCGAGCCGATCGCGGGGCTGCGGACCTTCGCGCTGACAGGATTGCTCGGCGCGGTTTCGGCGATGCTGTCGGAGATGTACGGCTTCCCGTGGCTGCTGGCCACGGGGCTGTTCGCGGTCGGCGCGATGACCGTCGTCGCCCACGTGCACGACCGGGCCGCGCAGGCCGATCCGGGCACGACCACGACGGTGGCGATCATGCTGTGCTTCGCGCTCGGGGCGATGGTCTGGCGCGGCTACGCCGAGGCGGCCGCGCCGCTCGCGATCGTCACGACCGCGCTGCTCTACTTCAAGCCCGAGCTGAAGGGAATCACCGAGGGGCTCGGCCGGCGCGACCTGGTCTCGATCCTGCAGTTCGGCGCGCTCAGCCTGATCATCCTCCCGGTGGTGCCCGACCAGGGCTACGGCCCGCACGGCGCGCTGAACCCGCACCGCATCTGGCTGATGGTGGTGCTGATCTCCGGCGTGAGCCTGGCCGGCTACCTGGCCCTGCGCGTCGTCGGTCCCCGGCACGGCGCGCCGCTGGTCGGCCTGCTCGGCGGCCTGGTTTCCTCCACCGCGACCACGCTGATGTACGCGCGCGAGGCGCGCGACACCGGCGACGATCCGCGCGTGCCGGCGCTGGTCGTGCTGCTGGCCTGCTCGGTCGTGTTCGGCCGGCTCGCGGTGCTGTGCGTTGCCACCGCCCCTGCCCTGCTGCCGGCGCTCTGGCCGCTGCTGGTGGCCGGGGCGTTTCCGCTTCTGGTCGCCGCAGCGCTGGCGTGGCGCGGCATGCGGACACAGGACCTGCCGCCGGTGCCGGACGTTCGCAACCCGACCGAGCTGCGGACGTCCCTGTCCTTCGGCGCGCTGTACGCGCTGGTGCTTCTCCTGGCCGCGATCCTGTCGGCCGAGCTCGGCGCCGGCGGACTGTACGCGCTGGCCGCGGTCTCGGGCCTGACCGACGTCGACGCGATCGCGCTGTCCGGCATGCAGCTGCTCGGGCTCGACCAGATCGGGACCGCCGAGGCGGTCACCGTGATCGGACTGGCGGCGCTCTCGAACACCGTGCTGAAGGCCGCGACCGCGGTCGCGATCGGCGGTCGCGCGCTCGGCCGCCGGATCCTCGGCGGCTTCGCGGGCAGCGCGGCGGCGCTCGTCGCGGCGATCGCGTGGACGCAAGCGACGCTGGCGCCCTGAGAGGCCGTCCCGGAATCCCCCGCCGGCCGGCCGGACCCGCACGGACCGATTGCCTTGAATCAACACGAGAGCCCCGCTCTGGCCTAGGATTGCACCCTGACGGCGGCTGAAATCTCGCGGCCCGATCCGAAGCATCCCGATAACACGACACGATGGAGAGCTGAAAAGATGTACAAACACATCCTGGTTCCGACCGACGGATCGGATCTGTCCAACGAGGCCGTGGCCAAGGCCATCCAGTTCGCGAAGGAAACCGGCGCGAAGCTGACCATCCTTCACGTGATGCCCGAGTACATCCCGCCGGCCTTCGCCGAGTTCCCGGCCGCCGGGCAGGCCTCGTTCGCCGAATTCATGAAGGCCACCGAGGAGACCGCCAAGACGGTGCTCGGCGCCGCGCAGAAGTCGTCCGAGGACGCCGGCGTGGCCTGCGAAACGGTTTCGATCCGCCACACGCAGCCGTACCGGGCGATCATCGACCTGGCGCGCGACAAGGCCTGCGACCTGATCTTCATGTCCTCGCACGGACGCCGCGGGCTGAGCGCGCTGGTGCTCGGCAGCGAGACCAACAAGGTGCTGACGCACTCGAGCATCCCGGTGCTGGTCTTCCGGTGATCGATCTTCCGCGCGCCAGGCGGCGCGCCGACACGGACGGCCGGCCGCGCGCCGGCCGTTCTTCTTTGGGCGCGACCATGCGGATCCTCGCGCCGGCGCTGGCCCTGCTGGCGGCGCTCTGCTGGCCGGCCGCTGCGCCGCCGGCGCTCGCGGCGAGCCCGGCCGGCGCCGCCGATGCCTCCCCCAACGGCGCGGGCGAGACCGCAGCGACTACCTCATCGGCCGCCCGCAGCGCGTGGATCGAGGCGGTCGTACTCGGCGTCGACGACGGCGACTCCTTCGTCGCGCGTCGTCCGGACGGCGGCCGGATCCGCGTCAGGCTCGCCGGCATCGACGCGCCGGAGAAGTCGCAGCCCTGGGCCGCCGCCGCGCGACGCAAGTTGCGCGAGACGCTGGACGGCAGGGCGCTGCGCATCACGCCGCTGAAGACCGATCGTTGGGGCCGCTACGTGGCGCTGGTCGACGCGGACGGCGAGGACCCGGCGCTGGCGATGCTAGAAGCCGGGCTCGCCTGGCACTTCGCCCGTTACGATCGCGACCTGCCCGAGCGGCTGCGGCCGATCTACGCGCAAGCGGCCAGCGAGGCGCGCGAGCGCCGGGCCGGCCTGTGGCAGCAGGCCGACCCCGAGCCGCCGTGGGAATTCAGGCAGCGCTCGCGCTGAGCCGCGCTTCGGAGCGCGGGCGCCGAGCGCCCGTCAGGCAGCGCCCGCGCCCGCCTTGCGGCGCTGGCGAAGCGTCTCGTAGAGCACGACCCCGGCCGCGACCGACACGTTGAGGCTGCTGACCTGCCCCAGCATCGGGATGCTGACCAGCGCATCGCAGCGTTCGCGCGTGAGCCGTCGCAGGCCCTTGCCCTCGGCGCCCAGGACCCAGGCGACCGAACCGGTCAGCGTTTCCTCGTACAGCGAGTGATCGGCCTCGTCGGCGGTGCCGAGCATCCAGAAACCGGCGTCGCCGAGCGCGTCCATCGCGCGCGCCAGGTTGGTGACCATGATGTAGGGCACGCTCTCGGCGGCGCCGCTCGCGGTCTGCACCGCCACGTCGGTCAGCGTGCACGCGTGGTCCTTCGGCGCGATGACCGCCGCCGCGCCGGCGCCGTCGGCCACCCGCAGGCAGGCGCCCAGGTTGCGCGGATCGGTCACCCCGTCGAGCAGCAGCAGCGTGGCCGGCTTGCCGAGACCGTCGAGCAGCTCGTCGAGCGTCATTGCGGGCAGCGCGGCCTCGCCGATCGCCACGACCCCCTGGTGGCGCCTGCCCGGGCACAGCCGCTCGAGACGCGCGTGGTCGACCAGGTGCGGGCGCAGGCCCGCATCGGCGGCGAGCTTCAGAAGGTCGCGGGCCCGCGCGTCGTCGCGCGAGGCGTCGACGTAGAGTTCCCGGATCGATTCCGGCGCCCGGCGCAGCCGCGCGAGCACCGCGTGAAAACCGTGGATCAGCAAGATCGTTCCCGTGGTTGTGGTCGCTCAGCCCCGGCGCCGCCGGCGCGACGCGGGCCGCGCCGATTCGCCGGCCGCCGGGCGATCCGGACGCCTGTCGCCGGCCCTGGCCGCCCCCGCCCCGGCGGGCCGCTTGTCGGCCGCCTTGCCGGCGCGCTTGCCCGGCTTCGCGGACGCGGCGCCGTCCTTCGCCTTGCCAGTCTTGCCGGGGTTGCCGGACTTGCCCGTCTTGCCGGTCTTCCGGCGGCCATCCGGCTCGGGCGGAAGAGGCAGGGCAGGCAGGTCGGCGTCGGCCTCGCCGGTCCGTCGGCCGCCGGCCTTCGACGCCCGCCTCGCGCCCTCGCGAGCCGCCCGGGCCTCCTCGCGCTCGCCGCGCTGGCGGTCCCGCTCGAGGCTGCGGAAATCGGTTCGCTGCACGAGCCGGAACTCGATGCGCCGCGCCTCCAGGTCGACGCGCGAGACCTGCACGTCGATCGGGTCGGTCAGCCGGAAGCGGCGGCCGGTGCGCTCGCCGCGCAGTTCGTGACCCGACTCGCTGTACTGGAAATACTCGCCGCCGAGTTCCGACACGTGGACCATCCCCTCCACGTAGAGCTCGTCGAGCGTGACGAACACGCCGAAGGGGGCGACACCGGTGATGCGGCCGGCGAACTGCTCGCCGACCCGCTCGCGCATGTACATGCACTTGAGCCAGGCCTCGACGTCGCGCGAGGCCTCGTCGGCCCGCCGCTCGTTGGCCGAGCAGCGCATGCCCCACTGGTGCCAGCGCTCGATCGCGTCCTGCAGGTCTGCGGCGGTCCGGTCGGGCTGCCTGCCCTTCTGCGCCCTGCCCGCCGCGGCACCGGCCGCCGCGTTGCGGCCCTTTCGCCCCCTCGCGCCCGCCTCGTCCTCGTCGCGGCCGTCGAAGGGCAGCGGTCGATGGCGCTCGCCCTTGAGCAGCGCCTTGATCACCCGGTGCGTCATCAGGTCCGGATAGCGCCGGATCGGCGACGTGAAGTGCGCGTAGGCGTCGTAGGCCAGCCCGAAGTGGCCGACGTTCTCGGGCGAGTAGACGGCCTGCTGCATCGAGCGCAGCAGCATCGTCTGCAGCAGCAGGTGATCGGGTCGCGCGCGCATCTGGCCGGCCAGCGCCGCGTAGTCGCGCGGCGACGGCGACTCGCCGCCGCCGAGCGACAGGCCGACGGTGCGAAGGAACTCGCGCAGCACCTGCAGCTTCTCGGGCGTCGGGCCCTCGTGGATCCGGTACAGGCCGGGATGCCGGCTGCGGTGCATGAAGTCGGCGGCGCAGACGTTGGCCGCCAGCATGCACTCCTCGATCAGCCGGTGCGCATCGTTGCGGCCGCGCGGCACGATCCGTTCGATGCGCCCGGCCGGATCGCAGACGATCTGCGTCTCGACGGTCTCGATCTCCATCGCGCCGCGGCGCTCCCTGGCGCCGGCCAGCACGCGGTACAGGTCGTGCAGGTTGCGCAGCTGCGGCGCCAGCGCGAGCTTGTGCGGCGACACCGAAAGGTTCGGGCCGCCCGAGAGCATGGCCCACACCTCGTCGTAGGTGAGCCGCGCCGCCGAGTGCATCACCGCGTCGTAGAACTGGTAGGCCCGGATGCGGCCGCCGCCGTCGATGACCATGTCGCAGACGAGCACCAGCCGGTCGACCTGCGGGTTCAGCGAGCACAGGCCGTTGGACAGCTTCTCGGGCAGCATCGGGATGACCCGGCGCGGGAAGTAGACCGAGGTGCTGCGCTCGGCAGCGTCGGCGTCGAGCGGCGCGCCGGGCTTCACGTAATGGGACACGTCGGCGATCGCGACGATCAGGCGGAAGCCGGGCTCGGTCGCCTTGCGCCGGCCGCGGCGGCACGAGGGCGCGGTGTCCGCGCCGTCCGTCGCCCCGCCCGCCCGCTGCGCGGCCGTCTCGCGATCGTCGGCGCCGGCGTCGCCGACCGATTCGCCGCCGGTGCTCACCTCGATCGGCTCGCAGTAGACCGCGTCGTCGAAGTCGCGCGCATCCTCGCCGTCGATCGTGACCAGCGGAACGTCGCGCAAGTCGACCCTGCCCCGCAGGTCGGCCGGCCTGACCACGCCCGGCAGCGCGGCCGCGGCCTCGAGCGCGGGCGCGCTGAACTCGTGCGGCACGTCGAACTTGCGCACCGCGATCTCGATCTCCATGCCCGGGTCCTCGATCTCGCCGAGCACCTCGACCACGCGGCCGATCGGAGGGGCGCCGTTGGCCGGCGGATCGACGATCTCCACGCTGACGACCTGGCCGTGCTGCGCGTGGTGGGTGTCGCCGGGCGGGATGACGATGTCGTGCTTGATCCGCTGGTCCTCTGGCACGACGATGTTCACGCCGCGCTCGTTCAGGAAGCGGCCCACCAGCCGCCGGTTGGCGCGCTCGGTCACCTCGACGATCCTGCCCTCGGGCCGGCCGCGCGAGTCGTACCCGGTCTGCTTGACCAGCACGCGATCGCCGTGCATCGCCTTCTGCATCTGGCGCGGCGACAGGAACACGTCGGGCCCGCCGGCATCGGGGAGCAGGAAGCCGAAGCCGTCGCGGTGTCCCTGGACGCGGCCGGCGATCAGGTCGAGCTTGCTCGCGAGCAGCAGCACGCCCTTGCGGTTGGGCAGCAGCTGGCCGTCGCGCTCCATCGCGATCAGGCGCCGGTTCAGCGAATCGACGTGATCTGGCGGAACCTCGAGCCTCTCGGCGAGTTCGGCAGGCGTCATCGGGACGCCCGCGCCGCGCAGGCACTCCAGGATTTCCTCGCGCGTCGGCGCGAACCAGGCTTTCTTCGTCACGCTCTCACCATCGATTTGACAAATCCCCGCAGTCGATTAGAATTCGCGCCTCTACAGCGGTCGACTCTGTCGGCCGCAGTCTTCGGGAAGCTCTCCCGCAGACCCGCAGCCCAGATGGCGGAATTGGTAGACGCACCAGGTTCAGGTCCTGGCGGTGGCAACACTGTGGAGGTTCGAGTCCTCTTCTGGGCACCAGATTCAACGCCTGCGAAAGCAGGCGTTTTCATTTTATTGCCCAGAAAGCAGAGCGCCTGCGCGCTCTGCGTGAGGACTCGAAAGGCGAGGCTCGTCACCCCCACCGCGCCTTCAGGTCGTTCGGTCGCATGTGGTCGTACTCCTCGAAGGGCTGGTGGATCCAGGGGTTCGACGGCAGGTGCTCGATGCAGTAGTCGGGCATCGCGACCGACGAGCCCTTCGCCCAGACCACCGCCGAGCGGATCTCCTCGACCTGCGGATAGCGCGACTTCAGCGCGGGCAGCACCTCGACCAGCGTGGCGCCGGAGTCGACCAGGTCGTCGACGAGCAGCCAGCGCGGGCCGGGCAGCGGCGCCGCCGAGCTCATGTGCTCGGCGATCATCAGCCGGCTGCGCTTGGTGCCGGCCTCCTCGCGATACGAACTGGTGAACAGCACGCCCAGCGGCTTGTCGAACAGGCGCGAGAACACGTCGCCGATCCGGAGGCCGCCGCGCGCCAGGCAGACGATCGCATCGAAGTTCCAGCCCGACTCCCAGACCTTCAGCGCGAGCTTCTCGATCAGCCGGTTGTACTCGTCCCAGGATACGTAAAGGTCTTTCACGGGATCGGCCTCGACTCGTCGGAAGAACTCACTGGAAAGGATGCCTGATCAGGATGGTCTCGTCGCGGTCCGGGCCGGTGGACACCAGGTCGATCGGCGCGCCGGCCACCTCGGACAGGCGCTCCAGGTAGCGCCGCGCGTTCAGCGGCAGCTGCTCCCATTGCTGCAGGCCCACCGTGCTCTCCGACCAGCCGGGCATCTCCTCGTAGATCGGCTCGCAGCGCGCAAGCTCGGCGGCCCCGAAGGGCAGCAGGTCGAGCGTCTTGCCGTCCTGGCGATAGCCCACGCAGAGCTTCACGGTCTCGAGCCCGTCGAGCACGTCGAGCTTGGTGACCACCAGCCCGTCGATGCCGTTCAGCTGGATCGAGCGGCGCAGCGCCGGGGCGTCGAACCAGCCGCAACGGCGCGGACGGCCGGTGACCGAGCCGAATTCCTTGCCGACGGTGGCCAGGCGCCTGCCGATGTCGTCGTGCAGCTCGGTCGGGAACGGTCCGGAACCGACCCGGGTGGTGTAGGCCTTCACGATCCCGAGCACGCGATGCAGCGCCTGCGGGCCGACGCCGGCGCCGGCGGCGGCGGCGCCCGCCACGCAGTTGCTGCTGGTCACGTACGGATAGGTGCCGTGGTCGACGTCGAGCAGCGCGCCCTGCGCGCCCTCGAAGAGCAGCGGTTCGCCGCGTGCCATCGCCTGCGCGAGCAGCGCGGGCACGTCGGCCACCATGGGCCGGATCCGCTCGCCGAGCGCGAGCGCCTCGTCGGCGATCTTCGCGCCGTCGACCGGCTCGGCGCCCAGGTAGTGCTCGAGCGTGAAGTTGTGCAGGTCGAGCGCCTCGGCCATCCGCTCGCGGAACGCGCCGGCGTCGTACAGGTCCTGGATGCGCACGCCGCGGCGCGCCACCTTGTCCTCGTAGGCCGGGCCGATGCCGCGGCCGGTCGTGCCGATCTTCGCGTCGCCCCGACGCGCCTCGCGCGCCTGGTCGAGGGCCACGTGATACGGCAGGATCAGCGAGGCGGTGGCGCTGACGCGCAAGCGCTCGCGCACCGAGATGCCGGCCTGCTCGAGTTCGTCGATCTCCTGCAGCAGGGCGGTGGGCGACACGACCACGCCGTTGCCGATGTAGCAGGTGACGCCGTCGCGCAAGATGCCCGACGGAATCAGCCGCAACACCTGCTTGCGGCCGCCGATCACCAGCGTGTGGCCCGCGTTGTGGCCGCCCTGGAAGCGGACCACGCCGCGCGCGGTCTCGGTCAGCCAGTCGACCAGCTTGCCCTTGCCTTCGTCGCCCCACTGGGTCCCGATGATTACTACGTTCCTGGCCATCGCCTTCATTCCTGTGTCAGTGCGCGAACGATCCAGCGGCCGGCATCGTCGGTCGCCAGCTCGCGGTCGCATGTGAATTCCTGCTGATCCCGCTCGCTGCCGGGCAGCGACTGGATCACGATCTCGCCCGCGGCCCGCAGCCCGGCGATCGCGTCGGCGAGCGCCGGATCGTCGGACCAGGGGGCCGCGATCGCGCGCGCCGGCGGCTGCTCGGGTTGCAGGTCGGCAAGCGCCCGCAGCTCGAGCGAGAAGCCGGTGGCCGGCCGCGCGCGGCCGAACACCCGCCCGGCGTCGTCGTAACGACCGCCGCGCGCCACCGCGAACGGCAAGGCCTCGACGTACGCGGCGAAGGTGATGCCATTGTGATAGCGGTAGCCGCGCAGGTCGGCGAGATCGATCGAGACCTCCACGCCCGGCCAGCGGCGCCACATCGGCGAAGCGGCCAGCCGCTCCAGGCGATCGAGCGCCTCGCTGACCGGCCCGACCTGCGGCAGCAGCCGACGCGCCCGGGCGAGCGGGCCGGCATCGCCGGCCGGCGGCGTCGCGCCTTCCTTGCCGCCGATCGCGATCCGGCCGTGCAGGCCCGGCAGCGCGAGCAGCGCATCGCGCAGCCCGGCCGGCGCCGGCTCGAGCGCCTCGGCAAGCCCTGGCACGTCCTTGCCCTGGAGCAGCGCGTAGAGGTCTTCGGTGTCGAGGCCCGGAACCGGTCCGTGCAGCGACAGCAGGGCCGGAACGATGCCGACGTGGCACAGATCGATCCGCAGCCTGCGGCAATCGGCGGCGTCGAGCGAGCGCACCAGCAGCTCGATCACCTCGAGGTCGGCCTCGAGGCCCGCGTGGCCGTAAAGCTCGGCGCCGACCTGCATCGGCTCGCGGGTGGCAAAGGGGCTCGCCGCCCGGGTGTGCAGCACCGAGCCGGCGTAGCAGAGCCGCGCCACGCCGCTGCGGTTGAGCAGGTGCGCGTCGATCCGGGCGACCTGCGGCGTGATGTCCGCGCGCACGCCCAGCGTGCGCCCCGACAGCTGGTCGACCAGCTGGAAGGTGCGCAGTCCGAGGTCGCGACCGGAGCCGGTCAGCAGCGAATCGATGTGTTCGATCATCGGCGGCACGACCAGCTCGTAGCCGTACGATCGGTACAGGTCGAGCAGGCGGCGCCGCAGCTCTTCCATCCGACGGGCCTCGGAAGGCAGGACGTCGGAGATGTTCTCTGGCAGCAGCCAGCGAGGCATGGCGGGATTCCCGTCGGCAAAACCCCGTATTTTAAGTCAGAACAGCAGCAGCGCGATGCCGAGCAGGGCCGAGCCCATCCCGACGAAGCGGATCTGGCCGTCGCGCAGCCTGGCGATCTGCAGGAAGGCCTCGCGCCAGCGGGCCGGCGCGATCATCGGCAGCAGGCCCTCGAGCACCAGCATCAGCCCGAGGGCTGCGATCAGCTTATCCACGCCGGCGGCCCCTTGCTGCAGCGAATCGGCCGCGGCGCCGCTCAGCGACGCGCGCCGGACTCGCCGAAAAATCGGAAGAAGTCGGCCGACGGATCGACCACCAGCAGGTCGTTCCGGTTGCGGAACGACGCGCGATACGCCTCGAGGCTGCGGTAGAAGCCGGCGAACTCCGGGTTCTTGCCGAAGGCGGACGCATAGATCGACGTGGCCTGGGCGTCGCCCTTGCCCTTGATCCCCTGCGCGTCGCGATAGGCCTCGGCCAGGATCACCTCGCGCTGCCGGTCGGCGTCGGCCCGGATCTTCTCGGACTCGGCCGCGCCGGTGGCCCGGCGCTCGTTGGCCACCCGCTTGCGCTCGGACTCCATCCGCGCGAACACCCGCTCCTGCACCTCGGGGGCGAAATCGACGCGCTTGAGGCGGACGTCGACGATCTCGACGCCGATCTGCCGGGAGTCGGCATCGACCTTGGTCCGCACGTTCTCGACGATCTCGTTGCGAGCGTTGGAGATGACGTCGGCCACCGTGCGGCGAGCCACCTCGTTGTTCAGCGCATCGCGCAGGCTGCGCGAGATCCGGTCGGCGGCGACCTGCTCGCTGCCCGACACCGAGCGGATGAACTCGCGCGGGTCGACGATGCGCCACTTGATGAAGGTGTCGATCATCACGTTGAGCTTCTCGGACGTGATGAAGCGGTCGCTGTCGGAGGTGTCGAGCGTCAGGATGCGCTTGTCGAAGTAGGCGACGTTCTGGAACGGCGGCGGCAGCTTGAAGTACAGGCCCGGCTTGTCGTGGATGTGACGGATCTCGCCCAGCGCGTAGACGACCGCGAACTGCCGCTGGTCGACGACGAACACGGAGGACATCAGGATGGTGAGCGCGACCAGCGCGCCGAGGACGATCGGGACGATTCGGTTCATGGCGGGGTTCTCCGGCGCTCAGCGGGTGTCGCGTTCGCGGCTGCGCAGGCCGTCGAGGCGCGTGGCCGGCTGCTGGGCGGGGGCGGCGCCTCCGGGCTGGGGGGCCGGCGCGCCCGGCGCGGCGGCCTGGCCGCCGCTTGCCGGCGCGCCCTGCTGCATCAGCCGGTCGAGCGGCAGGTACAGCAGGTTGCCCGAGGACTTGGTGTCGACCAGAACCTTGCTGGTGTTGGCGAAGATCTGCTGCATCGTCTCGATGTACATGCGCTCGCGGGTGACCTGCGGCGCCTTCGCGTACTCGACCAGCACCGCGTTGAAGCGGCTGGCGTCGCCCTCGGCGGCCGCGACGACCCTCGCCCGGTAGCCCTCGGCTTCCTCGAGCAGCCGCGCCGCGGTGCCGCGGGCGCGCGGGATCACGTCGTTGGCGTAGGCCTGGCCCTCGTTGATCAGGTTCTCGCGGTCCTGCGCGGCCTTGTTGGCGTCCTCGAAGGCGGCCTGCACCTGCTCCGGGGGCTGCGCCTGCTGGATCGTGACGTCGACCACGCTGATGCCGACCTTGTAGCGATCGAGGATCAGCTGGATCTGCTCGCGCGCGTCGAGCGCCACCTGCTCCTTCTCTTCGTAGAGCACCTGGTCGATACCCTTGCGCCCGACGATCTCGCGCATCGCGGTCTCGGCCGCCTGCCGGACGATCTCCTCGGGCACCGGCCCGAGGTCGTTGTTGAACAGGTAGTCGCGCGCGTTGCCGATCCGGTACTGGACGGTGAACTGCAGGTCGACGATGCTCTGGTCGAGGGTCAGGATCAGCGACTCGCGCAGCGTCTTGTTGCGCACCGCATTGCGGTAGCCGACCTCGACGGTGCGCAGCTGCTGGGTGTTGACGATCTCGTGGCTCTCGATCGGATAGGGCATGCGCCAGGTGAAGCCGGCGCGGTCGACCAGTTGCTTGAACTCGCCGAACCTGAGCACTGCGGACGCCTGGCCTTCCTGGACGATGTAGAAGCCGCTGCCGAGCCACAGCAGCACGGCCACGGCCGCGAGCAGGCCCAGCCCCGCACCGGCGCCCTTCATTGAGGGCCCCTCGCCGCCGCCGCCGCCACCGCGCGGCGCGCCCGGGCCGCCACCGCCCTTCTTGCCGAACAGGCCGTTGAGCCGGCGATTGAAGTCGCGCCAGAGCTCGTCGAGATCGGGGGGGCCGTCGCCCTGCCCGCCGGGACGCTGCGGAGGACGCTGCTGGTCACCGCCGCCGCTTCTGCCCCAGCCGGGGTCGTTGAGGGAAAAGATCGCGCGGACTGACTTCCACATGGTTCAGGGTCGCGGTTCGGGAATCGGGTGAAGGGAGGGGTGCATCGGGAGGCGGCCGGGCGGTCAGCCTGCCCGCGCCTCGAGGGCGGAGGATTCGACCTGCTCGCCGGCGGCCGCGGCGAAGCGGCGGGAGCGCCACTCGTCGACCCGCGCCTCGATCGCGTCGCGAAGCGCGTCGATGCCGGCGCCGGACACGGCGCTGACCCACAACCGGTCGATGCTACCACAGGCGTCCAGCGCGACTCTCGGCTCCAGGCCGGCGGCGTCGATCTTGTTCATGACGGTGAGCCGCGGCACGTCCGCCGCGCCGATCTCGGCCAGCACCCTCTCGACCTCGGCGATCTGCTCGTCGCGGTCGGGGGCAGACGCGTCGACCACGTGCAGCAGCAGGTCGGCCTCGGCGGTCTCCTCGAGCGTGGCGGTGAAGGCCTCGACCAGTTGGTGCGGCAGGTCGCGCACGAAGCCGACCGTGTCCGAGAGCACGACCTCGGCGCCGGAGGCCAGGCGTAGCCTCCGGGTCAGCGTGTCGAGCGTGGCGAACAGCTGGTCGGCGGCGTAGGTGCCTGCCTTGGTGAGCCGGTTGAACAGCGTCGACTTGCCGGCGTTGGTGTAACCGACCAGCGAGATCGCGAAGGCCGGGCGGCGGTCGCGCGCTCGGCGGCGGGTCCGCCGCTGCTTCTTTAGCTGGTCGAGCTGGCCGCGGAGGCGGCGAACGCGGTCGCCGAGCATCCGGCGGTCGAGCTCGATCTGCTTCTCGCCGGGGCCGCCGCGCACGCCGATGCCGCCGCGCTGGCGCTCGAGGTGGGTCCAGCCGCGCACCAGCCGGGCCTGCAGGTGCTCGAGCCGGGCGAGCTCCACCTGCAGCTTGCCTTCGTGGCTGCGCGCGCGCCGCGCGAAGATGTCGAGGATCAGCTCGGTCCGGTCCATGACCGGAAGCTTCCAGAGCTGGTTCAGGTTGCGCTGCTGGACCGGCGTGATCTCGTGGTCGAACAGCACGAGATCGAAGCCGCCGCCCGCGAGCATCGCGCCGATCTCGTCGGCCTTGCCCGAGCCGATGCAGAGGGCCGCGTCGGGGCGGGCCCGGCGGACGATGATCCTGGACTGCGGGTCGAGGCCCGCGGAACGCGCGAGCGCGTCGAGCTCGTCGAGGCTGTCTTCGCTGCGGGGCCGGCCGCCGAAGGCGACGCCGACCAGCAGGCAGCGGGGGGGGTTGTCGTTCGCGCTCAGTTTTCCTGGGCTTCCTGTTGGAAATTGACGGGCCGGCCCGGCACGACGGTGGAAATCGCGTGCTTGTAGACCATCTGCGTCACGGTGTTGCGAAGCAGGACCACATACTGGTCGAAGGACTCGATCTGTCCTTGCAGCTTGATGCCGTTGACCAGGTAGATGGAGACCGGCACATGCTCCTTGCGCAGGAGGTTAAGGAACGGGTCTTGTAGTAGCTGCCCTTTGTTGCTCATGGCGACTCCGGTTGTAGGTCTTGTGGTCGGAAGGTGCGGTCAGGCGCCCGGATTTCAACTCTAACGCAAATCCGACGGCGGCGTGGCAAGCCCGCGGCCGCGGCGCGGCGGGCCCGCGCTCAGCGCGCTTGGGCGACGTACGGGTTCGCCGAGGAGCGGAATTCGATCCGCAGCGGCGTGCCCTGCAGCTTGAAGCGGTCGCGAAACCAGCCTTCCAGGTAGCGGCGGTAGGTGTCGCCGATGTTGTCGAGCCCGCTGCCGTGGATCACGATGATCGGGGGATTGCGGCCGCCCTGGTGCGCGTAGCGCATCTTGGGCCTGAAGGGCCCGCGCTTGGGCGGCGCCTGCTTATCGACGGCCTCCTGCAGTGCCCGGGTGAGCTTCGGCGTGGACAGCCGCGCGGTCGCCGCCGCGTAGGCCTCGTCGATCGCGCGCATCAGCGCGCCGATCCCGGTGCCCTTCAGCGCGGACAGGTGCAACAGCTTGGCGAAGCGCAGGAAGTGGAGCTTGCGGTCGAGCTCGCCGCGCAGGCGCTCGCGCGTCTCGGCGTCGGCCAGGTCCCACTTGTTGACCGCGACGACCAGCGCCCGGCCGGCCTCGAGGATGTAGCTGGCGATCGTGGCGTCCTGGTCCGAGACCTGCTCGGTCGCGTCGAGCAGCAGCACGCAGACGTTGCTGTCCTCGATCGACTGCAGCGTCTTGACGACCGAGAACTTCTCGACCATGTCGGTGACCTTGCCCCGGCGCCGCAGGCCCGCGGTGTCGATCAGCGTGTAGGGCTTGCCGCCGCGCTCGAACTCGATCGCGACCGAGTCGCGGGTCGTGCCGGGCTGGTCGAAGGCGATCAGCCGCTCCTCGCCGAGCAGCGTGTTGATCAGCGTGGACTTGCCGGCGTTCGGGCGGCCGACGACCGCGACCCGGACCCGTCGGGGTTCTTCGGGCCCCGCCGCCCCCTCGGCCCCGGGCGCGGTCTCGCCGCCCTCGCCGCCCTCGCCGCTCTCGAAGCCCTCGCCCTCGGGCTGCGGCTCGGGCATGCCCGCGTCGCCCATGTGCTCGAACGCGATCTCGACCAGGTCGCGAACCCCGTCGCCGTGGGCGGCGGAGATCGGCAAGGGATCGCCCAGCCCGAGCTCGTGGAACTCGGCGGCGACCTGGGCGCGCGGCATGCCCTCGGTCTTGTTGACCGCGACGAACACGCGCTGGGCGGTGCGGCGCAGCTCGCGCGCGATCTCCATGTCGTGCGCGGTCAGGCCCTCGCGGCCATCGACCACGAAGACGACGGTGTCGGACTCGAGCACCGCCTGCCGCGTCTGCCTGGCCATCTCGGCGGCGATCCCGGACTTGGCGACCGGCTCGAACCCGCCGCTGTCGATGACGATGAACGCGCGCTCGCCGCTGCGCCCTCGCCCGTACTGGCGGTCGCGGGTCAGCCCCGGCACGTCGGCGACCAGCGCCGCGCGGCTGCGGGTGAGCCGGTTGAACAGCGTCGACTTTCCGACGTTGGGGCGCCCGACCAGCGCGAGGACCGGAAGCCTGGCCATCGATTCAGTCCAGCGCCACGGCCTGCAGGCTGCCGCCGCTGGTCTGCACGATCGCCAGGTTGCGCCAGCGAGCCGGCGCGCCGACGATCGGGCTGCCGTCGGTCGACGATCTGGCGAGCAGCGCGCCGTCGTCGCGAGACAGCAGGTGCAGCATTCCCAGCGAGTCGCCGACCAGCACCTGGGACGCGGCCAGCAGCGGCGCCGAAGGCTGTCGGCGCTTCAGCGCGTCCTGGCGCCACAGGCTGGCGCCGCTGCGCGAAACGGAGTGCAGGACGCCGTCCGAATCGACCGCCACCACCTGCCGCGAATCGAGGTCGATGCCGGCCGCCGCGGCCAGATCCCGTCCCCAGGCCGCGCGGCCGGTCGAGGTGTCGAGACAGGCGATGCGGCCCTGCCAGGCGGCAGCGCAGACCTCGCCGCCGCTGATCAGCGGCGAGCCGACGACGTCGGCGATCCGCTCGATCTCGTTCGATCCGCGCGGCAGGCCGATCGCCGCCTCCCAGCGCTGGGCGCCGCTCTGCAGCGACAGGGCGACCAACCGGCCGCCGGGCAGGCCGACGTAGGCGCTGGAGGTGTCCATCGCGATCGCCGCGGTCTGCCGCAGCACGAGGGCCGGCGACTGCCGGTCGAAGGTCCAGCGGCGCTTGCCGGTCTCCAGGTCGAATGCCGAGACCCGGTTGTCGCTGGCGCGCACGATCGCCAGCCCGAGGCCGACGGCGGGCACGGTGACGATCTCGGCGCCGGCCTGGGTGCTCCAGCGCTGAGCGCCGTCGCGATCGAGCGCGATCAGCGATCCGTCGCGCGCCGCGACGACCGTGGTCGTGCCGTCGCTGCCCACCCCGGCAATCAGCGGCTTGCCGAGCTCGACGCGCCAGGCGACCCGCCCCGACTCGGCGTCGAGCCGCGCCACGACGCCTGCGCGAGAAGCGGCAAGGACCGAGTCCCCGACCACCAGCGGCTGGAAGCCGATCCCGCCGGCGCCGATCGGGTACGACCATGCGGTCCGCATGCTCGCCGCGCCGCTGACCGGCGGCAACTCGGGCAGCTTCGGCTTGGACGACGACCAGAAGCCGCAGCCGGCGGCCAGGACGGCGGTGGCGAGGCCCGCCGCCAGCAGGCGAAGCCGGGCGGTGATCACGCCGAGCCTCCGCCGATCGCGTCGAGCTTGATCTGGACCAGCCGGCGCAGCGCGCTGTCGTTGCCCAGCAGGCCGAGCGCTTCCTGGTACGCGGCCCGGGCCTCGGCCGGCTTGCCCTGCGCCACCAGCAGGTCGCCGCGTCGATCGGCGAAGGCCGCGGCGTAGCTCTTCTCGGCCGGCGCTGCGAGCAGCTTCAGCGCCTCGTCGTAGGCCTTCTCGTCGAGCAGGATCGCCGCCAGCCCGAGCCTGGCCTGGTCGCGGAAGGCGGGGTCGCGGGCGTTCTCGACCGCCCATTGCAGCGGGACCTTGGCGGCCTTCGCATCGCCGGCCTCGACGTAGGCATCGGCCGCGACCAGCGCCGCCATCTGCGCCCAGGCGGTGCCGCCGTAGTCGGCGAAGATCCGGCCGGCCGCCTCGCGGACCTTGCCGACGTCCTTCGCGCCGGCGGCCTCGCGCAGCTGGTCGTAGGCCTGCGAGGCCTGCGCCGACTGGTTCGTCTGGTACCACTGCCAGCCGCGCCAGCCCGCCCAGGACAGCGCGACGACCAGCACGACGGTCAGGATGAAATTCCCGTACTTGTGCCAGAACGCCTTCAGGTTCTCCAGCTGTTCCTGTTCTTCGAGGTCGTAAGCCATGTCTTGAATCGGTTTGCGGTTGGAGCGCCGCGGCGCCCGGTCAGTGCGAGGCCTCGCCGGAGATCGCGTCGGCCAGCGCCTCGGCGACGCGATCGAGCGGCACCGTGGACTGCCTGCCGGCGCCGCTTCCGGCGTCTTCGCCGCGCAGCCACTTGATCGAGGCCTCGCCGCGCGCCACCTCGTCCACGCCCAGGATCAGCGCGAACTGCGCGCCGCTCGCGTCGGCCCTGCGGAACTGCGACTTGAAGCTGCCGCCGCCGCAGTGGAGCAATACGTCGAGGCCGGTGTCGCGGATCCGCTCGGCGGCCTGCATCGCGGCCTCGAGCGTTGCATCGCCGTGATGCACGATGTAGACGTCGCATTGTGCCTGCGCCGGCTCGCCCCCCTGCGCGCGCATCAGCTCGAGCACCCGCTCGACCCCCATCGCGAAGCCGCAGGCCGGCGCGGGCTTGCCGCCGAGCATCTCGACGAGCGGATCATAGCGGCCGCCGCCGCAGATCGTGAGCTGCGTGCCGCCGAGGTCGGCGACCCACTCGAACACGGTCAGGTTGTAGTAGTCGAGCCCGCGCACCAGC
This sequence comes from Zeimonas sediminis, assembly GCF_023721795.1. Classification (NCBI taxonomy): domain Bacteria; kingdom Pseudomonadati; phylum Pseudomonadota; class Betaproteobacteria; order Burkholderiales; family Burkholderiaceae; genus Zeimonas; species Zeimonas sediminis. The sequence continues at coordinate 31,650 of NZ_JAMQYE010000002.1, forward strand.
CTCGGGTTGATCCGGAACGGCAGGTTCTGCGCGCGCAGCAGCGCCTGCAGCCGGTCGAAGTGGGCGAGCGACTCGGCGCCCAGGAAGTCGATCAGCTTCGGCGCGGATTCGACGATGCCGCGCATATCGGGGTTCTTGGTGTCCAGGATGCGAAGCGGATTGCTGTGCAGCCGGCGCGCGGCATCGGCGTCGAGCTCGTCGCGCCGGGCCTCGAAGTGCGCGATCAGCGCCTCGCGATGGGCGCGCCGCTCGTGCGAGGCGCCCAGCGAGTTGATCTCGAGCGAGACGCCGGACAGCCCCAGCTGGTCCCAGAGCCGCTGGCACATCAGGATGACCTCGGCGTCGGCATCGGGCCCGGCCAGCCCGAGCGCCTCGGCGCCGACCTGGTGGAACTGCCGGTAGCGCCCCTTCTGCGGGCGCTCGTGGCGGAACATCGGCCCCGCGTACCACAGCCGCTTCGGCCCGTCGTAGAGCAGGTTGTGCTCGATCGCCGCGCGCACCACGCCCGCCGTGTTCTCGGGGCGCAGGGTCAGGTCCTCTCCGTTCAGCTGGTCGGTGAAGGAGTACATCTCCTTCTCGACGATGTCGGTCACCTCGCCGATTCCGCGCACGAACAGCCGCGTGTGCTCGACGATCGGCGTGCGGATCTGCCGGTAGCCGTAGGCGCGCACCGTATCGGCGACCGCTTCCTCGAACGCACGCCAGAGCGGCTCGTCGGCGGGCAGGATGTCGTTCATGCCGCGCACGCCGTTCAGCTTCGTCGGCGCGCTGCGGTTCGGATTGTCGTCGTGCATCGTTGTCGTTCGGTTCTCTGGACGCCGGCCGTTCGCCGCGCGGGCTCAGGCGTCCGCCTGCTCGGCGGCGCCGGCGTGCGCTGACGGTCGTGGCGCGTAGCGGCGGCGCACGTAGTCGTCGACGATCGCCTGAAACTCCTCGGCGATGCGCTCGCCCTTCAGCGTGACGGTGCGCTCGCCGTCGACGAAGACCGGCGCCACCGGCGCCTCGCCCGAGCCGGGCAGCGAAATGCCGATGTTTGCGTGCTTGCTCTCGCCCGGCCCGTTGACCACGCAGCCCATGACGGCGACCTGCATCGACTCGACGCCAGGGTGGCTGATCCGCCACACCGGCATCTGCTCGCGCAGGTAGGCCTGGATCTTCTGGGCAAGCTCCTGGAAGAAGGTGCTGCTGGTGCGCCCGCAACCCGGGCAGGCCACCACCACGGGAGCGAAGGCGCGCAGGCCGAGCGACTGCAGGATCTCCTGCGCGACCACGACCTCCTTCGTGCGGTCGCCGCCCGGCTCCGGGGTCAGCGACACCCTGATCGTGTCTCCGATGCCCTCCTGGAGCAGCACCGCCATCGCGGCGGTGGAAGCGACGATGCCCTTGCTGCCCATGCCGGCCTCGGTGAGGCCGAGGTGAAGCGGCCAGTCGCAGCGCGCGGCCAGCGAGCGGTACACCGCGATCAGGTCCTGCGCATTCGACACCTTGGCCGACAGGCAGATCGCGTCGGCCGGCAGGCCGAGTTCGACCGCCCGCTCGGCGCTCTCGATCGCCGAGGTGACGAGCGCCTCGCGCATGACGGCCTGCGCGTCCCAGGGCTCGGGGCGCGCGGCGTTGCGGTCCATCAGCCGGGCCAGCAGGCCCTGGTCGAGGCTGCCCCAGTTCACGCCGATCCGCACCGGCTTGCCGTGGCGGCAGGCGATCTCGATCATCCGCGCGAAGTTGTCGTCGCGCTTGCTGGCGGACCCGACGTTGCCCGGGTTGATCCGGTACTTCGACAGCGCCTGCGCGCAGTCGGGAAAGTCGGCCAGCAGCTTGTGGCCGTTGTAGTGGAAGTCGCCCACCAGCGGCGCGTCGACCCCCATGCGGTCGAGCTGCTCGCGGACCGCGGCCACCGCAGCCGCGGCGGCCGGCGAATTCACCGTGATCCGCACGATCTCGGACCCGGCCCGGGCGAGGTCCTTGACCTGGATGGCGGTGGCGATCGGGTCGGCGGTGTCGGTGTTGGTCATCGACTGCACGACGACCGGCGCATCGCCGCCGATCCGGACCTCGCGCGCGCCCCAGCGGACGACGGTCTGGCGGGAAACGCGGCGGGCCGCCGGGCCCACCGGCATCGGCCGATCGGCGCCCGCCGGGCAGCCGGCCTGCGACAGTGCGGTCGGATCGCTCATCGTTGCGCGGGGAATCAGTCGAGGGTCAGTCGGGCCACGCCCTGCCGCGCCCGCGCCGCCAGGTCGACCGGCTTGCCGCCGCGCTCGAGCGTGACGTGCTCGGCGTTGCCGATCACCAGCGTCAGCGGCTTGCGCCCGCTGAGCTCGCGCTCGGTGCCGGGCTGCTGCAGGCCGGTGAGCAGGATCTTGCCGCCGGCCTCGCGGATCTCGACCCAGGACTCCCGCGCGAAGCGCAGGCGCAGGGTCTCGGTGCCCGACGCGCCAGCGGCCGGCGCGTCGGCGGCCTGGGCAGGCGCCGCGGACGGTGACGCCGACGATGAAGAGGCCGCAGCAGCCGAAGCGGCCGCGCCCGGCGATACCGCGCTCGGGGCCGCTGCCGAGGCCGACGCCGAGGCCGACGCCGAGCCGCCGGTGCCCGCGGCACCCGACGCCGCAGCGGGCGATCCGGGCGGCGAAGCCGGGGCCAGCGGAACCAGCGGCGCGAGCGAAACGCCGGCACCGCTCTCCTGGGCCTGGCCCGTTGCCGTCGCGCCCGCCGGAGCGACCGCAGCCGCGCCGCCCGTGGCGGTGCCTGCGGCGGGTGCGCCGCCCGACCCGGCCGCTGGAGCGGCGGCACCGTTCGAAGGCGCTGCCGGCTGGATCGAGGGCGCGGCCGACTGCGATTCCGCGAGGCCGGCCGTGTCGCCCCCCGCCTGTCGCTCGCCGAGCTCGAAGGCCGGGCCGAAGTAGAACACGATCGCGATGACTGCCGCGACGCCCAGCAGGATCCAGGCCAGCCGTCCGCCCGAGCCTCCGCCGCCGAAGCCGAAACTGCCGCCACGCGGCATCGGCGACTCGAGCGAGGCCGAGGCCTTCAACTCGGGCGCCGCGACCTGCGGGCCGAGCGACGAAAGCAGGGGCTCGACGTCGACGGCGATCGCCTTGCCGTAGGCGCGCAGCGCGGCGCGCACGAAGGCCTGGCCCGGCAGCGCCGGCCAGTCGCCGCGCTCGATCGCCTCGATCTGGCGGGTGGCCATGCCGAGGCGCGAGGCGACGTCGGACGCGCCCAGCCCCGCGGCCTGGCGGGCCGCGACCAGTTGCTCGACGGTGGACACCGCCTGCGTGCGCTGCTCGGCGGGTTCGCTCGCCTGGGTCTCGATCTGCTCGGTCACTCGCTGTATCTCCGTGCCGCGAGGAGCCCGGCCTCCGGCGAATCGGGAAACCGGCGCCGAAGCTGGGCGCCGAGGCTGGCCTCGGCGTCGCGGTTGCCGAGGGCCCGCTCGACCTTCAACGCGAGCCACAGCGTCTGCGCCGACGGCTCGAAGGTGTTGACGAGACGCTGGGCGTGAAAGCGGGCGCGCTCGAGATCGCCCCGCTTCAGGTAGATCTGGCCGAGGTTGAACATCGCGACCGGATTGGTCGCGTCGACCTGGAAGGCCCTCAGGAAATAGGACTCGGCGGTCTTCTCGTCGCCGAGGCGAAGCGCGCAGATGCCCGCGTTGTGCAGGGGCATCGTCGGCGTCTGGTAGAGCGGGTCGCGCAGCGCCTGCTCGAAGCGCGCGATCGAATCGCGCTCGCGACCGGTCTGGCACAGGAACCAGCCGTAGTTGTTGTTCAGGTTCGCGTCGTTGGGCGCCAGGCGCAGCCCGCGCTGGAAGCTCTCCTCGGCCCGCTCGCGATCGTTCAGCGCCATGTAGACCAGGCCCAGCATGCCGAAGGCGCCCGGATATTCGGGGTCGGCGCGCAGCGCCTGGCCGATCTCGTCGAGCGCGACCTGGTAGTTGCGCTGCTGGTAGTAGCCGGCGGCGAGCTCGACCCGGATGCGCGCCCGCCGGCGAGCGTCGCTCTCCTCGCCCGATCCGGGCACGACTGCCACCGAGCCGTCGCGCGAGGACTCGGCCTGGCCCGCGCCGGGTCGCCCATCGGCGGCGCACCCCGCGAGCAGCGCGACGAGGACCGTGGCAAGCAGCGCGACGAGCCGCTGCGCGATCCCGCTGCCGGGGGCGAAGAAACGATCGGCGCCGGTCATCGGGCCTCCGCCACGGCGATCACCGGCCGACCGCGGGCGTCCATCCGCTGCCGCAGCCTGGTGCGGTCCTGCACCTCGCCCGCGAGCTGGCCGCAGGCGGCATCGATGTCGTCACCGCGCGTGCGGCGCACCGTGGTGACGATGCCGGCATCGACCAGACGCTGCGCGAAGGCCTTGATGCGCTCCGGCCGCGACTTGCGCAGCCCGGATGCCGGGAAGGGATTGAACGGGATCAGGTTGAACTTGCAGGGCACGTCGCGCACCAGCGCCACGAGCTCCTCGGCATGCCGGTCGGAATCGTTGACGCCGTCGAGCATCACGTACTCGAAGGTGATGAAGTCGCGCGGCGCCTTTTCCAGGTAGCGGCGGCAGGCCGCGAGCAGCTCGGCCAGCGGGTACTTGCGATTGAGCGGCACCAGTTCGTCGCGCAGCGCGTCGTTCGGCGCGTGCAGCGAGACTGCCAGCGCGACCGGGCAGTCTTCCCGCAGCCGGTCCATCATCGGCACCACACCCGAGGTGGACACTGTGACCCGGCGCTTCGAGAGCCCGTAGGCGTTGTCGTCGAGCATGATGCGCAGCGCGACCAGCGTTGCCGCGTAGTTCTGCAGCGGCTCGCCCATGCCCATGAAGACCACGTTGCTGACCACCCGGTCCTCGGCAACGCCCTTCTCGCGGGCGTAAGCGCCGAGCGCCCGGTTCGCGTGCCACAGCTGGGCGACGATCTCGTGCGCATGGAGGTTGCGCGAGAAGCCCTGCTTGCCGGTGGAGCAGAACACGCAGTTGACCGCGCAGCCGGCCTGGGTCGACACGCACAGCGTGCCGCGGTCGGCCTCGGGGATGAAGACGGTCTCGACCGCGTTGCCGCCGCCGACGTCGAGCAGCCACTTGCGGGTGCCGTCGGCCGAGACGTGGTCACTGACGACCGCCGGCGCCTGCACGACCGCCCGCTGCCGCAGCAGCTCGCGAAAGTCCTTCGCGAGGTCGGTCATCGCGTCGAAGTCGGCCTCGCCGCGCTGGTGCACCCAGCGCATCAGCTGGCGGGCGCGGAAGGGTTTCTGGCCCCACTGCGCGCACAGCTGCGCCAGCCCATCGGCATCGAGGCCGAGCAGGTTGACCGGCTGCCGCGCGGTCGCCGGCTGCGCGGGACCGGCGCCGGCGCGCGGCGCGCCCGCCTCGAGCGCAACGGGATCGCTGGGCTGCACGCTTTGGGTCGACTCGGGCATTCCGGGGCCGGCGCTCGCCTCGCTCAGCGCGAGTGGATGTTCATCGCCGGGAAGAAGAAGGCGATTTCGACCGCCGCGGTCTCGGCAGCGTCGGAGCCGTGCACCGCATTGGCGTCGATGCTGTCGGCAAAGTCGGCCCGGATCGTGCCCGGCGCGGCCTTCTTCGGGTCGGTGGCGCCCATCAGGTCGCGGTTCTTCAGGATCGCGCCTTCGCCTTCGAGCACCTGGACCATCACCGGGCCGGACACCATGAAGTCGACCAGGTCCTTGAAGAACGGGCGCTCCTTGTGCACGGCGTAGAAGGCCTCGGCCTCGCCGCGCGAAAGGTGCATCATGCGCGCCGCGATCACCTTCAGACCCGCGTTCTCGAAGCGGGAGTAGATCTGTCCGATCACGTTCTTGGCGACGGCATCGGGCTTGATGATCGAGAGGGTACGTTCGACGGCCATGGCTGATCCAGTTGTCACTTGGAGAGAGGTTATGGGAGTGGCGTGAAAAAGTGTTGAAAATGAGTGGTTTACGACAGCTTTTCACGAATTTGCGTAATCGAGCAGTTTAACATAGGCGCTGCGATTCCCGATCGGGTCAAGCCCTTGCCCGGCCCGGGAATCGCTTGAAGCCCGGGGGCTTTGCCCCTACATTCGCGCCGAGCCTGCAAGGATGCGGCTCCGGGCGCGACCGAGCCCACGTAGAAGTCCCTTTTCCACAGCGGTCCCATTCCTTCACGAGGAGAACCACCTGATGGCATACGAGCAAAACCAACTGCGTGAGCCGGGTTTCGGCGGCGCGACCGGCGCGCTGGGCGCCGCCACGCGCAACCGCGTCCTGCGCAACACCTACGGGCTGCTCGCACTGTCGATGATCCCGACCGTGCTGGGCGCGTACGTCGGCGTCCAGGCTGGCTTCAGCTTCTTCGCCGGCAGCCCCTTCATCGGGCTGATGGTGTTCCTGGGCGTAGCCTTCGGATTCTTCTTCGCGATCGAGAAGTTCAAGAACAGCGGCATCGGCGTGGCGCTGCTGCTCGGCTTCACCTTCTTCATGGGCCTGATGCTGTCGCGCCTGGTCGGCGCGGTGCTGGGCATGTCGAACGGGGCCAGTCTCGTGATGACCGCGTTCGGCGGCACGGCCGGCATCTTCGCGGTCATGGCCACGGTGGCCACCGTGTCAAAGCGCGACTTCACCGGCATGGGCAAGTGGCTGTTCGTCGGCTTCCTGGTGATCTTCTTCGCCGCGATCGCCAACATCTGGCTGCAGATGCCCGCGCTCACGCTGACCGTGTCCGCCCTGGCCATCCTGATCTTCTCGGCCTTCATCCTGGTGGACCTGCAGCGCATCGTGCAAGGCGGCGAGACGAACTACGTGACCGCCACGCTGTCGATCTACCTGAGCGTGTACAACGTGTTCAGCAACCTGCTGATGATGCTCGGCATCTTCGGCGGCAACGACGACTGACCGGCCCGCGGGCGCCCAGCCAGGCGCCCCGGCATTCAAGGGCCGCCCTCGGGCGGCCTTCTTTTTTCTCCCTTCCCCCTTCCCTCCCTAGGCCTTCACGCCAAGCGGCACGCTGGACGCCTTGAACAGCGCGGTCGCGCCGCCGCCGGGCGTGACGGCGGCAATCTTGCCCTCGAGGCCGTTGCGCTCGCCGGTCTTCACTGCGTCGGCTCCTCTTCTGCCGGGCTGCAACGCTGACGCGGTTCCGGGTCCGGCTCGAACACCGCGATCGACTCCACGTGGGAGGTCTGCGGGAACATGTTCACCGCGCCGGCCGCCTTCAGCGCGAAGCCGCCCTGGTGGACCAGGATCGCGGCGTCGCGGGCAAGCGTGGCCGGGTTGCACGACACGTAGACGATCCGGCGCGGCTTGACCGGGTCGGCCGACAGCACCTTCGCGACCTCGAGCGCGCCCTCGCGCGGCGGGTCGATCAGCACCCGGTCGAATCGGCCGAGCGCGGACCAGGCCTCGGCCGTGAGCTCGAAGAGGTTCGCGGTGCGAAAGGCGGTGCGCCCCGCCAGGCCGTTCACCGCCGCGTTCTCCTGCGCGCGGCGGGTCAGCACGGGGCTGCCCTCGATGCCGATCACCTCGCTCGCGCGCCGCGCCAGCGGCAGCGTGAAGTTGCCGAGCCCGCAGAAGAGGTCGGCGATCCGCTCGCCGGGTTGCGGATCGAGCAGGCGCAGCGCCCGCGACACCAGCACCTCGTTGATGCGGTGATTGACCTGGGTGAAGTCGGTGGGCCGATACGGCATGTCGACGCCGAACTCGGCGAGCCGGTAGCCGAGCTGCGAGGCCGCATCGCCGGCCGCCGGCGCGCCGTCGCGGGTGCACAGCAGCCTGATCGAGTCCGGCCCCTTGGGCTGCAGCCACAGCTCGACGCGCTCGCGCGCGGCGAAGGCGAGCAGCTTCGCGCGGTCCTCGTCGGTAGGCGGCTCGAGCACCCGCAGCACCAGCGCGATCAGCAGGTCGCCCCCCTGGCCGGGCGTCGTGGCGACCGGCGCGGGCCCCGCGTCGGGGTCGCCTCCGGGCCCCGCACCCCTTCCGCGGTCGAGCGGCGATTCGCCGATCGCCACCTCGATCTGCGGCAGCCGCTCGCGCAGGCTCAGCGAGCCGACCAGCTCGCGCAGCGGCAGCAGCATGTCCGACATGCGCCCGGGCAGCACGTGGCACTCGCGCATGTCGGCGACGTAGCTCGAGCCCTTCTCGTGGAAGCCGACCAGCACGCCGCCCTTCTTGGGCACGTTGCGCACCGACAGTCGCGCCCGGTAGCGATAGCCCCAGGCCGGGCCGGCGATCGGTCGCAGCACGGTGCCGGGCCGCACCCTGCCGATGTGCCAGAGCTGGTCCTCCAGCGCGCGCTGCTTGATCGCGAGCTGCGCGCGCGGTTCCAGGTGCTGCATCGAGCACCCGCCGCACACGCCGAAGTGCGGGCAGCGCGGCGCGACCCGGGAGTGCGACTCGCGCAGGACCTCGAAGGCCTGGGCGACGTCGAAGCGCGGCTTGCGTCGCACGATCGCCGCGCGCACCCGCTCGCCGGGCAGCGCGCCACGCACGAACACGACCTTGCCCTCGTGGTGCGCAACGCCGTTGGCCTCGAGGTCGAGCGAACCGACGTCGACGACGATCGGCTCGCCGATCGCGCCGCGGATCTCGGGCATGCTGCTCACCGCGGGCTCACTTCGTGCTCAGGATTGCGGCCACGCGTCGAGGAACTCGCGCCAGTGGGCTGCCCCGCCGTCGGCGAGCGCGCCGAGCGACTCGCGCAGCGCGGCGACCTCGGCCGCGTAAGAATCCGGCGCGAGCAGGCCCCGCATCAGCTGGAAGCGCGCGAACATCAGCCAGGTGTTGGCCACGTCGGTCTCGCAGTAGTCGCGGATCTCGCCGATGCGCCCCTCGCGGAAGGCCGGCCAGACCTGCGAACCGTCCATGCCGAGCTTGCCCGGGAAGCCGCAAAGCTTCGCGAGCTCGTCGAGCGGCGCATTGGCGCGCGGCGTGTACAGGGCCAGCATGTCCATCAGGTCGAGGTGGCGCGTGTGATAGCGGCTCAGGTAGTTGTTCCACTTGAAGTCGCGATCGTCGTCGCCGGTCTCCCAGTAGCGCGCCGCCTGCACGCCGTGCACCAGCCCGCGGTAGTGCAGCACCTGCAGGTCGAAGCCGCCACCGTTCCAGCTGACCAGTTGCGGCGTGAAGCGGTCGATCAGCGAGAAGAACTGCTGGACCAGCTTCGCCTCGCGGTCTTCGGGCGTGCCCAGGCACTTCACGTGGAAGCCGCGGGCGTCGCGCATCAGGCACGCGATCGCGACGATCCGGTGCAGGTGCAGCGGCAGGAAGTCGCTGCCGCCGGTCTTCTCGCGCCGGCGCTCGAGCGCGATCTCGACGACCTCGGCGTCGGAGAGCGACGCGTCGATGCCCCAGGCGCTTCGCAGCCCCTGCGCGTCGGGGATCGTCTCGATGTCGAAGACCAGCGTGGGCGTCACGATCGGCTCAGCGCGACGGCAGGTAGTCAGACGGGTCGACCGGCTTGCCGCCCTTGCGGATCTCGAAGTGCAGCTTGGTGCGGTCGGCGTCGGTGTCGCCCATCTCGGCGATCCGCTGCCCGCGCTTCACGTTCGCGCCTTCCTTGACCAGCAGCGCCCGGTTGTGCGCGTAGACCGACAGCGTGTCGCTGGCGTCGTGCTTGACGATCAGCAGGTTGCCGTAGCCGCGCGGCCCCTTGCCGCTGAAGATCACGCGGCCGTCGGCCGCCGCGACCACCGGGTCGCCCGGCTTGCCGGCGATCGACACGCCCATGCTGCGCGGCTCTGCGAAGCGCTGGATGACCGGCCCCGAGGCCGGCCAGATGAAACCCTGCGCCGAGGGCGCGCCGGCCGAAGACACCGGCTTGTCCGGCTCGGGCTTCAGCGGTTCGGGCTTGAGCGGCTCGGGCTTCGCCGCCGCTTGCGGCCCGGGCGGCGGCGCCGACTGCCTGAGCTTCGCGAGCAGCGCCTCGGAGTAAGGCTGCTTGGCCGCGCTCGGCTCGGTGCGGATCGGCCCGCCGGCGATCGGCGGGGCGGTGGGCGACAGCGGCCGCGCCTCGCTGCCCGGCGCGCCCGACAGCGAACGGCTCTGGATCGCGGTGGAGCGGATCGGCTCGGTGCGCACCGGCTCGACGATCGGCCCGGGCTCCTGCGCGGCCGGCGCGGGTGCAGGTGCTGGTGCCGGCGCCACCGTGGCCGGCGGCGGCGCCGGCGTCTTGGTGGCGGGAACCGGTTCGCGGCGAACGATGGGCGCCGGATGCGGGCTTGCGCAGCCCGCCAGCACGGCTGCCGCGACCGCGGCGATCAGCGCGCCGCGCAGGCCCGAAGCGACCGGCGACGCCGGCGCGAGGACCGGAGACGACCGACGGAAAGAGGATGACTGGCTCGACGCAAGCGCGATGCGGACGCCGACGCCCTCATGAGATTTCGTCATGACTGTGACGCGCCGCAAGCGGCGCACTCGGTTGACGGAGGAGAAACACCAACTGCGGCGGATCGAGGCCCGCCTCATGTCGTGCCGGTGCGCAACGGAACGAATCGTACCGCATCGAGCACGGTGAGCTGCCATTCGTCGGAGGAGACGCGCTCGACCAGGTGCAGCGCCTGCCGGCCGCCGCTGGCGACCGGGGCGACCAGCCGCCCGCCCACCCGCATCTGGTGGAGCAGCGGCTCGGGCACGGCCTCGCCGGCCGCGGCCACCACGATCGAGTCGTAGGGCGCGCCCTGCGCGACACCCTGGTGGCCGTCGCCGAAAGCCAGTCGCAGGTTCGGCAGCCGAAGGCTGCGAAGGTTCGCGCGTGCCTGCTCGTGCAGCCCCCTGACCCGCTCGATCGACACCACCTCGCCGTAGACCCTGGCCATCACCGCGGCCTGGTAGCCGCAGCCGGTGCCGACCTCGAGCGCCTTTGCCGCAGCGCGGCGGGCCCGCGGCAGGTGGGCCGAGGCCAGCTCGATCATCCGCGCGACGGTGCTCGGCTTCGAGATCGTCTGGCCGTGGCCGATCGGCAGCGCGACGTCCTCGTAGGCCCGGCTGGCGAGCGCCGGCTCGACGAACTGGTGGCGCGGCACCTGCATCAACGCGTCGAGCACCTGCGGGTCGCGCACGCCGGCGCGCGCCAGCAGGTCGACCATGTTCGCGCGCGCCCGGTCCGACGCGAGGCCGAGCCCGCTCGGCGCCGGCAGCGGCGACGCGACCGTGCGCGCCGCGCCGCCCGGGCCCCGGTTCGCGGGCGCCGCGTCGGGCCTCGGAGCGGCCGGCCGCGTCGTGCCGGGCTGGCCGGCCGCGCCGCCGGGGCGACTGCGGGAAGGTGTGCCGCCGCCCACGGTCGGCGGCAGCGTGGCCATCCAGGGCGGTCTGCGGGTCATGGCTGCGGAGGAAAGGGAAAGGAAGTGCCCGGACGGCTTCGGCTGCGCGGTGCGCCCCGGCTCACGCCGCGGGCGAGCCGAGCCAGCGCTCGACCTCGGGCAACTGCCTGACGCCGGTCAGGTCGATGTCGAGCGGGGTGATCGAGACCCAGTCGTTCTCGACCGCGTGGAAATCGGTGCCGGGGCCGGCCTCGCGCGCGCCGCCCGCCGGGCCGATCCACCAGATCGTGTCGCCGCGCGGACTGCGCTCGCGTATCACCGGCTCTGCGATGTGGCGCTTGCCGAGCCGCGTCACCCGCATGCCCTGCAGCCGGTCGGCCGGGCACGAAGGGATGTTGACGTTGAGCAGCGTGCCGGGCAGCGGCTCGCGGACCCAGCGCGCGATCACGTCGCGCGCCACGCCGGCGGCCACGTCGAGGTGCCGGTAGCCCTTCTTCGCGATCGAGAACGCGATCGCCGGCACGCCCAGCAGGTAGCCCTCGGTGGCGGCCGCGACGGTGCCGGAGTAGATCGTGTCGTCGCCCATGTTCGCGCCGTCGTTGATGCCCGAGAGCACCAGGTCGGGCTTGTGCTCGAGCAGGCCGGTGACCGCCACGTGCACGCAGTCGGTCGGCGTGCCGTTCACGTAGAGGAAGCCGTTGGCGGCCGCCCGGACCGACAGCGGCCGGTCGAGGGTCAGCGAATTCGAGGCGCCGCTGCGGTCCCGTTCGGGCGCGATGACGGTGACCTCGCCGAACTCCCGGGCGACCGCGGCAAGCGCCTCGATGCCCGGCGAGAAATAACCGTCGTCGTTGCTGATCAGGATTCGCATGGACGGATTCTATCGAATCCGCCGCCCGCTCACCCTTCGGCCGGCCAGTCGCGGATGTAGGCCTTGAGCATCCGGTTCTCGAAGCCCTGCTCTTCGAGCACCGCCTTGGCCACGTCGTGGAAGGAAACCACGCCGAGCAGGGTCTCGCCGTCCATCACCGGCACGTAGCGCTGGTGGTGCTCGAGCATCAGCCGGCGCAGCTCGTTGACCTCCATGGCCGGCACCGCCACCTCGGGCTCGGGGTTCATCACGTCGCGCACGACGATCTCGGCGACCGGCGGCGTCGGCCCCGTGCGATGCTCGAGCTGGCGCCTGGCGAGCACCTGCAGCACCTCGCGGAAAGTGAGCATGCCGGCCAGCTTGCCGCGCTCCATGACGACCAGCGAGCCGATGTCGTGCTCGGCCATCGTGACCACACAGTCCGACAGCATCGTGTCGGGCGTGACCGTGAACAGCGTGTTGCCCTTTACTCGAAGAACTTCGCTGACCTGCATGGCGCTCCCCCGACGGATCCGTTCGTCGTCGATGCTATCCCATCCGGGAAACGCCGGACAAGCCGGACGCCGCCCCGCCCTGCGACCCTCGCTCGAGGCAGGAGAGAATCTGCGACGCGAGCGCGTCCTCGGTGTACGGCTTCGTCAGGAACACGTCCACGCCGGCTTCCAGCGCGAGCATCTTGTGGCGCTCCGAATACCGCGAGGTGATCATGATGACGGCCACCTTCGCGGTCGCCGGATCCGCGCGCAGCGCCCGCACGAACTCCAGCCCGTTCATCCGGGGCATCTCCATGTCGACCAGCGCCAGGTCGGGCACGCGCCGCCTGACCCGTTCGAGCGCCTCGACGCCGTCGGCCGCGCCCTCGACCTCGAAGCCCAGGTCCCTCACGAAGATCTCGGTGGTGCGACGCACGCTGACCGAGTCGTCGACGACCAGGCACAGCGGCGCCGTCCCGGAAGACCGGCTTCGCGTGGCCGGCGCAACGGCCCGCGCGCGCAGGCTGCCGTCGGCGTGCGCAGCCATCAGCGTCGCCGGATCGAGCACCGGCGCGACGGCGCCGTCGCCGAGCACGGCCACGCCGTCGATGCCGGGCACCCGTGGCAGCCGCGCGGGCATCGGCCGCACGACCACGCTGCGCGGCGCCTCGGGCTCGGGCACCACCAGCGCGCGGCGACCACCGTCGGGCAGTCGCAACAGCAGCGCCGAGCGCGGCGCGGCCTCGGCGTCGGTCGAGCCCTCGGCGCGGAACGCGTCGTCCGCCAGGCCGAGCAGGCCCTCGATCGTCGTGGCCTGCCAGGCCAGCCCGTCCGCGAAGATCGTCCCGGAGGCGGGCGGACCGGCCGGCACGATCCGCTCGATCCCGCGCACCGACAGCGCGAGCGCCAGCGGCCGGCCCGGCGCGCGCAGCAGCATGACCGGCAACGAAGCCAGGCCCAGCGGCACGGTCAGCGCGAAGCGGGTGCCCCGGCCGGGCGTCGACTCGATCGCGATGCTGCCGCGCAGGCCTTCGACCGCCTGGCGTACGACGTCGAGCCCGATGCCGCGGCCGGACAGCTGCGAGGCGCGGTCCCGGGTCGAGAAGCCCGGCGCCATGATCATCGCCCGGAGCGCGTCGCCGTCGGCCGGCGCCCGCGCGTCGAGCAGGCCGAGCGCCACGGCGCGCGCGCGGATCGCGTCGAGGTCCAGGCCCTGGCCGTCGTCCTCGCAGACGAGCAACAGCGACGCGCCCTCGCGGCGGACCCCGAGCCGTATCCGCCCGATCGGGTCCTTGCCCAGCGCGCGCCGCCGCTCGGGCGGCTCGATGCCGTGGTCGACCGCGTTGCGCAGCAGGTGCGCGAGCGCGTCGACCAGCGTCGAAAGCATGCCCGCTTCGACCAGCGTGTCCTCGCCGTCGATCGCCAGTTCCGCCTCGCGACCGACCATGCGCGCCGCCTGCCTGACCGTGCGCCGCAGCCGCGACGCGATCGATCCGAACGCGGCCATCCGCGTGCGCAGCGCGCAGTCGCGCAGCTCGGCCTGCAGGCGCTCGAGCCGCGCCAGCGAATCGCGCAGCGCGGCCAGGTTGGAGCCGAGCTGCTGCTCGACGAGCTTGCCGTCGGCGCCCGACTCGGCGATGCGCCGCGACACCGTGTGCAGGTCGTTGTACTCGTCGAGCTCGAGCGGATCGAGGCTCTGCCGCGAGCGATGCTCGCTGAGCGCCAGCCCGCGAATGTCGACGAGCCGCTCCAGCTCGCCGGCGAGGTCCTGCAGCTGGTCGCCGCCCAGCCGCATCGTGGACCGCGAGCGCTCGAGCTCGACCGCCTGCTCGCGGGCATGCGCGACGACGATCGCCGCCTCGTCGACCAGTTCGAGCAGGCGCTCGACCAGCGAGGCGGGCACCCGGATCTCCGGCTCCGCCGAGCGCTCGGAGGCGGAAGCGCCAGCCGCTTCGGCTGTGGACGCGCCAGCCGCTTCGGCTGCGGGAGCGCCAGCGACTTCGGCTGCGGGCTCGCGTGCAGGCTCGCGGGGCGGCTCCGATACGGGCGCCGGCCCGGGCTCCGACGCGGGCGCCGATGCGGCCTGCGGCGTGGCCTCGCCGCCGACGAGCCGGCCGATCCACTCGACGATCCGGGAATGGACCGCGGCGGCCCCTGCGGGCGCCGGGCCGTAGCCGGCGACCGCCTCGCACATCTCGGCGACGCAGTCCGCGGCATCGCCCAGCAGCGCGTGCAGCGCGGCGGGCAGTTCCTCGCGGCGCCCCGCCAGCAACTGCAGCAGGTCCTCGAGCCGATGCGTGATCGCGGCGATGCCGCGCACGCCGACCGTGTTCGCCGAGCCTTTCAGCGTGTGGGCGAGCCGCTGCGCCGCGACCAGCGCATCGCGCTCGCCCGCCTCGAACGCGGCGATCCGCTCGCCGAGCTGCGCCGACAGGGCCGGAAGTTCGTTGAGCAGACTGTCGACGACCGAAGGATCGGCATCCGCGGGGATCGCCAGCGAGAGATCGGGCTCGTCGCCGCCCGGCGCGGGCAGGCTCACCTGCCGCGAAGCGACGAGGCTGGACGCCGCGAGTTCGGCCAGCGCCGCGTCGACCAGCGACGGCGATACCGGTTCCGGCCAGCGGCGGTCGCGAAGCGGCGCCAGCGCGGCCCGGCCGGCCCCGGCCTCCCGGAAGAAGTCCGCCAGCGCAGCCGGCGTTTCCCGGAGCGGCTGCTCGAGACTCCGCAGCCGCTCGGCCGCGGCCGGATCTCCAGGCGCGTCGCGCGCCGTTTCGGCGAAGGACGCGAGCCGCGAACCGTGCTCGGCGAGCAGTGCCGCGGTAGCCCGCAGGCCCAGCAGGCCCGCCGCCTCGGCGATCCGCAGCAGGCCCTCGGCGAACGCCGCCAGCCTGCCGGGGCCGGAGTCCGCCTGCGACATCTCGTCGAGCAGCGCGCTCGACTCCTCGGCCAGGATCTCGAGTTCGTCGCGAGCGACGACGGCGCCTCCCCAGTCGCCGGCGAACGCGGGCGCGTCTTCGCCGGCATCCGGGGCGTCGACCTCGCCGGCCTCGATCGCATCGCCGTCGCCGGCCCCGGCCTGCGCGAGCTCGCCACCGTGCAGGTCGGCGATCCGCCGCGCCGCGTCGGCCAGCCTCGCGGCGAGCTCGACGTCGTCGCCGGCCATCGCCGCCGCCTGTCGCGGCTCGAGCCGCCCGGTGCTGAAATCCAGCAGGTCGGCCGCCCAGGCGCCGGCGGTGCCGCGCATCGCCTCGTCCTCGGCCAGCGCGTCGGCGCCCGCCTCGCCGCCCTCGCCGCCCTCGCCACCCAGCCGGTCCGCGAGTCGCTCGGCGAGTTCGGCGAGCGGCTCGAACCCGGCCCGCCGGGCAGCCGCCACGAAGGCTGCCAGCGAAGCCCGCATCGCGGGGCGCCAGTCCGCCGCGCCGACCACGACCGGCTCGAGCAAGGCGACCGCGGCCGCCTCGAGCGCGTCGAGCCGCTCGCGCGCGTCGCTCATGGCGCCGGGGGCGTGCGGAACACGCTCACTTCGTCGACCAGCAGGCGCGCGCACTCGACGAGCCGGCGGGTCTCGATGTTCTGCGCGGTCAGTTGGCGAGCCGTTTCGGCGCTGGCCTCCTGGATCACCCGGGCGCGGTCCTGCAGCCCCGAGCTCACCCGCGCCTGCTCGTCGGAGGTCGCCGCGATCTGGCGCACGTCGGCGGCCAGCGCCTCGGTCTCCTGCTGGGTCAGCCGCATCTGCTCGCCCGCGTCGTCGGCGAGCCGGCTGATCTCGACGACCCGGGTGATCGCCTGGTTCATCGCCAGCACCGTCTGGTTCGTCTCGGTCTGGATCGCGTGGACCAGCCGCCCGATCCGGTCGGTGCTCTCGCGCGCCGACTCGGACAGCCGCTTGACCTCGTCGGCGACGACCGCGAAGTTCCGGCCCGCCTCGCCGGCGGCGGCCGCGTGCATCGATGCGTTCAGCGCGAGGATTCCGGTCCGCTCGGCGATGCCGTGGATGATGCCGACGACCTCGCCGATCTCCTGCGAGCGCTCGCCGAGCCGCTTGATGCGCTTCTCGGTCTCGCGGATCAGCTCGCGCGAGCGGGTGATCCCGTCGACGGTCCCGCCGACGATGCGCACCGCGGCGGCCGTGGTCTGCACCGCGCGGCCCGCCACCGCATCGGCCTGGCGGGCGCGATCGGCCACCGCCACCAGCGCCCCGGCGGCCGCGGCCAGTTCGCGCGCGGCGAGCGCGACTTCGCGCTGCTCGCGCGCCGCCGCCCGCGTCGCCAGGTCCGACTGCCCGCGCACCGAGCCCGAAGTGCGGGCAACCTCCTGGGCCACCTCGGACACCTTGCGCAGCACGCGCCCGGTCTCCTCGGTGAGCAGGTTCAGCGCCTCGGCGATCGCCCCGGTCACGTTGTCGGTCACGCGCACCCGGATGCCGAGGTCCTTCGTCGACGCGATCGTGCCCAGCGCCTGCATGATCTCGAGCACCGAGTCGTTCAGGTCCTCCGCCTCGCGATTCGCGCCGCCCTGCTCCGCGACGACCGAAGGCCCGGCAGCGACATCGACGGGCAGCGCTTCAGGCGGCGGGGCCACCGCGCGACCCGCCGCGCCCCGCGCTTCCGGGGCACTCGCCGGTCGCCCTCGCGCGGCCAGGAAGACGACGACCGCCGCGATCGCCGACAGCGCGAAGGCGGCGAGCACCAGAAAGCGGGCGGCCCCCGTCGGGCCGTCCTGCGCCGTCGCCGGCCAGAACAGCGCCGCGCCGGCCGCGACCGCCGCCACCGCCGGCAGCGCGGCCAGTTTCCAGGGCCTTGCGCCCGACGCCCCGGCGCTGGGGGCGCGACGCTCAGTCATCGGAATCCTCGCTCGCCAGGCACTCGAACAGCAGGTCGGTGTCGACCGGCCACCAGCGCCTGCCCTGCGTGTCGCGCACCGGCTCGGCGAGCGCCCGGCGAAAGCCGGCCGACGCGATCAGGGCTTCCTGCGTGTCGTCGAGGGGCGCCCCGGAGCCGCCCGCGTCGCCCTGCGTTTGGAACGCGACGCCCTCGGGCGGCGCGTCGACGATCACCGCCGCCGCGCGCGGCGTGGCGCCCACCACCAGGACCGGGGCGCGCAGCGGCGCGTCGTGCGCGACCGCGGACGCATCGAAGACCGGGACCGGGTGGCCGCGCAACTGCATCAGCCCGGCAACCCGGCGCGGGCCGAGCGGCAGCCGCCAGATCGCCGCATCGGGCAGGTACTCGAGCCTCTCGCCCGAAGGGAACAGGACCGGCACGCCGGACAGGCTCGCGCCGAAGCGAAGCGGCGCGGGCGAGCCCGGCGACTCCGTGGCGGATCGGGAAGGACTTTCGTCTGGCACTTGGCTGAACATGCTCCGGCGGGATCGGCGCCGCCGGGCGATGCCGGAGAAGGCGATCGTGGCGGCGCGCTCCGAAATGTATGACAAATCGGCGCGCCTCGCCGGGCCCGTGCCGAGCCGGGCCGTGAGCCGGCGGATCAGGCGGGCATCGCGGGGCTGGGCGCGGCGTGGCCCTGCGCGGCAGGACTCTGCGCCGCCTGGGCCGGCGCGGGCGCAGGCGGGGCCGCAGTGCGCGCGGCCGCTGCCGGCGCCGCGTTGCGCGCGGCGGTCGCCGCTGCGCGTGCCGCCGCCGCGTTGCGCAGCAGTTCGGCCAGATCGTCCGCGGGGAGCGACTTGCGAAGCACCTTCAGCATGGCCGCCTCGAGCTCCCTGAGCGGCACCGGCTTGGCCAGGTAGGCCTTGCACCCGGCCAGCCTGCCCCGCGCGTGATCGAAGGGCGAGCCGCGGCTGCTCAGGATGATGACCGGCGTGCCGCGGTGGCGCCTGCGTATCTCACGGGTCAGCCGATAGCCGTCCAGGTCCGGGATCATCACGTCGGCCATCACGAGGTGGTACTGCCCGGCCGCGAGCCGCGCGAGCGCCTGCTCGCCGCTGCCGACCATCTCGCAGACGAAGCCCATCCGGGTGAAGGCGATCCCGAGCTGCTGGCGCACGGTCGGGCTGTCGTCGACGACCAGGATCCTGGGACGCCGCCCGATGGCGGCGACGCGCGTGCCGGCCGCGGGCGACGGGGCTTGCGCCGGGACGTCCGGCGAGGACGAAGTTCCTGGAGACTGGGCTCGCGTCGGCGCGGCTTGCGAAATTGCGGCTGCCGACGACGCGGGTTGCGGCGGCCTTGCCGCGACGGGCTGCCCGGCCGCGACGGCCGACGGGGCCGCGGCTGCCGCGGGCAACGCCGATGTCGCAGCGGGCGAGGCCGGTCGCCCGGCCGGCGCTTTCGCCGCGGCGGCGGGAGGGGAAGTCTGCGCGACGGGCCGGGCCGCCGGCGCCGGACGGGTCGAGGCCAGCGGAGCGGCCGGCACGCCGAACCGCGGCGCCGGCTCGACCGGGCGTGCGGTCGCCGCGGCAGGGCGCGACGCCGCGTTGCCGAAGGGCGGCTCGCCCTCCGGCAACGGCATCGTCATCGGCTGGGTCTCGGGCGACAGCAGCTCGGACTCGACGACGCGATTGAGGATCGGCAGCAACTGCAGCGTCAGCCGGTCGATCGAGATCGCATGGCGCGCCGGGCTCGGCACGCCGCGCCCCACCGCGGCGACCACCGGCACGTGGCGCGGCAGCCTGCGCACCGCGCTGACCGCCTGCAACCCCTCGGGCGCGGCCGTGTCGACCAGCAGCACGTCGATCATGTGCGGGTCGGAGCCGTCGTCGAGCACGAACTCGAAACGGTTGTACTGGCTGTGCCTGAAGACGATCTCGATCAATCGGACGTCGCGCGGATCCAGGCCGGCGACGGCGATGCGGTAGACGGGGCGTTGTTCGAGCATGGGGCGAGCGTCGATCCGGGGGCGTCGGGCGGATGGTCCGGACGATTCTCTCCCCGCGGACCGGCCGCCCCAAGCCCGGGCGGCGCGCCAACCGCTGCCCGCGCGCTGCGGGCCGACGGCCGGCACCCGCGTGCTAGGATTTTCGGATGAGCCAGAGCGACCCCCAGGGCTTCGACACCCTGTCACTGCATGCCGGCGCCGTGCCCGACCCGTCCACCGGGGCCCGCGCGACGCCGATCCACCTGTCGACCGCCTTCGTCTTCCGCGACTCCGACCAGGCCGCGGCGCTGTTCAACATGGAACAGGCCGGCCACGTCTATTCGCGGATCAGCAACCCGACCGTGTCGGTCTTCGAGGAGCGGATGGCCGCGCTCGAGGCCGGCGTGGGCGCGATCGCCACGGCCAGCGGCCAGGCGGCGCTGCACCTGGCGGTCGCCACGCTGGCCGGCGCCGGCTCGCACATCGTGGCCTCGCGAGCGCTGTACGGCGGCTCGCACAACCTGCTGCACTACACGCTGCGCCGCTTCGGCATCGAGACCACGTTCGTCGACCCGCGCGACCCGGACGCCTGGCGCGCCGCACTGCGGCCAAACACGCGGATGCTGTTCGGCGAGACGCTGGGCAACCCCGGGCTCGACGTGCTCGACATCCCGACCGTGGCGGAGATCGCCCACCGGCACGGCGTGCCGCTGCTGGTCGACTCGACCTTCACCACGCCTTGGCTGATCCGGCCCTTCGAGCTCGGCGCCGACCTGGTCTACCACTCGGCCACCAAGTTCCTGTGCGGCCACGGCACCGTGGTGGGCGGCGTGCTGGTCGACTCGGGCCGCTTCGACTGGGACGCCTCGGGCAAGTTCCCCGAGCTCACCGAGCCTTACGAGGGCTTCCACGGCATGGTCTTCTCCGAGGAGTCCACCGTCGCGCCCTTCCTGCTGCGCGCCCGCCGCGAGGGCCTGCGCGACTTCGGCGCCTGCCTGAGCCCGATGAACGCGTTCCAGATCCTGCAGGGCATCGAGACGCTGTCGCTGCGGATGGCGAAGCACGTCGCCAACGCCGAGAAGGTCGCGCGCTTCCTGGCCGAGCACGCGATGGTCGATCGCGTGTCCTACCCGGCGCTCGAGTCGCACCCCGACCACGCGCTGGCCAAGAAGCTCCTGCCGCGCGGCTGCGGCGCGGTGTTCAGCTTCGACCTGAAGGGCGACCGCGCGGCCGGCCGGCGCTTCGTCGAGTCGCTGCGGGTGTTCTCGCACCTGGCCAACGTCGGCGACGCGCGTTCGCTGGTAATCCACCCGGCTTCAACCACGCACTTCCGGATGGACTCGGCCGCGCTGAAGGCGGCCGGCATCGGCGAGGGCACGCTGCGCCTGTCCGTCGGCCTCGAGGACGCCGACGACCTGATCTCCGATCTCAAGGCCGCGTTCCGCGTGGCGCAAAAGGGCTGATCCCATGTGGCTGCAGGTCAACGGACAACGCGCCTACGCCTACACCGGCGGGCGCCCCTTCGATCCCGCGCGCCCCGTGATCGCCTTCGTTCACGGCGCGCAGCACGACCACAGCGTCTGGATCCTGCAGACGCGATACCTGGCCCACCACGGCTACTCGGTGCTGGCCTTCGACCTGCCCGGCCACGGCCGCAGCGAGGGCGAGCCGCTCGCCACCGTCGAGGCGATGGCCGACTGGGTGCTCGCAGCGCTCGCGGCCGCCGGCGTGGGCAAGGCCACGCTGGTCGGCCACAGCATGGGCTCGCTGATCGCGCTCGACGCGGCCGGCCGCGCGCCGGACAAGGTCGACCGGATCGCGCTGGTCGGCAGCGTGTTCCCGATGCCGGTTTCCGACGCGCTGCTCGACGCGGCCCGGTCCGACGAGCCGCGCGCCTTCGACATGATCAACCGCTGGTCGCACGGCTCGCTGTACGACCCGCCGAGTTGTCCGGGGCCGGGTTTCTCGATCTGGAACCAGAACCGGCGGCTGATGGAGCGCCAGCGGCCCGGCGTGCTGCTGAACGATTTCGTTGCCTGCAATGCCTACCAGGCCGGCTTCGATCGCGCCGACGCGCTCGCCTGCCCGGTGCTGTTCGTGCTCGGCAAGCGCGACCAGATGACGCCGCCGCGCGCGTCGCGCCCGCTCGTCGAGCGTTGCGCTGCCGCGCTGGCCGGGCGCGGGCTGCCGGCACCGAAAGTGGTCGAGGTGCCCGACTGCGGGCATGCGCTGATGACCGAGAAGCCGCTGGCCGTGCTGAACGCGCTGCGCGAGTTCGCGACGAAGGCCTGAGTCAGCCGGTCCGTGCCGCAGCGCACGCGGGCCACAGCGGCGCGTCCAGGAATGCCGCCGGGAAGGCATCGCGCGAATCCCCGCCGGAGGGCAGCCAGACCGCGTCGAACAGCGGCCTGAGGCTCAGCGTGGCCGGCGCCGCCGCCCATCCCCAGCGCTCGGCCCAGATCGGATCGCCCTCGTCGTCGTCGATCGGCAGCGGCGCGCGGCGCGCGAGCCGCCGCAACAGCAGGCGCAGCCTGCCGGTCGAAACCTGCGCCTCGACTGGCGCCAGGTCGGCGAGCGTCACGAAACGCGTCAGGTAGCCGAGCGCGGCCAGCAGGCCGACGGCATCGGCGGCGCGCCGCGGGTCGCGGTCGAAGAGGCCTTCGAAGCTTCGCGCCGGGATCGTCGCGTCGGTGCGCTCGCCTGCCTCGGCCACCATCGTGTCCAGCACGCGCCGCGCGTCGTCGAATCGATCCGCCATCGTCCGGCGGACCTGCGTGTCGTCGGGCTGCCCCCACCAGCGCAGGTTGGCCGCGAGCAGCGCCCCGGCCAGCAGCGCCATCCAGCCGAGCAGCAGCCAGAGCAGGAACAGGGGCAGCGCCGCGAATGCGCCGTAGACGACCGTGTAGGTCGGGAACCGGACCACGTAAAGGCCGACCCCACGACGCAGCAGCTCGAACAGCAGCGAGGCCAGCAGCGCCCCGGCGAAAGCCTCGCTCCAGCGCACGAAGGTGGCCGGCACGAGACGGTAGAGCAGCGTGAGTCCGGCGAGGCTGGTCAGCCACGGCACGAGCGCGAACCAGACGCCGCGCAGCTCCTGCAACTCGCCGCCGCGCAGCCAGCGCGTCACCACCACGCCGTGGAAGAGCAGGCTGGTGGCCAGCAAGAGCGGGCCCAGCGTGAGCACCGCCCAGTAAAGCGTCAGGCGCAGCGTCAGCGGCCTGCGCCGGTCGGCTCGCCAGATCCGGTTCAACGTCGCCTCGACCGTCAGCAAGGCGCTGAACGCGGTCAGGAAGAAAACGATCGCGCCGAGCGCCGACAGCTCGCCCGCCTTGGCCGCGAACTGGCCGACGTGGCTGAGCAGCGTCTGGCTGAACGCCGCCGGGAACAGGTTGCCGTCGAGGAACCTGTGCAGCGCCTCGCGCAACTCGCCGAAGACCGGCAGCGCGGTCATCACCGCGAAGCCGATCGAGAACATCGGCACGATCGCCAGCATCGACAGGAAGGCCAGGCTGCCCGCGACCTGGGAAAGGCGCAGCTCCCGCGCCTGCTCGATCATCGCCCGGGCAAGGCTCGCAAGGGCCCTGCCGAACGGCAGCGCCGCGGCCGAGGGCGACGAATCGTGGGGGCTGGGCGCGACCTTCATCCCTATAATTCTGAACGATGTCACCAGACCTGTTGCGCCGTGTCGTCCTGGCCTGCTTCGTGGCGCTGATCGCGCTGGGCCTCGCCTGGGAAACCTGGCTCGCCCCGCTGCGCCCCGGCGCCTGGCTGCTCGCGCTGAAGGTCGTCCCGCTCGTCGCTGCGCTGCCGGCGATAGCGGGCGGCAAGGTGCGCGCCTATCAGTGGTGGTCGATGGGCGTGCTGCTCTACCTGACCGAGGGCCTCGTGCGGGCCACCTCGGACACCGGCCCGAGCGTGCCGCTCGCGGTCGCCGAGTCGCTGCTCGCCGCGACCGCCTTCCTGGCGATCCTGGGCTACGTCAGGTCCAAGCGGCGAGCCGCGGCGACCTGAAGGCCTCGAGACCGGCATCGAGGATGCGCGCACCCTCGCGCGCGAGCGTCGCCGAATCGCTCAGCGTGCGCCGCCAGCGCCGCGCCCCGGGCAACCCGTTGAAGAGCCCGAGCATGTGCCGGGCGATCGCGCGCGGCGGCGTGCCGGCGGCGGCCTCCCGCAGCAGGTAGTCGCGCATCGTCTCGACCGCCGCCTCCCGGCCCTGCGCAGGGCCCTGCTCGTCGAAGTACAGCAGATCGACCGTGGCGAGCGTCCAGGGATTCTCGTAGGCCTCGCGTCCGAACATGACGCCCGCCAGCGGCGTGCCGCCCTGCCCGCCGCGCAACTCGGCGAGCGCCGCATCGTGGCTTCGCAGGCCGCCGTTCAGCACGAAGCGGCACGCCGGGAAGTCGCCGGCCAGGCGGTGGACGATCTCGTAGCGCAGCGGCGGCACCTCCCGGTTCTCCTTCGGGCTGAGGCCCTTCAGCCAGGCGTTGCGGGCATGCACGATGAAGAGCTCGCAGCCGGCCTCGGCCAGCGTGCCGACGAAGTCGCGCACGAAGCCGTAGTCCTCGATACGGTCCAGCCCGATCCGGTGCTTGACCGTGACCGGCACCGAGACCGCGTCGCGCATCGCCTTCACGCAGTCGGCCACCAGCGCCGGTTCCGCCATCAGGCAGGCGCCGAACGACCCGCGCTGCACCCGCTCGCTGGGGCAGCCGCAGTTCAGGTTGACCTCGTCGTAGCCGGCGCGCTCGGCCCACTTGGCGCTGCGCGCCAGGTCGGCCGGCTCGGAGCCGCCGAGCTGGATAGCCACCGGATGCTCGGCCGGATCGAAGGCGAGCAGGCGCTCGCGCGGACCGTGGATCAGCGCCCCGGTGGTGATCATCTCGGTGTAGAGCCGCGCGCGGCGCGACAGCGCCCGATGGAAGCGCCGGCAGTGCCGGTCGGTCCAGTCGATCATCGGGGCGACGCAGAAGCGGTGCGAGGCAAGGTCCTGATTCATCTGAGCATTTTACCCTTCGGCCCGGTATCGTCGCCCGGCTCGCGAAGATAGGCCGAACGGCCTAGTCCGCCGCGCTAGACCGCCGGGACGCTTGACACCCTGCCCTCCGCCGCGCGAACAATCCGGCCAACGACCAAGCGCTGCGGCCGCGGGCTGCCGACCGCGGAGACGAGCGCAACGAGAACGGGAGGAAACGAAGATGGGCGTGTCCGCACTGGTCGTCGATGACCACCCCCTGATCCGCGACGCGGTCCGGATGACGCTCGAGTCCCTGGGCCCCGGCGACCGGATCGACATGGCGGATTCGTTCGCCGAGGCCCGGCGAATGCTCGAGTCCGGCGGCGAGTGGGACTTCGCGCTGCTCGACCTGAGCCTGCCGGATTGCGAGGGTTTCGAGGGCCTTTCCGCCTTTCGCGAGTTGCGTCCCACCCTGCCGACGATCGTGCTGTCGGGCCGCACCGATCGGGAGACCATCCTGCGCTGCATCGATCTCGGCGCGGCCGGCTACATCCCGAAGACGAGCCAGTCCGACGTCATCTCCGACGCCCTGCGGCTGGTCGCTTCGGGACACGTCTACCTGCCCCGGGAGGCGCTCGACCGCAGCCCACCGCTGCCGGCGCGCGCCGGATCCTCGGCCGCCTGGCCGGCCCCGGTCGCCGGTGAACCGGGCGGGGCCGCCCTGGTATTCGCCGCGGGCGTCGGCGCGGCCCGGGTGCCCGCGGCTGCCGGATCGCCGGGCGGCGGCGAGCCGGGCTGGCCCGCCGGCACGCGCGCGGCCGCCCCGCCCCGTCCGGCGGAGGCCGTGGCGCAAGCCTCGGCGCCGGTCGATCCGCGCAAGCTGGGTCTCACCGAGCGGCAGTGCGACGTCCTGCGGCTGATCCTGCGCGGCCTGCCGAACAAGCTGATCTGCCGGCAACTCGATCTCGCCGAGGGCACGGTCAAGGTTCACGTCAGCGCGGTGCTTCGCGCGCTGGGCGTGCGCAACCGCACCCAGGCGGTGATCGCCGCCAGCCGGATGGGCCTGCGGCTCAACCGCGACCAGCCCGGCGACTGAGCGCCTGTCCGGCGTGCCCGCGCCGGCGCGCCTCTCGACTTCCGCCGCTTGACCTTCCCATAATGGGAAGCTTGAAACTCTTGTCGAATCTTCCCCGGCGGGGAAGACAACACGGATCGCCGACCCCGGCGATCGGTAACGAGGGAGCCAGAGATGAACCAGGTATTCGAAGTGAAAGGCATGAGCTGCGGCCATTGCGCGCGCGCGGTGACCGGCGCGATCCAGGAGATCGACCCGTCGGCGAAGGTCGAGGTGGATCTCGCGGCCGGCTCGGTCGAGGTGCAGAGCGCGCGGCCAAGGGTCGAGCTGGCCGAAGCGATCCGTGAAGCCGGCTACGAAGTCGCGGCCTGAGGCGGCGGGGCGGTCGCGGCCCGAGGCCCCTGGGAAGTCGCAGCCCGCGGCCGCGCGCGCCGCGGCCGCAAGCCCGCCGCGCGCCGTCGATGCAGGCCCGATGAACATCGGCCAGGCGTCGCAGGCCACCGGCGTCAGCGCGAAGATGATCCGCCACTACGAGGAGATCGGGCTGCTGCCCGCCGCGCAGCGAAGCTTTTCCGGCTACCGGCAGTACGTGGCAGCGGACCTTCACACGCTGCGATTCGTCAGGCAGGCCCGCCAGCTCGGCTTCGGCATTGCGCAGATCGCCGTACTGCTCGACCTGTGGCGCGACCGCGGCAGGCCCAGCGGCGAGGTCAAGGCGCTCGCCGAATCGCACATCCGCGAACTCGATGCGCGCATCGCCGAACTGCGCAGCATGCGCGCCACGCTGGCCTCGCTCGCCGAGGCCTGCCACGGCGACCACCGGCCCGACTGCCCGATCCTCGACGGCCTGGCCGGCGAGTGATCCGCAGCCTGCAAGTTGTCATCGCCCGCCGGGACAATTCTCTCCGGACCCCAGGAGAAGGAGCAGAAAATGACGGACAGGACGCACGATACGAAGGAGTTTGCCGGCAAGGTCGCGATCGTCACCGGCGCGGCGTCGGGCATCGGGGCCGCGGTGGCCGAGCTGCTGGCCGCCGGCGGCGCATCGGTGCTGGTGGCCGACCACGACGCCGAGGGCGCCAATGCGGTCGCCGAGCGCATCGCGAAGACCGGCGGCGCAGCGCTCGCCCACCGGGTCGACGTCTCGGATCCGACCGCGGTGAAGGCCATGGTCGACGCCGCGGTCGAGCGCTTCGGCGGGCTGCACCTGGCGGTGAACAATGCCGGCATCGGGGGCGCGCTCGCGCCGCTCGCCGACCAGCCGCTCGACGCCTGGCACAGGGTGATCGCGGTCAACCTGAACAGCGTCTTCTACTCGATGAGGTACGAGATCCCGGCGATGCTGGCCGCGGGCGGCGGCGCGATCGTGAACATGGCCTCCATCCTCGGCTCGGTCGGCACGCCCAACAGCTCCGCCTACGTGGCCGCCAAGCACGGCGTCGTGGGCATGACCAAGAGCGCTGCCGCCGAGTACGCGAAGCAGGGCATCCGGATCAACTCGGTCGGCCCGGCCTACATCGACACCCCGTTGCTGAACGTGCTGGACGCGGCCACCAAGGAATACCTGGTCGGGCTGCATCCGGTGGGCCGCCTGGGGCGTGCGAAGGAGGTCGCCGAACTGACCGCATTCCTGCTCTCGGATCGGGCGAGCTTCATCACCGGCAGCTACCACCTGGTCGACGGCGGCTACACCGCGCTCTGAACCGATCGGAACGCATCGACGCCGTCCCGGCGCCTTGCGCGGCCTAGAATGCCGCGATGAGGATCGTTCCCGTCGTGCTGGCGTTGCTGTGGGGCCTGAACTGGCCCGCGGTCCGTATCGCGCTGAGCGCCCTGCCGCCCTGGACGCTGCGCGGCGCCGGCCTGGCCTGCGGAGCGATCCTGCTGCTCGCGATCGCGAAGGCCCTCGGGCGCTCGCTGCGCGCGGCACCGGGCATGGCGCCGCGGATCGCGATCGCGGGCGTGCTGAACATCGCGGTATTCAACGTGGCCACCGCGTTCGCGCAGCTGAACACCAGCACCTCGCGCGCCGCGGTCCTCACCTTCACGATGCCGATCTGGACCGCGCTGTTCGCCTGGCTGCTGCTCGGCGAGCGGATCGACCGGCGCAAGGCGATCGCGCTGGCCTGCGGCAGCGCCGGTATCGCGCTGCTCGCCTGGCCGGTGTTCGCCGCCGGCGGCTCGGCGCGCGGCCTCGTCTACCCGCTGGTCGCCGCGCTCGGCTGGGCTGCGGGCACCGTCTACCTGAAGTTCAGGCCGATCGCCGGCGACCGCATCGTCGCGACCGGCTGGCAGCTCGCGGTCGGCGCCGCCTGCGCCGGCATCGGCCTGCTGGCCAGCGGCGAAACGCCCAGGCTCGCGCGCTTCGACGCGCAGGTGGCGGGCGCGCTGGCCTTTCACGTGCTGCTCGCCACCGCGCTCGCCTACCTGCTCTGGTTCCGGATGCTCGAGCGCACCAGCGCGTCGACCTCGGCGCTGACCACGCTGATGATCCCGGTGGTCGGCGTGCTCGGTGCGATGATGCTGGTCGGCGACCGGCCCGGCGCGCTCGATCTCGCCGGCTTCGCCGCGGTGCTGGCGGCGGCTGCGCTGATCCTGCTGCCGGCGCGCGCGCCGGCGAAGCTCGCCGCGCCGACGGCCGGCGCCGCGGCGCAGGCGCAGGCGCAAACGAAAGGAGCGACACGATGATCGACGACGACGCCGCGAAGCAGGCCGCCGGCCTGCTCTGGAAGGCCTGGCGCACCGCGGGCACCCTGGCTGCGCTGCCCGAGGCCTGCCGTCCCGACAGCCGCGCCGACGGCTACCGGATCCAGTCCGAACTGCTCGCGCTGGCGGGCCGCGGCTGGGGCTGGAAAATCGCCGCCACCAGCGTCGCCGGCCAGCAGCACATCGGGGTCGACGGCCCGCTGGGCGGGCGCATCTTCGCCGACCGGATCCACGCGCCCGGCGACACGGTCTCTCTGGCCGGCAACCGGATGCGGGTCGCCGAAGTCGAGTTCGCCTTCCGGATCGGCCGCACGCTGGAACCTCGCGATGCCCCCTGGCGCAGCGGCGAGCTGCTCGAAGCGGTCGACGCGCTGCTGCCGTCGATCGAGATCCCCGACTCGCGCTTCGAGCCCTTCGAGCGCGCCGGCGCCCCGCAGCTGATCGCCGACAACGCCTGCGCCTGGCGCTTCGTGCCGGGCAAGCCCGCGCCGGAGAGCTGGCGCGACGCCGACCTCGCCGCCTGGCAGGTCCGGGCGGCGGTCGGCGGCCGCTACACCCGCGATGGGATAGGCAGCAACGTGCTCGGCGATCCGCGTCTGGCGCTCGCCTGGCTGGTCGACGAGCTGTCGGCGCAGGGCATCCCGCTGGAGGCCGGGCAGGTGGTCACGACCGGCACCTGCCTGCCGCCGCTCGAGATCCAGCCCGGCGACCACCTGGTGGCCGACTTCGGCGCGCTCGGCACCGTCGACGTGCGCTTCGCCGAATGATGCACAACCGGTCGGCAGCGTCGCAGGAAAGCCGTGCTCTGCGCGAACGGAGCGAGGCCGTGATCGGCGCGTCCGGGGCGCGATCGTGAGCGGCACGGCCTCGCCGACGCCCGGCGCCGTCGCCGCGGGCTCGCTCGCGTCGGGCACGCTCGCCTATTTCGCGACCAGCGTCTGCTGGGGCGCGAACATCCCGCTCACCGCGATCCTGTTCCGCAGCTTCGATCCGTTCTTCCTGGGCTTCCTGCGCGCCAGCGTGGCCTCGGTGGTGCTGGCGATCGCCGTGGTGCTGATGCTCGGCTGGCGCAGGCTGGCGCTGCCGATCGGCCTCGGCAGGCTGGCCGCGATGTCGGCAGCGATGGCGGGCTTCTTCATCCTGTACAACCTCGGCCTTCGCTACACGAACACGATCACCGCCGCCGCGATCATGGCCGGCGCGCCGGTCTACGGCGCAGTCACGATGCGGCTGCTCACCGGCTCGCCGCTCGAGCGCGGCTTCGTGCCGGCGGTGGCGCTCACGCTGGTCGGCGGCGCGATCGCGGTGTGGAGCCGGGCGGACGGCGGCGCGATGCGGCTGCAGGGCGGCGAGCTGCTGATCGTGCTGGCCTTCGGCTGCTGGACCGCCTACTCCCTTTACGCGCAGCGCTGGTTCGGCCCCGAGGTGCCGCAGCTGCGGCGCACCTGGAGCGCCACGCTGGGCGCGGCCTTCTGGCTGTTGCCCTGCTGGGCGCTGATCCACGCCGTCGGCATCGCGCCGCCGCCCAACCTCTCCCCGGACGCCGAGGCGCTGCTGTGGCTCGGCGTGACCGGCACCTTCTCGACCGCGCTCGGCGGCCTGCTGTGGAACGTCGGCGTGTCGCGGGTCGGGCTGGCGGCCGGGGTGCTCTGGCAGAACACGGTGCCGGTCTTCGGCGTGCTGATCTCGATGATGTTCGGCTTCGTGCCGACCGCCGGCCAGGTGCTCGGCGGCGCGCTGGTGCTCGCCGGCGTGCTGGTCATGCAGTGGCACCGCCTGAAGCGCTGAAACGCGGCCCCGTCCCGTAATTCCCCTGATCGGTGCGGCCGGCGTTTCCCGGCCCCGCATCCGGAGATTGACGCACCTCGCCGCTGCCCCGATCATCCGGCAGACCGCCCTCGCCGCGCACCCCGTGCAGCCGGTGCCAGGAAGGCGGGACAACGACAACCACCGAGGAGGATTGCCATGCAGTCGAGGAAGACACGTACGAGGAAGACACGTACCGCCGTCATCGCGGGCCTGGGCGCCAGCCTGGGCCTCGCCGCTTCGCTCGCCTTCGCGCAGCAGGCGAACTGGTTCCCGTCCAAGTGGGGCGCCAACGACGAGATCGGCGCGGCCAACTACATGACGCCCGAGCGCGTGGCCGCGGCCGCCAAGCTG
Organism: Zeimonas sediminis; assembly: GCF_023721795.1. Taxonomy (NCBI): domain Bacteria; kingdom Pseudomonadati; phylum Pseudomonadota; class Betaproteobacteria; order Burkholderiales; family Burkholderiaceae; genus Zeimonas; species Zeimonas sediminis. The sequence continues at coordinate 61,917 of NZ_JAMQYE010000002.1, forward strand.
GTCAAGACCGGCAAGGTCTATTCGCTGGGCATCGAGGTCACGCCCGACACGCCGGCCTTCCCGCCGCGCGGCTGCAAGCTGTACATCGTGCAGCCCGGCCAGCATGCCGGCGCCACGCTCGGCCCCACCAAGACCAGCTACAACGACGACATCCTGAACTGCTGGGTCGGCATCGGCAGCCAGCTCGACGGCCTGGGCCACATCGGCATCGACAACGTGTACTACAACGGCGTGCACGCGAAGGACTTCGTCGATTCGACCGGCCTGAAGAAGTACGGCATCGAGAAGATCCCGCCGATGGTCACCCGCGGCGTGCTGCTCGACATGGCCGCCTATTTCGGGGTCGACGTGGTCAAGGAAGGCACCCCCTTCAACAAGGCCGAGATCGAGGGCGCCGCGAAGAAGCAGGGCGTCGAGATCCGCGAGGGCGACGTGGTGCTCTTCCACACCGGCTGGCTCAGCCTGATCGACAAGGACCCGAAGCGCTACGGCAGCGTCGAGCCCGGCCTCGGCAAGGAAGGCGCGCTGTACCTGACCGGCAAGGGCGTGGTCGCGATCGGCGCGGACACCTGGGGCCTGGAGGTGCTGCCCTTCGAGCAGGGCGTCGGCGTGTTCGAGGTGCACCAGATCCTTCTGACCAAGACCGGCACCTACATCCTCGAGAACATGAACACCGCGCCGCTGGCCAAGGACAAGGCCTACGAGTTCATGTTCGTGCTGGGCCACAACAAGTACAAGGGCGCGGTCCAGTCGATGATCAACCCGGTCGCGATCCGCTGACCGGCGCGCGCGGCGGCCGGCTCCGTCGGCTCGCCGCGGATCTTTCGCCCCGGCTGAACCGACGGCGCCGCTTCCGGTTTATGCTCGCGCCGTCGCCCCTTTCAGGAACCCCATCATGATCGGACGTCTCGCTCGCTGGCTGCCCGCGCTGGCGCTGGCCCTGGCCGCCGGCACCGTTTCCGCCCAGAACCTGACGATCGGGCTGTCGACGCCGATCACCACGCTGGATCCCCACTTCCACAACCTGTCGCCGAACAACGCGATGGCGCGCCACGTCTTCGAGACCCTGGTGCGCACCGACGAGGCGCAGCGCAAGCTGCCGGGCCTGGCGGAGTCCTGGAAGGCGCTGTCCGACACCGAGTGGGAAATCAAGCTGCGCAAGGGCGTCAAGTGGCACGACGGCTCGGAGTTCACCGCCGACGACGTGATCGCCACCTTCAAGCGCGTGCCGGGCGTGCCCAACAGCCCGGCCTCGTTCGCGGTGTTCGTGCGGCAGATCACGTCGATCGACGCGCTCGACAAGCACACGCTGCGCCTGAAGACCGCCACCGCCCACCCGCTGCTGCCCAGCGACCTGAGCTCGGTGCTGATCCTGCCGAAGTCGGTGGCCGAGACCGCCAAGACCGAGGACTTCAACTCCGGCAAGGCGATGATCGGCACCGGGCCGTTCCGCTTCGCCGAGTACGTGGCCGGCGACCGCGTCGCCTTCACCCGCAACGATGCCTACTGGGGCAAGAAGCCGCACTGGGCGAAGGTGCAGTTCAAGATGATCACCAGCGCGCCGGCACGCGTGGCCGCGCTGCTGGCCGGCGACGTGCAGATGATCGAGAACGTGCCGACCGCCGACATCCCGAAGCTGAAGAAGGACGCCCGCGTCGCGCTGTCCTCGGCGGTGTCCAACCGGCTGATCTACCTGCACATGGACAGCGGACGCGAGACGAACTCGCCGTTCGTGACCACCGCCGACGGCAAGCCGATGGAGGCCAACCCGCTGCGCGATCCGCGCGTGCGCCGCGCGATCAGCAAGATGATCGACCGCGACGCGATCGCCTCGCGCATCATGGAGGGCCAGTCGGTGCCCGCCGGACAGCTGCTCGCCGAGCAGTTCTTCGGCACCAGCCAGAAGCTCAAGGCCGAAAAGTACGATCCTGCCGGCGCGAAGAAGCTGCTCGCCGAGGCCGGCTATCCGAACGGTTTCGGGCTGACGCTGCATGCGCCGAACAACCGCTACATCAACGACGCCGCGATCGCCCAGGCGATCGCCCAGTTCCTGACCCGCAACGGCATCCAGACCAAGCTCGAGACGATGCCGTCGAACGTGTTCTTCTCGCGCGGCTCCAAGCTCGAGTTCTCGTTCCTTCTGGCGGGCTGGGGCGCCGAATCGGGCGACACCAGCTCGCCGCTGCGCTCGCTGCTGGGCACCTACGACCGGGCCGCCGGCATGGGCGCGGCGAACCGCGGCCGCTTCTCCGACGCCGGCCTCGACGCGCTGATCACCACCGCGCTCACGACGATCGACGACACCAAGCGCGGGCTGATGCTGGCGGCCGCCAGCGAGAAGGCGATCGAGCTGATGGGCCTGGTGCCGGTGCACTACGAGGTGAGCACCTGGGGCACGCGCAAGGGGCTGAGCTACCGGGCGCGCGCCGACCAGTACACGCTGGCCTACGACGTGGTGCCGGCCAAGTGAGAGCCGGGCGCCGGCCCCCGCAAGCCGGCGCCGCACCCGGACCCTTCGCGCCGCGATGACCGTCTTCGTCCTGCGTCGCCTGGCCCAGACGCTGCTGGTGCTGTTCGTCACCAGCGTGCTGGTATTCGGCGGGCTCTACCTGGTCGGCGACCCGGTCGAGATCCTGGTCAACCCCACGGCCGACCAGATCGAGAAGGACCGCGCCCGCGCGGCGCTGGGCCTGGACAAGCCGGTGCTCGAGCAGTACTGGATCTTCCTGAAGGGCACCGCCAGCGGCAATCTCGGCGACTCCTTCGTGTACGCGCGGCCGGCGCTCGAGGTGATCTTCGAGCGGATGCCCGCCACGCTCGAGCTGGCGGTGCTGGCGATGCTGATCGCGATCGCGATCGGCATCCCGCTCGGGCTGTATGCGGGCCTTCGGCCCAACGGCTGGGGCGCCCGCGCGATCATGGCCGGCTCGATCCTCGGCTTCTCGCTGCCGACCTTCTGGGTCGGCCTGATGCTGATCCTGGTGTTCGCGGTCACGCTGGGCTGGCTGCCCTCGACCGGCCGCGGCCCGACCAGCGAATTCCTCGGCATGCAGCTGTCGATCCTGCACTGGGAGGGACTGCGCCACGCGCTGCTGCCGGCCGCCAACCTGGCGCTGCTCAAGCTCTCGCTGATCACCCGGCTCACCCGCGCGCAGGTGCGCGAGCAGAGCCTGCTCGACTACATCCGCTTCGCGCGGGCCAAGGGGCTGTCGCGCACCCGCGTGGTCGGCGTGCACCTGCTGAAGAACATCCTGATCCCGCTGGTCACCGTGATCGGCCTGGAGCTCGGCTCGGTGATCGCCTACGCGATCGTCACCGAGACGATCTTCGCCTGGCCCGGCATGGGCAAGCTGGTCATCGACTCGATCTTCCAGCTCGACCGGCCGGTGGTCGTGGCGTACCTGATGGTGGTGGTGTTCATGTTCATCGTCATCAACCTGGTCGTCGACATCCTGTACTCGGTGCTCGACCCGCGGGTGCGCCTGTCGGAGGCGAAGGGATGAGCGCGGGCGCGCCCTCCCCTTCGCCGGCAGGCGCGGCGCCGGCCGCGCGCGGCGAATCGCCGCTGCGCAGGTTCTGGCGACAGTTCGCCGAGAGCCGCGTCGCGCTGGCCGGCCTCGCGATGCTGCTGGCCATCCTGTTCGTGGCCGTGTTCGCGCCCTGGCTGTCGCCGCAGGATCCGTACGACCTGGCCAGCCTCGACCTTCTCGACTCGCGGCTGGCTCCCGGCGAGCAGGGCATGTCGGGCGTCACCTACCTGCTCGGGACCGACGGCCAGGGGCGCGACATGCTGTCGGCGATCTTCCACGGCCTGCGGGTGTCGCTGTACGTGGGCGTGGCGAGCGGCCTGCTCGCGCTGGCGATCGGCAGCCTGGCCGGCGTGCTCGCCGCCTACCTGGGCGGGCGCTTCGAGCAGGTGGTCATGCGGATCGTCGACATCCAGCTCGGCTTCCCCGCGATCCTGGTCGCGCTGGTGCTGCTCGCGGTGCTCGGCACCGGTGTGGACAAGATCATCGTGGCGCTGGTCACGGTCCAGTGGGCCTACTACGCGCGCACCGCGCGCTCGGCCGCGCTGGTCGAGCGCAACAAGGAGTACGTCGAGGCGGCGCGCGCGCTGGGCCTGTCGGGCGCGCGCATCGTGCTGCGCCACCTGCTGCCGAACGCGCTGCCGCCGCTGATCGTGGTCGGCACGGTGCAGGTCGCGCACGCGATCGCGCTCGAGGCCACGCTGTCCTTCCTTGGGCTGGGCCTGCCCGCCACCGAGCCCTCGCTCGGCCTGCTGATCGCCACCGGCTACGAGTACCTGCTGTCGGGCAAGTACTGGATCAGCGTCTACCCGGGCGTGGCGCTGCTGCTCACGATCCTGTCGATCAACCTGGTCGGCGACCAGTTGCGCGACGTGCTGAACCCGCGGCTGGCCAAGTGATGGCGAACGCTCCCCTGCTGCGCGTGAGCGGCCTGCGCACCGAGTTCGCTACCCGCGACGGCATCCTGCCTGCGGTGGCCGACGTCGGCTTCGAGATCGCCCGCGGCGAGGTGCTGGGCCTGGTCGGCGAATCGGGCTCGGGCAAGTCGGTGACCGGCTTCTCGATCCTCGGCCTGATCGACCCGCCGGGCCGCGTCGCCGCCGGCAGCATCGCGTTCGACGGAACCGAGCTGGTCGGCGCGCCGGAAGAGTCGCTGAGAAAGCTGCGCGGCAAGCGCATCGCGATGATCTTCCAGGACCCGATGATGACGCTGAACCCGGTGCTGTCGATCGGGACCCAGATGGTCGAGACGGTGCTCGCGCACGACCGGGTAAGCCGCGCGGCGGCCCGCGAGCGCGCGGTCCGGGCGCTCGAGCGCGTGGGCATCGCGTCGCCGGCCGAGCGGCTGAAGCAGTACCCGCACCAGTTCTCGGGCGGCATGCGCCAGCGGGTGGCGATCGCGATCGCGCTGCTGCACGAGCCCGACCTGATCATCGCCGACGAGCCGACCACCGCGCTCGACGTCACGGTGCAAGGCCAGATCCTTCACGAGATGCAGAAGCTGGTGCGCGAGTCGGGCACCGCGCTGCTGTGGATCACCCACGACCTCGCCGTGGTGGCCGGGCTCGCCGACCGGATCGCGGTGATGTACGCCGGGCGGATCGTCGAGACCGGCGGCAGCGCCGAGGTGCTCGACTCGCCTCGCCACCCGTACACGCGCGGCCTGCTCGACTCGGTGCCGGCCAGCGCGCGGCCGGGCGCCCGCCTGCGGCAGATCCGCGGCTCGACCCCGTCGGTGCTCAGGCTCGGCCCGGGCTGCGCGTTCGCCGAACGCTGCCCGGAGGCCCGCGCCGACTGCGGACGGATGCCCGACCTGGCGGCAGGCGACGGCCGCGCTGTGCGCTGCCACTTCCCCCTGGCCGAGGCCACGGCATGAACGCCCCCTTGCTCGAGTTCCGCGCGGTCTCGAAGCGCTTCACGAAGAAGCTCGACGCGATCGAGAAGCTCGCCCGGATGCTGGGCGCGCGGGTTTCCGAGCAGACCGTTCACGCGGTGGACCGGGTCAGCTTCGGGATCGCCGAGGGCGAGGTCGTGGGGCTGGTCGGCGAGTCCGGCTGCGGCAAGTCCACGCTCGGGCGCGTCGGCTGCGGCCTGCACGCGCCCAGCGAGGGCGAGGTCCGCTACCGCGGCCGGCCGCTGCAGGCCGGCGGCGGCCGGCGCCCCCCGATCCAGATGATCTTCCAGGACCCCTTCGCGTCGCTGAACCCGCGCATGCGGGTGGCCGAGATCGTCGGCGAGGCGCCGCGGGTGCACGGCATCGTCGATCGCGGGCAGGTCGAGGACTACGTGGCCGACCTGTTGCGGCGAGTCGGGCTCGACCCGGGCTTCTCTCGCCGTTACCCGCACCAGTTCTCCGGCGGCCAGCGGGCGCGGATCGGCATCGCCCGGGCGCTCGCGGTGAAGCCCGAGTTCCTGGTCTGCGACGAGGCGGTGGCGGCGCTCGACGTGTCGATCCAGGCCCAGGTGCTGAACCTGTTCATGGACCTGCGCGACGAGTTCGGCCTCACCTACCTGTTCATCAGCCACGACCTCGGCGTGGTGCGCCACCTGTCGCAGCGCGTGGTGGTGATGTACCTGGGCCGGGTCGTCGAGATCGGCGCGACCGAGACCCTGTTCGATTCGCCCGACCATCCGTACACGCAGGCGCTGCTCGAGGAGGTGCCGCGGCTCGACCGCAAGCGGCGCGACTTCGTGCCGATCCGCGGCGAGATCCCGTCGCCGCTCGCGCCGCCGCCGGGCTGTCACTTCCATCCCCGCTGCCCGAAGGCGATGCCGCGCTGCGCGGCGCAGGCGCCGGTGCTGCGCGAGACTTCCCCGGGCCGCTGGTCGGCCTGCCACCTGAACGATGGCTGACGCCGGCCTCGCCCCCCTGGAAACGAACACGGAATGACCCCCGAACAGGCCCTGGCGCTTTACGGTCCCGACGATCCCCGGGAGCCGCTGCTGCTCGACTCGCCCCACTCCGGCCGCGAGTTCCCGGCCGACTTCGACGCGATCGTCAGCGAGTTCGACCTGCGCGACGGTGAGGACTGCTTCATCGACGAGCTCTACCTGCCGGCCACCGAGCTGGGCGTGAGCCTGATCGCGGCGCGCTTTCCGCGCACCTGGCTGGACCCGAACCGCCACCACGGCGACATCGACCTCGACCTGATCGAGGGAGGAAGCTGGCCCCACGAGTATCGCCCCAGCGGCAAGGCGCGGCTCGGCAAGGCGCTGGTCTGGCGCACGCTCGACGACGGCCGGCCGATCTACGGCCGCAGGCTGCGCGTCGACGAGGTGCTCGACCGGATCGAGCGCGGCCACCGCCCCTACCATCGCGCGCTGCAAGGCGCCATCGACGCGACGCACGCCCGCTTCGGCGTCTCCTACCACCTGAACTGCCACTCGATGAACCCGGTGGCCGGCGTGCAGGGCGAAGGCGGCGCCGGCGCGGTGCGCGCCGACTTCGTGCTCGGCGACCGCGACGGCAGCACCTGCGAGGCGGGCTTCACCGCCTTCGTGCGCGAGGTCCTGTCCGGCATGGGCTATGAGGTGAAGGTCAACGACCCGTACAAGGGCGTGGAGCTGGTTCGCGCATACTCCGACCCGGCCGCCGGCCGCCACAGCCTGCAGCTCGAGATCAACAAGCGCCTGTACATGGACCCGGCCACCCGCGAGCCGAACGAGGGCTTCGCCGCGCTGCAGGCGAACCTGCGAACGCTCGTCGACGCGCTGCTCGACTACACCCGAACCAAGGCGAATCGCCATGACTGAACCGACCCGCCCGGCCGCCGCCGCCGCGCCCGGCCACTACCCGATCGAGATCTCGCCGCCCGACATCTCGGGCTGGCGCCACGGCAATACCGGCGTGGACTACGTTCACGAGCTCGACTCCGGACGCCCGGGCCCCACGGTCATGGTGCAGGCGCTCACGCACGGCAACGAATTCTGCGGCGCGCTGGCTCTGGACTGGCTGCTGCGCAGCGGCCTGCGGCCCGCGGCCGGGCGGCTGATCCTGGCCTTCGCGAACGTCGAGGCCTTCGCCCGCTTCGACTTCGACGACCCGAACGCGTCGCGCTTCATCGACGAGGACTTCAACCGGGTCTGGGCCGACGACACGCTGTTCGGCCCGCGCGACTCGGCCGAGCTGCGCAGGGCGCGTCAGCTGCAGCCCTTCGTCGACCGGGCCGACTTCCTGCTCGACATCCACTCGATGCACGAGCCCTGCCGCCCGATCATGGTCTGCGGGATGCTCGACAAGCACCTGGAGCTCGCCCGCCGCATCGGCATGCCCGCCGACCTGCTGATCGACACCGGCCACCCCGCCGGCCTGCGGATGCGCGACCGCGGCGGCTTCAACGATCCGGCGAGCCCGCGCCAGTCGGCGCTGGTCGAGTGCGGCCAGCACTGGGAGCGCGGCGCCGAGGCGGTGGCCCGCGACACGATGCTGCGCTTCCTCGCCGCAAGCGGAAGCCTGCCCTTCGACGCCGTCGCCCCCCACCTGTCGGTGCCGCTTCCCGCGCGCCAGCGGGTCGTCCGGGTGACCGAGCCGGTGGTGGCGCGCAGCCTCGACTTCCGTTTCCTGGTGCCGATCGAGGGGCTGGGCGTGGTCCAGAAGGCCGGCACGCCGATCGCGCAGGACGGCGACAAGGTCTGGCTCGCGCCCTACGACCACACGGTGCTGGTGATGCCCTCGCTGGCGCACCTGCGGCCGGGCAACACCCAGGTGCGGCTCGGTCGCTACGACGACTGAGCGACCGCCACCCCGGATACCAAGGAAGCTCGCATGGCAGGCACCGGCCTCCTGGCCCTGATCGACGACATCGCCACGCTGCTCGACGACGTCGCGATCCTGACCAAGATCACCGCGAAGAAGGCGGCCGGCGCGCTCGACGACGTGGCGGCGCTGACCAAGGTCGCCACCAAGAAGACAGCCGGCGTGCTCGGCGACGACCTGGCGCTCAACGCCCAGCAGGTCACCGGCGTGAAGGCCGACCGGGAGCTGCCGGTGGTCTGGGCGGTGGCCAAGGGCTCGATCCGCAACAAGCTGATCCTGGTGCCGGCGGCGCTCGCGATCAGCGCCTTCGCGCCTTGGGCGGTCACGCCGCTGCTGATGGCGGGCGGCCTGTTCCTCTGCTACGAGGGCTTCGAGAAGGTCTGGCACAAGCTTTCGCACGGCGACGGCGGAGAGTCCGAGCGGCACGGCGAGCTGGTCAGGGCGATCAGCGACCCGGCGATCGACCTGGTTGCCTTCGAGAAACAGAAGATCGCGGGCGCGATCCGCACCGACTTCATCCTGTCGGCCGAGATCATCGCGATCACCCTGGGCGCGGTGGCCGACGCGGCCTTCGGCACCCGAGTGACGGTGCTCGCCGGCATCGCGGCGATCATGACGGTCGGCGTCTACGGCATCGTGGCCGGCATCGTGAAACTCGACGACGCGGGGCTCTACCTGAGCCGGCGGCCGGGCGACGGCGCCTGGTCGCGGTTCCGGCGCAGCCTCGGCTTCGGCATCCTGGGCGCGGCGCCCTGGCTGATGAAGGCGCTGTCGGTCGCAGGCACCGCGGCGATGTTCCTGGTCGGCGGCGGCATCCTGACCCACGGGATTCCGCCGCTGCACCACTGGGTGGCCGGCCTGGCGGAGCGTTTCGGCGGAATCGTCGCGGCGATCGGACCGACCCTGGTCGACGCGCTCGCCGGCATCGCCGCCGGCGCGTTCACCGTCGCGGTCGTGAGCCTGGCGAAGCGGCTGCGCGGCTAAAGCCCTGGCCGCCCGGTGAAGAGCCCGGGCGGGCCGGCGCGGCCGGCTTAGTCGCTAGTCCGGCGCGGCCGCCAGCTCGGCGACCGTGGCCTCGATCAGCGCCCGGGCGATGCTGATCCGGGGCGGCAGCTGGGGCAGCGCGTCGATCGGGAACCACTGCGCGTCGGCCAGCTCGTTCTCGTCGATGCGGATGTCGCCGCCCGCCCATTCGGCGGTGAACGCGATCATCAGAGAGTTCGGGAAGGGCCAGCTCTGGCTCGCGAAATAACGCAGGTTCTTGACCTCGACGCCGGCCTCCTCGCGCACCTCGCGCACCAGCGCTTCCTCGATCGACTCGCCTGCCTCCAGGAAGCCGGCCAGCGCGCTGTAGCGGCCGGGCGGAAAGTTGAGCCCGCGGCCGAGCAGAAGCTCCTTGCCGCGCGTGACCAGCGCCATCATCGCCGGCGAGATCCGCGGGTAGGAACTCAGGCCGCAGGCCGGGCAGCGACGGGCCCGCTCGTGCCCGACCCGCTCGGTCGGCGTGCCGCAGGCGCCGCAGAAGCGGTGGGTGCGGTCCCACTCGACGAGCTGAACGCCGCGCATCGCGATCGCCAGCGACACGTCGTCGAGCACGCCGAACCAGCTGCGCAGGCCGGCCGCGCGCAGACCGGCGGGCAGGGCCTCGGCGCCGAACTCGTCGGGCAGGGCCACCGCCAGGTGCCGGCGGCCCTCGAGCTGGCCGATGCCGTGCACGCGGCCGGGAACCAGGCCGGCCTCGCGGTAGAAGCGCCAGGGCAAGGCGCCCGGCGAGTCGCCGAATTGCACGAGCGAGTCGCGCACGAACACGTGCGCGATCGCGTCGTCGTCCAGCTCGAAGTCGAGCGTGTGTTCGAAGGCGGTGGGAATCTTCAGCATGCGCGCATTATGCTCCGGCCGGCCGCGGCGCCCGGGCGAGCGGGGTCCGCCCGCGCCTCAGCCCGGCTCGTCAGCCCCGCCCGTCCGAGGCGAGCTCGTAGCCGGCGACCAGCTCCAGCAGCTCGGCGGTGATCCGGTCCTGGCGGGCCCGCCGGAACGCCGCGCCGAGCTCGCCCTGGCGCTCGGCCAGGTTCTTCTCGGCCGCCTGCATCGCGACAAGGCGCGCGCCGGTTTCGCTGGCCAGCGATTCGGCGCACGCGCGGAACACCGACACGAAGAAGTACTGTCGCAACAGCGCCGACAGCAGCGCGTCGCGCTCCATCGAGTAGGTCGGGATCGATCGCGACGCCCAGGGCTCGGCCTCGAGCGCCCGGAAGGCCGCGAAGTCGACCGGCAACAGGCGCTGAACCGTGGGCTCGGACAAGGCGTTCGACAGGTGCCGACCGTAGACCAGGTCGACGGTCCCGATGCCGGCGTCGCGCCACGCGTCGACCCTGAGCAGCACCTCGCGGGCGGTGGCCGTGATGCCGGCGACCGAGCCCGGCACCGGCAGCGTGTCCTCGACCGCGATGCCAGCGTGGGCGAGCCGCTGCGCGCCGCGCGCGCCGACCGAGAGCACCCGCGGCGCGGCGGGCCCAGCGCGGACCGCCGCGACCGCGCGCCCGGCGACGTCCTCGTTGAAGCGCCCGCAGAGCCCGTGATCGGACCCGAACACGACGAACGCGGCGCCGGTCCGCCTCCGGTCCGGCGCCGGCGGCGCCGCCACGCGAAGGTCCCGCAGCACCACGTGCAGGCCCAGCTCCACCGTGCGATACCAGACCGCCAGCGCGCGCACCGCCTGCTCGTAATGGTGGATGTTGACCGCGGCGAGCGTCTTCATCGTGCGCACCACCGACTCGAGGTCCTCGAAGCTCTCGAGCTGGCGGCGCAGCCGGTCGAGCGACTCCATCAGCCCCTCGCGGCGCCCGAGCGGGCCATGCGGGTCGCGACCGCGTCGCGCGCGAGCGCCTCGAGCCGCTGCCAGTCGGACGCATCGAGCTTCTCGCCGCGCTCGATGCGCGCGCACAGGTCGCCGCAGGCCTCGGCCAGCCCCGCGCAGATCGCCCGCTCGATCGCCGGGATCTCCGAGAGCGGGCAGTCGTCGAAGATGCCCTGCCCGGCCGCGTGCAGCACCGCCACCTGCTCGGCCGGGGTGAGCGGCGAATGTCGTCCCTGCTTGAGCGCCTCGCGCACCCGGCGCCCGCGCTCGATCCGCGCGCGGGTCTGCTCGTCGAGGCGGGTCGCGAAGCGCGAGAAGGCCTCGAGTTCCTCGAACTGGGCGTGGGCCAGCCGAAGCGGGCCGGCCACCGCCCGGTAGGCGGCCAGCTGTGTCTTGCCGCCCACCCGCGACACCGAGCGCCCCACGTCGACCGGCGGCAGGATCCCCTTGTGGAAGAGGTCCGGCGACACGTAGACCTGGCCGTCGGTGATCGAGATCAGGTTGGTCGGGATGTAGGCCGCGATGTCCTGCGCCTGCGTCTCGACCACCGGCAGCGCGGTGAGCGAACCGCCGCCGAGCTCGTCGCGCAGCCGCGTCGCGCGCTCGAGCAGCCGGGCGTGCAGGTAGAAGACGTCGCCGGGGTAGGCCTCGCGGCCCGGCGGCCGGCGCAGCAGCAGCGACAGCTCGCGATAGGCGCGCGCGTGGCGGGTCAGGTCGTCGTAGACGATCAGCGCGTCCCGGCCGGCCCGCATGAAGCGCTCGGCGATCGTCGTGGCCGCGTACGGCGCGACGTACTGCAGGCCCACCGGATCCTCGCCGGCGGCGACCACCACCACGGTGTAGTCGAGCGCCCCGCCGGCGCGCAGGGACTCGATCACCGAGGCCACCGCGGTGCCGCGCTGGCCGATCGCGCAGTACACGCAGGCGACCCCGCTGCCGCGCTGGTTGAGGATCGTGTCGACCGCGATCGTGGTCTTGCCGCTCTGCCGGTCGCCGACGATCAGCTCGCGCTGGCCCCGGCCGATCGGGATCAGCGCGTCGACCACCTTCAGCCCGGTCTGCAGCGGCTCGGTGACCGGGGCCCGGTCCATGATCGCCGGCGGCGCGGCCTCGACAGGCCGGCGGTCGTCGGCGTGCAGCGGCCCCCGGCCGTCCAGCGGTCGGCCGGTGGGATCGATGACCCGGCCCAGCAGTCGCTCGCCCACCGGCACCTCGAGCTGCCGTCCGCCTGACCGCGCGCGCGTGCCGGCCCGCAGCCCGTCGCCCGCGTCGACCAGCACCACGCCGACCTCGTCGGCCTGAAGGTCGATCGCGATGCCGCGCGCGCCGCCGTCGAACTCGACCAGCTCCTCGGACCCCAGGCCGGGCAGGCCGCGCACCCGCGCGACGTCGCCGTCGACGCGGGTCACGACGCCGGTTTCGGCGATCCGCAACGACGGCTCGAAGCTCTCGAGCGCCTGGTCGATCAGCGACTGCGTGCCGTGCGGGAAGATCGAGGACATCGCCGGTTCGCCGCGCTCAGGCCGTCAAGCCGCGGCGCCCCGCGCCGCGCCGCCGGCGACCGGCGGCCGCGCTTCGGCGTCTCCGGCCTCGGCCAGCCGGCGCAGCAGCGCGTCCTCGACCTCGTCGAGCTGATCGGCCACCGACCAGCCTATCCGCCGCCCCGCCCGGTCGATCTCGATGCCGCAGACGAGTGCCGGATCGGTCTCGAAGACCGTGTCGACGTCGCCGCCGACGAGCTCGCGCAATGCCTCGAGGACTCGCTGCCGGTCGGCGGCCGCAAGGGGGAAGCCGGTTGCCACGGTCACCGGCCCGGCCCCGTCGGCGAAGGCCGCACGCCGCTCGCCGTCTAGCGCCGCCAGCTTGCCGAGGAACACGCCGATCGCACGCGACTCGAGCCCGGCGTCGGCCACGTCGGCCAGGCACCGGCGGGCGATCGCCTGCGCCGACACCGCGATCTCCTGCCTCAGCGCCTGGCGGATCGCCTGCCGCTCGCGCGCGAGCTCCTCGCGCCAGGCCGACTCGGTGCGCGCGATGTCCTCGCGCGCAGCCTGCATCAGCCGCTCGCGCTCGGCGGCCGCATCGTCGCGCGCCTGCGCGGCCAGCGCCTCGCGCTCGCGCTCGAACCCCCGAAGCCTGTCCTCGTAGTCTCGAGCCGTCCGGCCGGCGGCAGCCTCGCGCTCGGCCGCCTCGGACAGCCGGCCCGCGATCCGCGCCTCGCGGCGCTCGATCGCGGCGACCACCGGCCCGTACAGGAACTTCTTCAGAAGGAAGACCAGGACCAGGAAGTTGACCGCCTGCGCCGCCACGGTCAGCCAGTCGATCTGCATGCTCAGCCTCCGCCGGCCTGGACGAAGTGGTTCCAGAACGGGTTGGCGAAGACCAGGATCATCGCCAGCACGAAGCAGTAGATCGCGGTCGACTCGATCATCGCCAGGCCCACGAACAGCGTGCGGGTGATCGTCGCGCTCTCGTCGGGCTGCTGTGCGATCGCGGCCAGCGCCTGGGCCACCGCGCGCGCCTCGCCGAAGGCCGGCCCCAGCGAACCGACGGCGAGCGTGAGCCCCGCGGTGACGATCGAAACCATGCCGATGAGAGAAAGACTGTCCATTCCGGGTTCCCCTTTGCCGTTCCTGTTCACCGGCCCCGATCGTTCGCCTCGCGTTCCCGCGAGCCCGCGGAACCGGAGCCGCCCCGGCTTGCGCCGCCCGAAGCCGCCGATGCCGCCGATGCCGCCGAAGCAATGTAGACCATCGCGAGCACCGCGAAGATGTAGGCCTGGATCATCCCGGTGAGCAGGCCCAGCAACTGCATGACCACCGGGAAGAAGAACGGCACCAGCGAGAGCAGGATGCCGGCCAGCACCGTGCCGCTCATGATGTTGCCGTACAGGCGAACCGCCAGCGCCACCGTACGCGAGATCTCGCCGATCAGGTTGAACGGCAGCATCAGCGGCGTGGGCCTCAGGTAGTGCCGGAGGTAGCCGAGCGCGCCCTGCTGCGCGACGCCGAACACCGGCACCGCCACCAGCACGCACAAGGCGAGCGCGGTCGTGGTCGACAGCGAGCCGGTCGGAGGCCGGAAGCCCGGCACCACCGCCAGCAGGTTCGACGCGGCGATGAACAGGAACAGGGTGCCCACGAACGGCAGGTAGGCGCCCGGGTCCTGTCGGCTCACTTGCGCGATCTGGTCGCGGATGCCGGTGACCAGCACCTCGAGCACGTGCTGCCAGCGCGAGGGCTCGGGCCCGTCGGTCAGCCGGCGCGTGACCAGCCACGACAGCACGACCAGCAGGGCCATCACCAGCCAGGTGAACGCGATCGTCGCGTTGACCGGGAACGGCCCCCAGTGCCAGAGGACCCAGGCGTCGGGCGTGATCGCGATCATCGCTCCCCGCCTTGCCGGCTCGCGGCGTCCGCCGGACGCGCGGCGTCTTCGCGACGCGCGCGCGCGAGCAGCGCGGTGCGCGCGACCAGGAAACCGCCGAGCGCGGCGACCAGCCCCTGCCACCCGGCCCACCGGCCCACCGCCCAGAACACGGCGACCGCGAGCAGCGTGCGCGCGAACAGGCTGGCCAGCATCAGCAGCGCCGGTCGCCGGGCACTCGCCAGCGCGTTCACGGTGAGGCGCAGCCCCGCGAAGAACGCGAGGCCCAGCAGGCCGCCGGCCAGCGCGCCGACCAGCCAGGCTGCGACGCCCGCTCCCTGACCGTCAGTCATCGGTCCTCATCGCTCCCCGCTTGCCTTGCCCCGGTTTCCTCGTCGCTCGCGCCTTCCGCGCTCTCCTGCCGCACCCAGCGCCACGCGTTGAAACTGCCCAGCGCCGCGCCGGCGAAGAGCAGCGTCAGCGTCCACGACACCCGCCCCGACGGCCAGCTGCGGTCGAGCCACAGCCCCGCGGCGACCCCGATCAGCGTGGGCACCGCAATCGACCAGCCCACCAGGCCGATCATACCGAGCGAGAACCACACGCTGGCGCCCTTGCGCCCGCGGGCCCGCAGCTTGCGCGCGGCGCGACGGCCCACGCGATCGGCGAGCGCGGGACGCGGCGCTCCGGCGGCGGGGCCGTCGTCGGCGGGGCTCCCCGCGCCCGACTCTTGCGGCAACTCAGCCACGCGCGCCCCGCTCCATCTCCATCAGCCCGCGCAGCGCCGCCGCCTCCAGCCGCGCGATCGCCGACCGGGCGAGCCGCTCGTCCTCGCCGATCTCGAGGAAACGGCCCTCGATCGCCGACCTCAGGTCTTCCAGCGAGTCGCCGGCCACCGCGTCCACCACCGACACCAGCACGTCGTCGGCCCGCTTGACCAGCGTCCCCTCGTCGATCGCCAGGTAACGCTCCGCCTGCCCCGGCGCGGTGTACGCGAGAATGCCGGGCACCAGCGCGGCGACGAAGTCCACGTGGCGGGGCAACAGGCAGAAGGCGCCGTTGCACGCCTCGGCCACGACCTTCGAGACCTGCAGGTCGACCAGCTCGCGCGTCGGCAACAGCACGCGCAGCCGCATCAGGCGTCGATCGCCTCGCGGCTCAGCCATGCCGCGCCTCGTCGATGCTGCCGATCATGTAGAGCGCGCCTTCGTCGATCTCGTCGAACTCGCCGTCGAGGATCCGCTCGCAGCCGGCGATCGTCTGCTCGAGCGGCACGGTGCGCCCTTGCGCGCCGGTGAACTGGCCGGTCGTGTGGAAGGGCTGGGTCAGGAATCGCTCGAGCCTTCGCGCGTTCAGCACGGTGCGCCGGTCGGCGTGCGACAGCTCCTCGAAGCCGAGCATCGCGATGATGTCCTTCAGGTCCTCGTATTCGGCCAGGGTGCGGCGCGCCTCGAGCGCGACCCGGTAGTGCCGCTCGCCGACCACGGCGGGCGACAGCATCTTGGAATCGGAGCGCAGCGGATCGACCGCCGGGTACAGGCCCTGCGCGGCGCGCTTGCGCGACAGCACGACCGAGGCCGACAGGTGCGCGAAGGTGTGGGTGGCCGACGGATCGGTCAGGTCGTCGGCCGGCACGTAGACCGCCTGCACCGAGGTCATCGCGGCCTGCGGCGAACCGGCGATCCGCTCCTCGAGCTCGGCCAGCTCGCTCGCCAGGGTGGGCTGGTAGCCGACCCGCGACGGCACGCGGCCCATCAGGCCCGACACCTCGCCGCCCGACTGCACGAAGCGGAAGATGTTGTCGATCAGCAGCAGCACGTTCTGGCGCAGCTCGTCGCGGAAATGCTCGGCGATCGACAAGGCCGCATGGCCCACCCGGAAGCGCGCGCCCGGCGGCTCGCTCATCTGGCCGAAGACCATCACCGTGCGATCGAGCACCCCGGCCTCGCGCATCTCGCGATACAGTTCCTCGGCCTCGCGGCTGCGCTCGCCGATCCCGCAAAACAGGCTCACCCCCTGGTAGTGGCCGACCATGTTGTGGATCAGCTCGGTGATCAGCACCGTCTTGCCGACGCCGGCCCCGCCGAACAGCCCCGCCTTGCCGCCCCGCTCGAGCGGGCTCAGCAGGTCGATCGCCTTGATGCCGGTCTCGAAGATCTCGTTGCCGGGCACCCGCTGCGCGAGCGGCAGCGGCGCCCGCACGATCGGCAGGCTGTCCGGAGTCGCGGGCGGATCGCCGCCGTCGAGCGGATTGCCGAACAGGTCGAGCATCCGGCCGAGCAGCGCCTCGCCCACCGGCACCCGCAGCGCGTCGCCGGTGTCGATCACCGGCGCGCCGCGCGCGAGGCCGCGCGTCTGGGTGAGCGCGATGCATCGCACGGTGCGGGCGTCGACGTGCGCCTCGACCTCGAGCACCACCTCGCCGTCGCGGCCGGCGCGCAGCGCGCGGGCGCGCGGCGGCGGGTCGCCGGGAAAGCGCACGTCGACGACGTTGCCGCGCACCGCGGCCACGCGCGGACTCGCGCCACGGGCGTGCCCGGCGCCGGCCGGCTTGCCGGCATCGACCGGCGCGCCGGCGCGCGCGTCCTCGCCCCGGGGGCCGCCGTGCGTTGGATCCGCGAAGCTCGTCATCTGCGCATGGGCACCGGGAAGACCAGAACGCCCCAACGATAGAGGCCGAACCGCCGCAGGTCAAAGCCGAAGCGCATAGCAAAACGCCCCGACTCGTTTCCGAATCGGGGCGTTGCTCGAATCTGGCGTCCCGTAGGGGATTCGAACCCCTGTTACAACCGTGAAAGGGTCGTGTCCTAGGCCTCTAGACGAACGGGACTTTCACTTTTCCGGTGGTGGAGGTAAGCGGGATCGAACCGCTGACCTCTTGCATGCCATGCAAGCGCTCTCCCAGCTGAGCTATACCCCCCCGGCAAGACCGAAACTATAGCAGGCGCCATGATGCAGTGCAAGTCGAGGCGCCGAACCCCGTGCTAGCATCGATCGAACCCCCTGCCGGAGCTACCCGAATGACCGCCAGAATCCTCGATGGCACCGCCCTGTCCCGCACGATCCGCGCCGAGGTCGCCGAGCGCGCCGCCGCGCTCACCGCCCGCGGCACCCGCCCGGGGCTCGCGGTGATCCTCGTCGGCGACTCGCCTGCCTCGGCCGTCTACGTGCGCAACAAGATCCGCGCGTGCACCGAGGCCGACATCCACTCCGTGTTCGATCACCTGCCCGCCGACACGACCGAGGCCGCCCTGCTGGCGCGGATCCGCGAGCTGAACGCGGATCCGGCGGTGCACGGCATCCTGGTGCAACTGCCGCTGCCGCCGCACATCGACGAGCGCCTGGTCATCGAGGCGATCTCGCCGGCCAAGGACGTCGACGGCTTCCACCTGCACAACGCGGGAGCGCTGCTGACCGGCTCGCCGCTGTTCCGCCCCTGCACGCCCTACGGCGTGATGAAGCTGCTCGAGCACGCGGGCGCGCAGCTCGACGGCGCGGAGGCCGTGATCGTGGGCCGCAGCAACATCGTCGGCAAGCCGCAGGCGCTGATGCTGATGCAGGAAGGCGCCACCGTCACGATCTGCCACAGCCGCACCCGCGACCTCGCCTTCCACACCCGCCGCGCCGACATCCTGGTGGCGGCGGTGGGCCGGCCGAAGATGATCACCGGCGACATGATCAAGCCGGGCGCGATCGTGATCGACGTCGGCATCAACCGGATCGAGGAAGGGCCCGACGCGGGCAAGCTGTGCGGGGACGTGGACTTCGCTTCGGCGGTCGAGGTGGCCGGGGCGATCACGCCGGTGCCGGGGGGCGTGGGGCCGATGACGATCGCGATGCTGCTCGTGAACACGGTGGAGGCGGCGCGGCGCTTCGCGGGCTGACCGGCGGGCGGCGCTTCGCGGTCTTGACCTGCGATCGGGTTGCGCGGGCGGACGGAGGAGGCCAGATCCTCGCGCGCGGACGCGCTGTCCTCGCGGAAACGCTCGGTCGCGCTACGCCGAGCCCGGACCGTCGACCCCAACTCACCGGCCCTGCGGGCCGGCTCGGACAGGGGTCGACTTGCGCTTCGCGCATCCGGTCTCGGCGGCGCTCTCTCGCCAGCGCCCACGCGCGCGAGGATCTGGCCTCTCCCGTCCGCCTCGATGCGTTGCGGCGGGCCAAGACCGCGAAGCGCCGCCCGACGGTCCGCCGCAGGGGCTTGAGAGCTTGCCGCGCCGTCCCGACGTAAGCTTTCGAACCATCACGAGCCTCAACCTTCTCACCCGCGCGGCTCACGCCGAGTCCGTGCCGCGCACACCGACTCACGAACGACCGACCATGACCGACACGACCACCAAGCCTGCCGTAACGACGAGCGCTGCCGACTCGCAAACCGCCTCCGACAACCCGCTGCTCGACTTCTCCGGGCTGCCGCGCTTCTCGGCCTTCGATCCGAAGCATGTCGGCCCTGCGCTCGACGTGCTGATCGCGCAGGCGCGCGAGGCGCTGGAGAAGGTCACGCAGGACGCGGTGCCGCTCACCTGGGACGAGTTCGTCGAGCCGCTGGACGACGCGACCGAGCGGCTCGGGCGCGCTTGGGGCATCGTCGGGCACCTGAATTCGGTCGCCGATTCGCCGGCGCTGCGCGAGGCCTTCAACGCGAACCTGCCGCGGATCACGCAGTTCTGGACCGAGCTGTCGCAGCACGAGGGGCTGTTCGCGCGCTACAAGGCCTTCGCGGCGCAGCCCGCCTTCGCCGCGCTCTCCGCGCCGCGCCGGCGCACCGTGGAGAACGCGCTGCGCGACTTCCGGCTCGGCGGCGCCGAGCTGAAGTCGCCGGCGCGCGAGCGCTTCGCCGAGATCCAGGACCGCCACGCCGCGCTGTCGCAGCGCTTCTCCGAGAACGTGCTCGACGCCACGAACGCCTTCGCGCTGTACGTGGACGACGAGGCCCGGCTCGACGGACTGCACGCCGACGCGATCGAGGCCGCCCGCGAGGCCGCGCAGGCCGACGGCCGCGAGGGCTGGAAGTTCACGCTGCAGTTCCCGTCCTACCTGCCGGTCATGCAGTACGCGAACGACCGCGCGCTTCGCGAGGCGATGTACCGCGCCTACTCGACCCGCGCGTCGGCCGAGGCGGTCGCGCCCGAGGATGCCGGCAAGCGCAACGCGCTGGACAACGCGCCGGTGATCGACGAGCTGCTGGCCCTGCGCCGCGAGGAGGCCGGGCTGCTCGGCTACCGCAACTACGCCGAGGTGTCGCTGGTGCCGAAGATGGCCGAGTCTCCGGAACAGGTCGCCGGCTTCCTGCGCGACCTGGCCGCCCGCGCCCGGCCCTTCGCCGAGCGCGACCTGAAGGAGCTGCGCGAGTTCGCGGCCGCCGAGCTGGGGCTGGCCGAGCTCGCCCCCTGGGACATGGCCTGGGCCAGCGAAAGGCTCAAGGAGGCCCGCTATTCGTTTTCCGACCAGCAGGTCAAGCAGTACTTCCAGCTGCCGCGGGTGCTCGACGGGCTGTTCGGCCTGGTCGGCCGGATGTTCTCGGTGTCGATCCGGCCCGACCAGACCGAGGTCTGGCATCCCGACGTGCGCTTCTTCCGGATCGAGCGCGACGGCGAACTGGTCGGCCAGTTCTGGCTCGACCTGTACGCGCGCGCCTCGAAGCGCCCCGGCGCCTGGATGGACGACGCGCGCGGCCGCCGGCGGCACGCCGGCTCGCTGCAGACGCCGGCCGCCTACCTGGTCTGCAACTTCCAGCCGCCGGTCGGCAAGCGCCCCGCGCTGCTGACCCACGACGACGTGACCACACTGTTCCACGAGTTCGGCCACGGCTTGCACCACCTGCTGACCCGGATCGAGGACGCGGGCGTGTCGGGCATCTCCGGCGTCGAGTGGGACGCGGTCGAGCTGCCCAGCCAGTTCATGGAGAACTTCTGCTGGGAGTGGGACAACGTGCGCGCGATGACCGCCCACGTCGACACCGGCGAGCCGCTGCCGCGCGAGCTCTTCGACCGGATGCTGGCGGCGCGGAACTTCCAGAGCGGCATGCAGACGCTGCGCCAGATCGAGTTCTCGCTGTTCGACATGCGGCTGCACGCCGAGTACGACCCGGCCGCGCCGGGCACATCGGCAGGCGGCGAGGCGCCCGCGCCCGGCGCAGCCGTGCAGGCCCTGCTCGACGAGGTGCGCCGAGAGGTGGCGGTGGTGATCCCGCCGGCCTGGAACCGCTTCCAGAACAGCTTCTCGCACATCTTCGCAGGCGGCTACTCGGCCGGCTACTACAGCTACAAGTGGGCCGAGGTGCTGTCGGCCGACGCCTACGCTGCCTTCGAGGAGGCGATGGCGATGCCGGATCCGGCCGCGGCGGTAGCCGAGACCGGCCGCCGTTTCCTGGCCGAGATCCTGTCGGTGGGCGGCAGCCGACCGGCCATCGACTCTTTCCGCGCGTTCAGGGGGCGCGACCCGCAGATCGACGCGCTGCTGCGCCACAATGGAATGGTCGAGGCCTCCGACCTGGAACCCTCCCATGCCTGAACCCTGCAGCAGCGGGCGGCCTGCCGGCCGCACCCTTGCCTCCCGGCCCGCGATCGCCGGCGCCGCGATCGCGCTGGCCTTAGCCGCCGCCCTGCCCACTGCGGCCTTCGCCCAGTACAAGTGGGTCGGCGCCGACGGCACGGTCACCTACGGCGATCGCCCGCCGCCGGGCGCGCGCATGCTCGGCCAGCCCGGCGCGAGCGCCGGCGCGCGACCGGAGGCCGCAGCCTCCGCCGGACAGCGAAGCGCCGCGGCCCTGCCCTACGAACTTCGCACCGCCTCGCAGCGGCATCCGGTGACGCTGTACGTGGCAGCCGACTGCCAGCCCTGCGAGCAGGCGCGCCAGCACCTCGTTCGCCGCGGCATTCCGCACCAGGCCCGCGAGGTCCGCACGCAGCGCGACGCCGACGCATTCACCGCGCTGGGCTTCGCGTCGCTGTCCTTTCCCGCCGTGTCGATCGGCCGCGACCGCCTGGTCGGGTTCGAGCCCGCCGGCTGGGACCGCATGCTCGATGCTGCCGGCTACCCGAAGGAATCGAAGCTGCCGCGCGACTGGCAGCTCGCCGGCCCCGAGCCGCTCACCCAGCCCGAGCCCGCGGTCGTGACGCTTCAGGCCGGTCCGCCAGGGGCGGCCGGCAACGCGCCCGAGTCCGCCGCGCCCGTCGCGTCCGCCGCGCCGGTCCCGCGAGAGCGCCGGCGAGCCGCGGCGTCCGAACCCGAGCCGGCGCCCTCGATCCGTTTCTGAGCGGCGGGCGCCACCCGCGCCCGCGCCGCCGATCAGGCCGCCCGCAACAGCGGCTCGGCCCGCAAGGCCGCCAGCCACTCCTCGTTCGTCGGCTCGCAGCCGACCACGACCCGGCTGCCCGCCGGCGACAGCACCGGGGCATTCGCCGCGTTGGCGCTCGCATCGATCTGCACGCCCAGCCAGGCCAGGTCGCGGCAGACCCGCTCGCGGATCGCCGCGTTGTGCTCGCCGACCCCGGCGGTGAACACCAGCAGGTCCAGCCCGCCCAGCACCGAGGCCAGCGCGCCGATCTCGCGCACGATGCGCCGCACGTAGAGCGCCAGCGCCGCGCGCACCCGTTCGCCGGTCGCGTCCTCGCGCGCCTCCTGCTGCAGCAGCACCCGTGGATCCGGCGAGACGCCCGACACGCCCAGCAGCCCGGACTCGTGGTACAGCAGGTGGCCCACCTGCTCGAGCGAAAGCTTCTCGATCTCCATCAGGTAGATGACCGCGCCGGGATCCAGCGCGCCGCAGCGGGTGCCCATCATCAGGCCGTCGAGGGCCGAGAAGCCCATCGTGGTCGCCACGCTCTTGAGCCCGCGCATCGCGCACAGGCTCGCGCCGCTCCCCAGGTGCGCCACGATCGTCCGCCCTCGGGCGAGCTCGCCGTGCCGCTCGGGCAGCGCGATCGACATGTAGTCGTAGGACAGGCCGTGGAAGCCGTAGCGGCGCAGCCCGCGCTCCCAGGCCTCCCAGGACAGCGCCAGCATCTGCTCGACGACCGGCAGCGTGTGGTGGAAGGCGGTGTCGAAGCAGGCGACCTGCGTCAGGCCCGGGTGCGAGGCCAGCATCGCCTCGATCGCGTCGAGCGCGAAGGGCTGGTGCAAGGGCGCCAGCGGAATGTAGCGCTTCAGGTCGGCCAGCACCGCCGTGTCGACCCGCACCGGCTCGAAGTACTTGTTGCCGCCGTGGACCACCCGGTGCACGACGCCAGCGAGCGGCCGGCCGGCCAGTTGCCCGTGCGCGCGCTCGAGGATCAGCTCGAGCGCCGCGTGGTAGGGCCGCTCGCCCCCCAGCTCGATCGATCGGGCCGGGCCGCCGTTCTCGTCGTAGGCGGGCGCGGGCCCGCCGATGCCGCCGATCTTGCCGCCCCACTCCGGCGTGCGCGACAGCGACTCGCGGGTGAAGTCGAACAGCGCGAACTTGATGCTCGACGAACCGCAGTTCAGCATCAGCACCATCTCGGTCATCGCCTGCCTCACTTCTGCAGCACGTATTCGCCCGGCGCGTCGCAGACCGGCCGATAGCCCTTGCGCGGCGCGCCCATCGGCGGCGGCGCCACCGGCTCGCCGGACCTCGCCTGCAGCCAGGCGCTCCACTCCGGCCACCAGGAACCCTCGCGCTCGGGCGTCGCGGCAAGCCAGTCGTCGGCCGACACGTAGGGCCCGCCGGCCTCGCGCGTGCCGATCCGGTAGCTGCGGTGCGGGTGACCGGGCTCGCTGACGATGCCCGCGTTGTGCCCGCCGCTGGTCAGCACGAAGGTGATCTCGGCCGGGCTCAGGTAGTGAAGCTTGTACACCGAGCGCCAGGGCGCGACATGGTCGGCGACCGTGCCCACGCAGAACACCGGCAGTTCGATGTCGCCGAGCGCCACAGGCCGCCCGCCGACCGGATAACGGCCCTCGCTCAGGTCGTCGTGCAGGAACAGCCGGCGCAGGTACTGCGAGTGCATCTTCGCAGGCATCCGCGTCGTGTCGGCGTTCCAGGCCATCAGGTCGCTCATCGGGAGAGGCTCGCCCATCAGGTACTCGTTGACCAGCCTGGACCACAGCAGGTCGTAGGAGCGCAGCATCTGGAAGGCGCCGGCCATCTGCTCGCCGGTGAGATAGCCGGCCTCGTCCATCTGCGCCTCGAGCAGCGACACCTGGCTCGCGTCGATGAACAGCGACAGTTCGCCCGGCTCGGTGAAGTCGGTCTGCGCGGCGAACAGCGTCATCGAGGCGAGCCGATGGCCATCGTCGCGCGCCATCGCGGCGGCCGCGATCGACAGCAGCGTGCCGCCCAGGCAGTAGCCGGTCGCGTGCACCTTGCGCCCCGGCACGATCGCCTCGATCGCGTCGAGCGCCGCGAACACGCCGAGCTCCAGGTAGTCGTCCATGCCGAGGTCGCGATCGTCCCTGTCGGGGTTCTTCCACGAGATGCAGAACACCGTGTGGCCCTGCGAGACCAGCCAGCGGATCAGCGAGTTCTGCGGCGACAGGTCCAGGATGTAGTACTTCATGATCCAGGCCGGCACGATCAGCACCGGCTCGGGGCGCACCTGCTCCGTGGTCGGCGAGTACTGGATCAGCTCGATCAGCCGGTTGCGCAGCACCACCTTGCCCGGCGTGACCGCCAGGTCGCGGCCGACGACGTAGTCCTCGGCGCCGGCCGGCGGCGCGCCGCGCGACCAGCGCTCCAGGTCGTCGACCCGGTTGGCCAGCCCGCGCAGCAGGTTGGCGCCGCCCTGCTCCACGGTGCGCTGGAGCACCACCGGGTTGGTCGGCAGCCAGTTTCCGGGCGACATCATGTCCAGCCACTGCCGCGCCGCGAAGGACACCATGTTCTCGTGGTGCCGGTCCACGCCGCGCACGCCCTGGGTAGCCTCGGCCCACCACTGCTCGGCCATCAGGAAGGACTGCTGCATCAGGCAGAACGGCCACTGCTGCCAGGCCGGATCGGCGAAGCGCCGGTCGGTCTCGCGCGGCTCCACGCAGTGCGGCGCGTGGCCCGGGCCGGCGGTGGCCGCGCGCGCGGCGAAGCGCATCACGTGCGTCGCGTTGGTCCAGGCCAGCATCGCGAGCTCGGTCTGCTTGCCCGGCGAGGCCGCCAGGTGCATCGCCCAGTCGAGGTAGGCGAGCAGCGCCGAGGTGGGCGACAGCGCGCCGGTGGCGCGGGCGACGGCCGCGTGGGCCTGGCGGTCGAGGCGCTCGGCGGGACTGGAGGTATCGGGAGAAGAAGCCATGTCGGTCGACGATCGAATGCCGCAAACCCCGATCATCGGCCAGAAGCACGAAGCATCAAAGTCGCGGTATCGGAGGGATTGCGAGGAAGGCCTCAGGCTCGCACGACATCGCCTTCGTCGCGATCGGTCCAGGGGCGAAGGGCCGTCGTTTATCATCGACGCCATGAGCCTGAAACTCGCCACCTGGAACGTCAACTCCCTGAAGGTCCGCCTGCCGCAGGTGCTCGACTGGCTCGCCGCCAACCCGGTCGACGTGCTGTGCCTGCAGGAGACCAAGCTGCGCGACGAGCAGTTCCCGAAGGACGCGATCGCCGAGGCCGGCTACGAGGCCGCGTTCGCCGGCCAGCCCACCTACAACGGCGTGGCGATCCTGGCGCGCCGCGACACGGTCGGCGCGCCGGCCAACGTGGTCGTCGGCAACCCGCGCTTCGAAGACGAGCAACAGCGCCTGATCTCGGCCACCGTGGGCGGCCTTCGCGTGGTCTGCGCCTACTTCCCGAACGGCCAGGAAGTCGGTTCCGACAAGTACGCCTACAAGCTGCGCTGGATCGACGCGCTGATCGACTGGCTGGCGCCTGCCGTGGCCGGGGCCGTGCAAGACGCAGCCAGCTCCGCCTCGGCAGGCACGGATGCCGCGGCACCGGGCTGGGCCCCCCTGGCGCTGCTCGGCGACTTCAACATCGCTCCCGAGGACCGCGACGTCCACGACCCCGCGCTCTGGGCCGGCAAGATCCACTGCTCCGAC
This sequence comes from Zeimonas sediminis, assembly GCF_023721795.1. Taxonomy (NCBI): domain Bacteria; kingdom Pseudomonadati; phylum Pseudomonadota; class Betaproteobacteria; order Burkholderiales; family Burkholderiaceae; genus Zeimonas; species Zeimonas sediminis. The sequence goes on from NZ_JAMQYE010000002.1 coordinate 87,409, forward strand.
GAGGAGCGCGCCCGCTTCGTCCGGCTGGTCGAGCTCGGGCTGGTCGATGCGTTCCGGCTGTTCGATCAGCCGCCGAAGCAGTTCAGCTGGTGGGACTACCGGATGATGGGCTTCCGGCGCAACGCCGGCCTGCGCATCGACCACATCCTGGTCGACGCGGGGATCGCGCCCAGGGTGCGCGCCTGCGCGATCGACCGCGAGCCGCGCAAGCTCGAGAAACCCTCGGACCACGCGCCGGTGATCGTCGAGCTCGAGGACTGAGCCTCAACCCTCGTCGTCTTCCAGGTGCAGGTCCTGGATCTTGCGGGTGATCGTGTTGCGGCCGATGCCCAGGCGCAGCGCGGCGTCGATCCGGCGGCCGCGGGTGTGCTTGAGCGTGGTGCCGATGACGGTCGACTCGAACTCGCGGGTCAGCGCGTCCATCAGCTCGCTGCCGCCTTCGGCGCGCTGCTCGGGCGGCTGGGCGGCCAGCCGACGGGCGACCTCGAGCTGCAGCAGCGCCGACCAGTCTCCCGGTTGCACGAGCCCCGCGGTGCCCTGCGCCGGCGCCGCCGACGGCTCGGACCCGTAGGCCCCATTCGGTACGGCGCCACGCGCCGCGGCCGCCTGCTGGCCGCGCGGGTCGGGAGACGCATCGGCCACGGCCGGAGGCGGAGAGGCGATGCCGGCGGCCGCCGCTTCGCCCGGGACGACCACGCCGGCGTTCGCCTCGCGGATCTCGGGCGGCAGGTCCTTGACATCGACCACCTGCGCCGGCGCCATCACGGTGAGCCAGCGGCAGGTGTTCTCGAGCTGGCGCACGTTGCCGGGCCACGAGAACGCCGACATCGCGCGCATCGCCGCCTCGGTCAGCCGCTTGGGCTCGCCGCCCAGCTCGCGCGCGCTGGCCAGCAGGAAGTGTCGGGCCAGCAACGGCACGTCGGCGCTTCGCTCGCGCAGCGGTGGCAGCCGCAGCCGGATCACGTTCAGGCGGTGAAAGAGGTCCTCGCGGAACAGGCCCTGGCGGACCCGGTCCTCTAGGTTCTGGTGGGTGGCCGCGATGACCCGCACGTTGGCCTTCTGCGGCTGGTGGCCGCCGACCCGGTAGTACTGCCCGTCGGACAGCACCCGCAGCAGCCGGGTCTGCAGCTCGGCCGGCATGTCGCCGATCTCGTCCAGGAACAGCGTGCCGCCCTCGGCCTGTTCGAAGCGGCCGCGCCGGGTCTGCTGCGCGCCGGTGAAGGCGCCTCGCTCGTGGCCGAACAGCTCGGACTCGAGCAGGTCGCGCGGGATCGCGGCGGTGTTCAGCGCCACGAAGGCGTGCTGCGCGCGCGGGCTGTGCTTGTGCAGTGCGCGGGCCACCAGTTCCTTGCCGGTGCCCGACTCGCCGGTGATCAGCACGGTCACGTTCGACTGCGACAGCCGGCCGATCGCGCGGAAGACCTCCTGCATCGCCGGGGCCTGCCCCAGCATGTCCAGGCCCTGGTCGATCGTTTCCTCGACCGCCGCCTCGCGTTCGCTCTCTTCCCACGCACGGCGGATCAGCTCGACCGCGCTCGGCAGGTCGAAGGGCTTGGGCAGATAGTCGAAGGCGCCGCCCTGGAAGGCCGAGACCGCGCTGTCCAGGTCGGAGTAGGCGGTCATGATGATCACCGGCGTGGCCGGCCGCTTGCTCTTGAACTGCTGCAGTAGCTCCAGGCCGCTCGCGCCCGGCATCCTGATGTCGGACACCAGCACCCTCGGGCTGTCTTCGTCCAGGGCGCCGAGGCATTCGCGCGCGCTGCCGAAGGCGCGCACCGCGAAGCCGTCGCGCGACAGTGCCTTCTCCAGCACCCATCTGATCGACTGGTCGTCGTCGACAATCCAGATCTCGTTCATTCCGTTCCGGCTCAAGGCAGTGGCAGGAGGATCCGGAAGTCGGTGCGTCCTGGCCGGCTGTCGCATTCGATCAGGCCACCGTGCTGTTGCACGAAGGTCTGAGCGATCGTGAGCCCCAGGCCGCTGCCGCCTTCGCGGCCCGAAACGAGCGGGAAGAAGATCCTGTCCCTGATCTCCTCCGGCACACCCGGGCCGTTGTCGATCACATGCAAGTCCAATGCCAGTTTCCAGCGATGCTTGGCGATCGTGACCTGGCGGGTGATCCGGGTCTTCAGCACGATCTCGCCGCGGCCGCCCATCGACTGGGCCGCGTTGCGCACCAGGTTCAGCAGCACCTGGATCAGCTGCTCGCGGTCGCCGCGGAACTCGGGCAGGCTGGTGTCGTAGTCGCGCCGGATCGCGAGCCCGTTCGGGAACTCGGCCAGCACCAGCGAGCGCACCCGCTCGCAGACCTCGTGGATGTTGACGTCGCCGACGATGTGCGGATGCCGGTGCGGGGCGAGCAGGCGGTCGACGAGCAGCTGCAGCCGGTCGGCCTCCTTGATGATCACCTGCGTGTACTCGCGCAGCCCCGGCGAGCCGAGCTCGCTCTCGAGCAACTGCGCCGCGCCGCGGATGCCGCCCAGCGGGTTCTTGATCTCGTGGGCCAGGTTGCGGACCAGCTCGCGGTTGGCCTGCGCCGAGTCGAGCAGGCGCTCCTCGCGATCGACCCGCCAGCGCTTGTCGTGCTCGCGAAACTCGACCAGCAGCGCGCCGGGCCCTTCGTCGAGCACCGTCGCGGTGACCAGCAGCAGCATCGGCTCCCGACCGGGGCGCTCGAGCTCCAGATCGGTGCGCTTTTCCTCGAACTCGCCCGCCCTCGCCTCGGCCAGCAGGCCCTCGATCGGTGCACCGTCGACGAACAGCCGCCCGAAGGGCTGGCCGACCACGATGCGGCGAGAAACCTCGAACAGTTGCTCCGCAGCCGGGTTCAGGAAGCTGGCGCAGCCGCTCTCGTCGAGGACGACGACCGCGGTGCCGAGCAGGTCCAGCCCGGCGAGCGGCGAATCGCCGCGGACGCGCCGGCCGGATCCGTCTGGCGCGCCTCTTCCGCTCACTCCCTGATCGCCGCGAGCTCGCGCCTGAGCGAGGCGATGTTCGCCTCGGATCGCGCGATGTCTTCCTTCAACCGCTCGACGCGGTCGAGGTACTTCTGGTAATTGCGCTCGCTGCCGAGCCGCTCGGGTTCGCCGTTGTTGTACTCGCGGCGAAGCGAGTCGAGCCGGCCTTCCTCGCGCGCCAGCTCGGTCTCGAGGATGCTGCGCCGCTCGCCGTCGCGGGCGCGCTGGGTGCCCGGGTCCACGCGCGGGAAATCCGCCGGGCCGGTCGCGCCGGCCGCCGGCCGGGCGGCGCCCTGCTGGCCCGCCGACGGCGCCGCCGGCTTGGCAGCCGCGCCCGCCGGCAGCTTGGGCGCCGGGATCGTGGTCAGCGGCGCCATGTCCAGCTGGCGGCAGTTCTTGCCCGACGGGGAACCCTGGTAGATCGGCACGCCGGTATCGGATTCGCAGCGGTAGACCTGCGCCAGCGCGGCCGGCGAGGCGAGCGAGACCGCGAGCGCGGGCAGGGAAAGCAGGGAGGCGAGCTTCATGGTGTCGAGCCGGACGCGCAGCCCGGCAGCCTGTCTGTCGGAGGGGCGTTTCGAGTGTAGCAAACGACAACGGGGCGGTCGCCCGCCCCGTCGACGAACGGGGCGGCGTGCCGCCCCGCCGGCGTGCAGGGCATCGATCCGCCCCGTCGCCCTCGCCCCCGGCCGATCAGAGGCTGTAGTACATGTCGAACTCGATCGGGTGCGTGGTCATCCGGAAGCGGGTGACCTCGTCCATCTTGAGCTCGATGTAGGCGTCGATCATCTCGTTCGAGAACACGCCGCCGCGGGTCAGGAACTCGCGGTCCTTGTCCAGGTGCTCGAGCGCCTGGTCGAGCGACGAGCAAACGGTCGGGATCTTCGCGTCTTCCTCGGGCGGCAGGTCGTACAGGTTCTTGTCGGCCGCCTCGCCCGGGTGGATCTTGTTCTGCACGCCGTCCAGGCCCGCCATCATCAGCGCGGCGAAGCACAGGTAGGGGTTCGCGGTGGGATCCGGGAAGCGGGTCTCGATGCGACGGCCCTTCGGGTTGCTGACGTACGGGATCCGGATCGACGCCGACCGGTTGCGCGCCGAGTAGGCGAGCTTGACCGGGGCCTCGAAGCCGGGAACCAGGCGCTTGTACGAGTTGGTGCCGGGGTTGGTGATCGCGTTCAGCGCGCGGGCGTGCTTGATGATGCCGCCGATGTAGTACAGCGCGAACTCCGACAGGCCGGCGTACTTGTCGCCGGCGAACAGGTTCTGGCCGTCCTTCCAGATCGACTGGTGCACGTGCATGCCCGAGCCGTTGTCGCCGACGACCGGCTTCGGCATGAAGGTCGCGGTCTTGCCATAGCTGTGCGCCACGTTCAGCACCACGTACTTCAGCAGCTGGGTCCAGTCGGCGCGCTGCACCAGCGTCGAGAACTTGGTGCCGATCTCGTTCTGGCCGGCACCCGCCACCTCGTGGTGGTGGACTTCGACCGGCACGCCCATCTGCTCGAGGATCAGGCACATCTCCGAGCGCATGTCCTGGAACGAGTCGACCGGCGGCACCGGGAAGTAGCCGCCCTTGACCGCCGGACGGTGACCGAGGTTGCCGCCCTCGAACTCCTTGCCGGTCGACCAGGAGGCTTCCTCGGAGTTGATCTTCACGGAGCAGCCCGACATGTCGGCGCTCCAGGTGACCGAGTCGAAGATGAAGAACTCGGGCTCCGGGCCGAAATAGGCGGTGTCGCCCAGGCCGCTGGCCTTCAGGTAGGCCTCGGCGCGCTTGGCGATCGAGCGCGGATCGCGGGCGTAGCCCTTGCCGTCGGACGGCTCGATCACGTCGCAGGTCAGGATCAGCGTCGGCTCCTCGCGGAACGGATCGATGTTCGCGGTGGCCGGATCCGGCATCAGCAGCATGTCGGAGGCCTCGATGCCCTTCCAGCCGGCGATCGACGAACCGTCGAAGGCATGGCCCGAAGTGAACTTGTCCTCGTCGACGACGTGAGCGGGGACCGAAACGTGCTGCTCCTTGCCACGGGTGTCGGTGAAGCGAAAGTCGACGAACTTGACCTCGTTGTCGGCGATCATCTTCAACACGTCTTTGGGCGCTGCGGCCATGCTGGCTATCTCCTGGCTACGGTTTGACGGTGACGGCAGGCCTTCCGCGACATGCCGATCGGGTTCGGAACCGCCGGCACGGGCCGACGGGGGACGACTCAGTGGCTAGCAGTTTCCATGCCAGCGGGTGGCGACGGCAGCCCGGGCGACCGGAACCGCGCACCGGCACGATTATCCGCGCTCCGACACCGGGCGTGGCAGTCGCCGACGCTAGCCGACGGGTATCGGCGGCGCTGCGGCGGGCCGCACCGTGTGCGCAGTGATTGCACCTCCGCGGTGCATTTCGACGCAACGCACCATGCCAGAGCGCTGCGCCGCACTCGGATTGTGCACCCTGCCCGCGGCCGCGCCAAGCCGGACATGCGCCGCCCGCCCGAACGTCCGTTGCCTGCCTGGCGCTTCGGCAAGGATCCGTTCGGGCAGACCTCAACCGCCCTCCGTCCAGCGCCAGTTCGCGAAGCGCTCTCGCAGCTTCAGCTTCCAGAACTTTCCGGTCGAGGTGCGCGGGATCTCGTCGACGAACTCGAAGGCGTCGGGCAGTTGCCAGCTCGCGAAGCGCCCGCCGAGCAGCGCGCGCAGCGACTCGACCGTGACCTCGGCGCCCGGTTTGCGCACCACGCAGGCCAGCGGGCGCTCGCCCCATTTCGGGTGCGCGATCGCGATGACCGCCGCCTCGGCCACCCCGGGGTGGGCCATGATCGCGTTCTCCAGGTCGACCGAGCTGATCCACTCGCCGCCCGACTTGACCAGATCCTTGGTGCGGTCGGCGATCCGGATGTAGCCGTGCGGATCGATCGCCGCGACGTCGCCGGTGCGCAGCCAGCCGTCGTCGGTGAACTTGTCCGGGTCCTGCGGCACCTCGTGATACGAGCCGGTGATGTAGGGGCCGCGGACCTGCAGCTCGCCGACGTCCTGGCCGTTCCACTCGCAGACGCCCTGCTCGCCGACGATCCGCACCTCGACCAGCGGCAGCGGCACGCCGGCGGTGGCCTTGCGGGCGAACCATTCGTCCTCGCCCAGCCTGCCGCGCAGCTCGGGCTTCTCCAGGAACAGCGAGCCGACCGGCGAGGTCTCGGTCATGCCCCAGCCCTGCGTCACGGTGACGCCGTGCTTCGCGAACTGCCGGATCAGCGCCTCGGGCACCGCCGCGCCGCCCACCATGCTGCGCAGGCCGGCCGGCAGCTTCCAGCGCCCCGGGTTCGCCTCGTAGGTCTGGATCAGCGCGAGCCAGATCGTCGGCACGCCGAGCGCCAGCGTCGGCGGCTCGACCTGCAGCAGGTCGAGCAGGTCGTCGGGGTGCAGGTGCGGGCCCGGGAACACCAGCTTCGCGCCGACCATCACCGACGCGTACGGAATGCCCCAGGAATTGGCGTGGAACATCGGCGTGACCGGCAGCACCGAGTCGTTGGCCGAGATGTTCACCGCGTCGGGCAGCGCGCACGACAGCGAGTGCAGCACCGTGGAGCGATGGGAGTAGACGACGCCCTTGGGCTTGCCGGTGGTGCCCGAGGTGTAGCACATCGCCACCGGATCGTCCTCGTGGTGGTCGGCGTAGTGGAAATCGGCCGGCGCGTGCGCGAGCAGCTTCTCGTAGTCGTCGACGGCCGGGATGCCCGCGTGCGGATCGCCGGCGCGCTCGACCACCGGCGCGCCGGAAAAGGGGAACACGATGATCCGCTCGAAGCGATGGTGCGCGGCGAACTTCTCGTAGAGCGGCAGCAGCACGTCGTCGACGATCAGGAAGCGGTCGTGCGCGTGGTGGGCGATCCAGCCCAGCTCGTCGGGCGCGAGGCGCAGGTTCAGCGTGTGCATCACCCCGCCGGCGGCCGGGATGCCGAAGTAGGCCTCCAGGTGCGCGTGGTGGTTCCAGCACAGCGTGGCGACCCGGTCGCCCTTGCGCAGCCCGAGCTTCTTCAGCGCCGAGGCCAGCGCCCGCGCCCGCCGGTGGAAGTCGGCATAGCTGTGGCGCACCAGCGACTTGTCGGGCAGCCGGGAAACGATCTGCTGCGCCGGGAACAGCCTGCCCGCGTGCTCGAGCAGCCGGTTCAGCGACAGCGGCGCGGGCATCATCGTGCTCTTGACGGAATGCATCGGCAGTCTCCTCTCCTGTCTTCGTTCTTCGGCGGGGCGCTGCGGCCGGTGGGTCGCCCCGCGGCGGGCCGGTCGGTCGCCGGCACGCCGTTCAGTCTCTCAGAAATTCCCCGACCAGGTCGTTCAGGAAGCGCATGCCCAGCGCGGTCGGCCGGATCAGCGTCGGATCCGGGTCGAGCAGCCCGCGCTCGGCCGCGCGGGCCAGCTCGCGCGAGATCGCCGACAGCGGCAGGCCGGTGCGCTCGGCGAACATGGCCGCCGGCACGCCGTCGTAGAGGCGCAGCGCGTTCAGCATGAACTCGAAGGGCAGCTCGGCCCCCGACAGCGTGCGGACGAGCTCGACCGCTCCCGCCGCGCCGGCCGTACCCACGGCGCCGCCGGTACCCGCATGGCCACCCGCGTCCCGGGCGCCGAGCGGCCCGCCCGATCCGAGCGCCGCGTCCATGTAGGCGCGCGGATGCCGAAGCCGCGCCTCGCGCACGATCCGGTCGTGGAAGGACAGCTTGCCGTGCGCGCCGGCGCCGATGCCCAGGTAGTCGCCGAACTGCCAGTAGTTCAGGTTGTGCCGGCAGCGATGGCCGGCGCGCGCGTAGGCCGACACCTCGTAGTGGCCCAGCCCCGCGGCGCCGGTCTCGTCCTCGATCAGCGCCTGCATGTCGGCGGCCAGGTCGTCGTCGGGCAGCGGCGGCGGATGCCTTGCGAACAGCGTGTTCGGCTCGAGCGTCAGGTGGTAGTACGACAGGTGCGGCGGCTCGAAGGCCAGCGCCTCGCGCAGGTCGGCGCGCAGCGCGGCCAGCGTCTGCCCCGGCAGCGCGAACATCAGGTCGACGTTGAAGGTCTCGAAGGCGCCGGCGGCGGTCTCGATCGCGCGGCGCGCCTGGGCCGAGTCGTGCACGCGGCCCAGCACTGCGAGCGCGTCGTCGGAGAAGCTCTGCACGCCGATCGACAGCCGGGTCACGCCGGCCTGCGCATAGCCGCGAAACCGCCCGGCCTCGAAGGTGCCGGGGTTCGCCTCCATCGTGATCTCGGCGCCGGGCGCCAGCCGCAGCCGCGCGCGGATCGCCGCGAGCAGCCGCTCGATCGACTCGGGCGAGAACAGGCTCGGCGTGCCGCCGCCGATGAACACGGTCTGCACGCTGCGCCCCCACACGGACGGCAGCGCGGCCTCCAGGTCGGCGACCAGCGCGTCCACGTAGCGGTCTTCGGGCGGCGCGTCACCGTCGCGGAACTCGTGCGAGTTGAAGTCGCAGTACGGGCACTTGCGCAGGCACCACGGCAGGTGCACGTACAGGGAGAGCGGCGGCGGCTCGGCCACGCCCGGCCCCCGACCGCCGCCGACGGGCGACGCGGCCGGGCCGCGCGCGGCGCCGGCAGGCAGGATCGGGATCATCGCCCGGCCCCGGCCAGCCGCGCCTCGCGAAGCCGCTCTGCCAGCGCGCGCATCGCCTTGCCGCGATGGCTCAGGCGGTTCTTCGTGCCGGCGTCGAGCTCGGCCACCGTGAGGCCCAGTTCGGGCAGCAGGAAATGCGGGTCGTAGCCGAAGCCGCCGGTGCCGCGCGGCGCATCGATCACCTCGCCGTACCAGCTGCCGTCGGCCACGAGCGGCTGCGGGTCGTCGGGCGAGCGCACCAGCACCAGCACGCAGTAGTAGTGGGCGGTCCGGTCTACGGCGCCGCCCGCGGCCAGCGCGGCCAGGTCGGCGACCAGCCGGGCGTTGTTGGCGGCGTCTGCGTCGCCGGTTTCCCGTCCGCCCCGCATCGCCGCCCAGCGCGCCGACCACACGCCGGGCCGGCCCCCCAGCGCCTCGACGCAGATGCCGGAGTCGTCAGCCAGCGCCGGCAGGCCGGTGGCGCGGCTCGCGTGGCGCGCCTTGGCCAGCGCGTTCTCGAGGAAGGTGCCGAAGGGCTCCTCGGCCGCGGGCAGGCCGAAGGCCGACTGCGGCAGCAGCTCCAGGCCCAGCGGGGCCAGCAGCGCCGAGAACTCGCGCAGCTTGCCGGCGTTGCCCGAGGCGAGGACGACGCGAGACAGTGCCGTCACGAAGCCAGCGCGGCCTTCTGCAGCGCGACCAGCCGGCCGATTCCGTCGGCCGCCAGTCCGACCAGCCGGTCGAGCTGCGCGCGGCTGAAGGGCTCGCCCTCGGCCGTGCCCTGCACCTCGACGAAGCCGCCGGCGCCGGTCATCACCACGTTCAGGTCGGTCTCGCAGTTCGAGTCCTCGTCGTAGTCGAGGTCGAGCACCGGCACGCCCTGGTAGATGCCGACCGACACCGCCGCCACGTGGTCGCGGATCGGCGAAGCCGGCAAGACGCCTGCCCGCAACAATGCGTCGACCGCATCGCGAGCCGCCACCCACGCGCCGGTGATCGACGCGCAGCGCGTGCCGCCGTCGGCCTGGAGCACGTCGCAGTCGAGCGTGATCGTGCGCTCGCCGAGCTTCTCCATGTCGAACACCGCGCGCAGGCTGCGCCCGATCAGCCGCTGGATCTCCTGGGTGCGGCCGCCCTGCTTGCCGCGGGCGGCCTCGCGGTCGCCGCGGGTGTGCGTGGCGCGAGGCAGCATGCCGTACTCGGCGGTGACCCAGCCGCGGCCCGCCCCGCGCAGGAAGCCCGGCACCTTGTCCTCGACGCTCGCGGTGCACAGCACCTTCGTGTGGCCGAACTCGACCAGCACCGAGCCTTCGGCATAGCGGGTGTAACCGCGGGTGAAGCGGACCTCGCGCAGCGCGTCCAGCGCGCGCCCGCTCGGGCGGATCGTCATGAACTTCCTCCTGTGCGTGCGATCGCGTCGCGGATCTCGCGGATCGTCCGCTCGATCTCGTCCTCGCTGATCGCGTCCGGGGCGGCCTCGTCGGGCGGCCCCACCGATATCGTGGTCGTGATCGCGCCGTCGGGCACCAGCGCCGACGACACGCCCTCGCCGGTCTCCTCTTCGCCCTCCCAGGTCATCGCCAGCGCGGTGGCATTGTCGGCGAGCACGCCGCCGAGCTCGACCGCGCGGCGCACCAGCAGCGGCACGCCGACCAGCACCGAATCCTCGCCCAGCGCGGCCAGCAGGTCGGCCTCGGCAAGCGGCGCCCAGACGCCGTCGCTGCACAGCAGCAGCGTGTCGCCGGCCGCCAGCGGCAGCGGCCCGCCGATCTCGATCGTGGGCTCGAAGGGCGAGCCGAGGCAGTTGAGCACCTTGTTGCGCTCGGGGTGCCGCTCGGCGTCGTCCGGGTGCACCAGGCCCAGGTCGACCAGGTTCTGGACCTTGGAGTGGTCGCGAGTGCGCGCCATCACCGCGCCACCGCGCAGCCAGTAGAAGCGCGAGTCGCCGGCGTGCGCCCACCAGGCCTGCCCCTGCTGCACCACGCAGGCCACGATCGTGGTGCGCGGCGCGTCGGGCAGCCGGTTCGCATGCTGGAAGCGCAGGATCTCGCGGTGGCCGCGGCGCAGCGCCAGGTCGAGGAAGGCCGCCGGGTCGGCCAGCATCGGCCGGGCCTGCGACTGGAACGCGGCGGCGGCGGCCTGCAAGGCCATCTGCGCCGCGATCTCGCCGTGCAGGTGCCCGCCCATCCCGTCGGCGACCAGCATCAGCAGGCTGTCGCGGGTGAAGCAGTAGCCCATCCGGTCCTGGTTGACCTGCCGCTCGCCGATCAGGCTGTCCTGGTAGATCGAGAATCGCATGTCGCGCCCCGCGGCCCCCGGTCGTCAGCCGGCCTGCGGCGCGTCGACGCGCGAGTCGAGCCAGCGGCCGATCGTCGTGGCCCGCTGCTGGCCGCCGTCGTCGCCGACCGCCGCGATCGCCCGCAGCGCGCGCTGCAGCGCGAACACGCTCTGCGGCCGCTCGAGCGGATTGAGCTTCAGGCACCAGCCGACCAGGTCGAGCAGCGGCCGCGAGTAGGCGTCGGCCAGCGAGTCGAGCGTGGCCGGCAGCCGGTCGTCGAGCTCGCGCTGGTCCGCCTGCTGCGGCGGCTGGCCGAGCATGCAGCCGAGCATGCTGGCGCCCAGCCCGTAGACGTCGGTCCAGGGGCCGAGTTGCTGGGTGCGCCGGTAGAGCTCCGGCGCGGCGAAGCCCGGCGTGTACATGGGGAACAGCCGCTGCGGCTCGGCATCGAGCGCGCGGCGAGCGGCGCCGAAGTCGAGCAACAGCGGCGTGCCGTCGACCCGCAGGTAGATGTTCGCCGGCTTCAGGTCCAGGTGCAGCAGCCGGTTGGCGTGGACCTCGCGCAGCCCGTTCATCGCCAGGTTGAACACGCGCACGATGTGCCGCTCGGCCATGACCTCGCGGCCGTGGCGGCGCCGGTGCCTGAGAACGACCTCCTGCAGGCTGCGGCCGCGCTCCCAGTCCATCACCATGTAGACGGTGTCGAAGGCGCGGAAGAAGTTGACCACCCGCACCACGTTCGGGTGGAAGATCCTTGCGAGCGCCCGCCCCTCCTCGAAGAAGCAGCGCAGGCCGTTGCGGAAGGTGTTCAGGTTCTGCTCGGGGATCGCCGGCGCGAGCTGGCCCGCCGCGCGCTTGACCAGCGTGCTCGGCAGGTACTCCTTGATCGCGTACTTCTCGCCGGATTCGTCCTCGGCCAGGTACACGATCGAGAAGCCGCCGCTGGCGATCTTCCTTACAATACGGTACCCGCCGACTTCGATCCCGTCGGGAAGTGGAGCGTTGTTCTGGTTCCCCATTGCCGGGATTCTAAGGTCTCACCGTCGCCCCGATCCGAACTTGAACAAGCGAACCGCCGAACGGCGCCCTTTGCAGAGCATGACCGGCTTCGCGCTGGCCTCCCGCGACACGCCGGCCGGCCAGGTCGCGGTCGAGCTGCGCAGCGTCAATTCCCGCTTCCTCGACCTGTCGTTGCGGATTCCCGACGAACTCCGGATCGCCGAGCCCGCGCTGCGCGAGCTGATCGCCGGCACCGTGCAGCGCGGCAAGCTCGAGTGCCGGGTGTCGCTTCGCGCGGCCTCGGCCGGCGAGGCACCGGTCGCGATCGACCGGGCTGCGCTGCAGCGGCTGGCGGCGCTCGACGCCGCGGTGCGCGGCGCGCTGCCCGGCGCCGCCCCGCTGTCGGTCGGCGAGGCGCTTCGCTGGCCCGGCGTGATCGCCGAGCAGGCCAGCGCCGAGTCGCTGCTGCCGGCCATCCTCGACGCCGCGCGCGAGGCGCTGGCCGATTTCGTGGCCACCCGCGCCCGCGAAGGCGCCCGGCTGGCCGAGCTGATCCTGGAGCGCGCCGAGCGGATCGACGCGATCGCCGCGCAGGTGGCGGCCCGCGCGCCCGAGTTGCTGGCCGCCCACGAGGCGCGGCTGGTCGAGCGGCTGCGCGCTGCGCTGGAGCGGCTGGCGGCCGGCGCCGACGAAGGGTCGCCAGCGGCGATTCCGCTGGACGAGACCATGGCCCGGGTCCGCCAGGAGGTCACGCTGCACGGCATGCGGATCGACGTCGACGAGGAGATCGGCCGTCTGCGCGCGCACGTGGCCGAGCTGCGCCGCGTCCTTTCCGGACCGGGCCCGGTCGGCAAGCGGATGGACTTCCTGTTGCAGGAGTTCAACCGCGAAGCCAACACGATCGGCTCGAAGGCCGCCGCGCTGGAGATGACCAACGCCTCGATCGACCTGAAGCTGCTGGTCGAACAGATCCGGGAACAGACCCAGAACATCGAATGAGCCCGATCGTCGAATGAACCCTGGCGCCCAGCACTCCCCGCTCGCCCACCCGGCCGGCGAAGCCGAGCCCGGCCGCCCTCACCCGGTGCGCGCCGGCAGCCTGTTCGTGGTCGCCGCGCCGTCGGGCGCGGGCAAGACCTCGCTGGTGCGCGCCCTGCTCGACCGCGAGCCGCGCATGCAGCTGTCGGTGTCCTTCACCACCCGCGCGCCGCGGCCCGGCGAGATCGACGGCCGCGACTACTTCTTCGTGGACCGGGCGGGCTTCGAGCAGCGCCGCGACGAAGGCGAGTTCCTGGAATGGGCCGAGGTGCACGGCAACCTGTACGCCACCTCGCGCCGCTGGATCGAGGAACGGATGGCCGCGGGCGTCGACATCGTGCTCGAGATCGACTGGCAGGGCGCGACGCAGGTGCAGCGGATCTACCCGGACGCGGTCGGCGTGTTCATCGCGCCGCCGTCGGTCCAGGCGCTGCGCGAACGGCTGGTCGCGCGCGGCCAGGACAGCATCGAGGTGATCGAGCAGCGGGTGGCCGCAGCCGAAGCCGAATTGAGGCAGGCGCACCGCTTCCAATATGTTATTATCAATCAAGACTTTACGCGCGCACTCGACGAGCTCGCCACGATCGTCGAATCGGCGCGGTTGCGCTTCGCGCAGCAGAAGGCCCGGCACCCCGAGACCTTCTGCGCGCTGGGCATCCGCGGCTAGTCCGGGCGCAGCGAAAAAGACCTCCGAACGCGACAGACCCACCAGGTAGAAAGCCATGGCCCGCATCACCGTCGAAGATTGCCTGAAGAAGATCCCGAACCGCTTCGAGCTCACGCTGGCCGCCACCTATCGCGCGCGCATGCTGGCCCAGGGCCACACGCCCAAGGTCGACAGCAAGGACAAGCCCACCGTGACCGCGCTGCGCGAGATCGCCGCCGGCCAGGTCGGCAGCGAGATGCTCAGGCGCGTCCCGACCTGAGCGAGCGCCCCCCGGCCGCTTCCCGCCACCCGCCCTCCCGCCGCAACGCACGGCCATCACCGCAAGGCGCGAAGCGGTCATGGCCACGCCCCCTGCCCCACCGGTTTCGCCGCCCGGCGCCCTGCCGACCGCGCCGCGCAAGCGCGCGCCGCGGCAGTCGGCGGCCAAGGCCTCCCAGCCCGTCCCGGACGAGGCCTCGGCTCCCGGCAACGGTTTCGTCGCCGCGCCCGACGAGCGGCAGGTCGTCTCGCTCGCCACGCTGACGCGCAAGGCCTCGGCCTACCTGCCGGACGACGACATCCGGCGCATCCGCGAGGCCTACCGGCTCAGCGACGAGGCCCATCTCGGGCAGTTCCGCTCCAGCGGCGAGCCCTACATCTCCCACCCGATCGCGGTCGCCGAGATCCTCGCCGGCTGGAAGCTCGACGCCGACTCGCTGATGGCGGCGCTGCTGCACGACGTGATCGAGGACACCGCGATCCCCAAGCAGGTGCTGATCGAGCGCTTCGGCAGCCAGGTCGCCGACATCGTCGACGGCCTGTCCAAGCTCGAGCGCGTCGAGTTCGCGTCGAAGGAGCACCAGCAGGCCGAGAGCTTCCGCAAGATGCTTCTGGCCATGGCGCGCGACGTCCGCGTCATCCTGATCAAGCTCGCCGACCGCCTGCACAACATGCAGACGCTCGGCGCGGTGCCGCCCGACAAGCAGAAGCGGGTCGCGCTCGAGACCTTCGAGATCTACGCGCCGATCGCCAACCGGCTCGGCCTGCACGAGCTGTTCCGCGAGCTGGTCGACCTGTCGTTCAAGTACCTGCACCCGTTCCGGCACCGCACGCTGCAGAAAGCGGTGCAGGCGGCGCGCGGCAACCGCCGGGAGGTGCTGTCGAAGATCCTCGAGTCGGTGCAGAAGGCGCTGCCCGAGGCCGGCGTCACCGCCGAGGTCTACGGCCGCGAAAAGACGCTGTACGCGATCTACCGCAAGATGCGCGACAAGCGGCTTTCGTTCTCCGAGGTGCTCGACGTCTACGGCTTCCGGGTGATCGTCGAGACCGTGCCGCAGTGCTACCTGACGCTGGGCGCGCTGCACGCGCTGTACAAGCCGGTGCCGGGCCGCTTCAAGGACTACATCGCGATCCCGAAGATCAACGGCTACCAGTCGCTGCACACCACGCTGGTCGGCCCCTTCGGCACGCCGGTCGAATTCCAGATCCGCACCCGCGAGATGCAGCGTGTCGCGCAGGCGGGCGTGGCCGCGCACTGGCTCTACAAGGCAGAGAAGGAGAGCTTCTCCGACCTGCAGAAGCGCACCCACGAGTGGCTGCAGTCGCTGCTCGACATCCAGAGCCAGACCGGCGACTCGCTCGAGTTCATCGAGCACGTGAAGGTCGACCTGTTCCCCGACGCGGTCTACGTGTTCACGCCGCGCGGCCAGATCCGCGCGATGCCGCGCGGCGCCACGATCATCGACTTCGCGTACAGCGTGCACACCGACATCGGCGACCAGGCGGTGGCCGCGCGCGTCAACCAGCAGCCGGTGCCGCTGCGCACCGAGCTGCACAACGGCGACGTGGTCGAGGTGATCACCGACCCGAACGCGAAGGCCAACCCGAACTGGCTGTCCTTCGTGCGCACCGGCAAGGCGCGCGCCGGCATCCGGCACTGCCTGAAGACGCTGAAGTACCGCGAGTCGGTCGAGCTCGGCCGCAGGCTGCTCGCGCAGGCGCTGTCGGCGCTGCGCATCGACCCTGCCGCGCTCGACGCGCAGGCGCTCGAGCGCGGCGCGCGCGACGCCGGCGCCAGGAGCGTCGAGGAAATGCACGCCGACATCGGCCTGGGCAAGCGGCTCGCGCCGGTCATCGCGCGCACGATCGCGCTGCAGTTCGGCACGAAGAGCGCGGCCGCCGCGCTGATCCTGCCGCGGCCCGCGCCGATGATCATCAGCGGCAACGAGGGGGCGGCGGTCAGCTACTCGCCCTGCTGCCACCCGCTGCCCGGCGACGACATCATCGGCCACCTGCGCGGCGGGCACGGCCTGGTGCTGCACCGCGCCGACTGCGAGGTCGCGCATCGCCAGCGCGCGAAAGACGCCGAGCGCTGGGTCGACGTCGACTGGGCCGACGAGATCTCCGGCCAGTTCCGCACCGAGATCGAGATCGGCGTGCGCAACGACCGCGGCGTGCTCGGCAAGATCGCCGCCGAGATCGCGGCCAGCGAGGCCAACATCGTGCACGTGTCGATGGACGAGGACGCGCAGGAGACCGCGCTGCTGCGCTTCGCGATGCTGGTCCGCGACCGGGTGCACCTGGCCCAGGTGATCCGCAACCTGCGCAGGCTGTCCGAGGTCGCGAAGATCACGCGGCACTGAGCCGAAGCCGCCCGCGCCGGCCGGCCGCGAGCCGGCTGACCGAATCCGCTCCTCGGCGCTATCCTCCCGGTCCATGAAACCGCTCGTCGTCGACCTCGACAACACGCTGCTGCGCACCGACCTGCTGGCCGAGCTGCTGCCCGGCTTCCTGGTGCGCAACCCGCTGGCCCTGCCGCGCGCGATCGGCTGGCTGCTGGCCGGCCGCGCGCGCCTGAAGGACGAGATCGCGCTGCGCTGCGCGATCGACCCGGCCACCCTCCCCTACAACGAGGCGGTGCTCGACTGGCTGCGCGGCGAGCACGCGAAGGGCCGCGAGATCTGGCTGGTCAGCGCCAGCCACCGCCGCTTCGTCGACGAGATCGCGAGGCACCTGGGCCTGTTCGCCGGCACCCTGGGCAGCGACGCCACCCGCAACCTGAAGGGCGAGCACAAGCGCGAGGCGCTGGTCGAGCGTTTCGGCGAGAAGGGTTTCGACTACGCCGGCGACAGCAGCGCCGACCTGGCTGTGTGGCGCGACGCGAACGCGGCGATCGTCGTCGGCAACGACGACCGACTCGCCGAGCAGGCTGCGGCAGTGGCCACGCTCGAGCGACGGCTGCCGGCGCCGCGCGGCGGCCTCTCGGCCTG
Organism: Zeimonas sediminis; assembly: GCF_023721795.1. Classification (NCBI taxonomy): domain Bacteria; kingdom Pseudomonadati; phylum Pseudomonadota; class Betaproteobacteria; order Burkholderiales; family Burkholderiaceae; genus Zeimonas; species Zeimonas sediminis. The sequence continues at coordinate 104,162 of NZ_JAMQYE010000002.1, forward strand.
GCGCCGGGCCTTCCGGCTGCACCAGTGGGTCAAGAACGGCCTGGTGCTGGTGCCGCTGCTGACCGCCCACCTGTGGGGCGACCCCGCCGCGGTGAGCGCCGCGCTGCTGGCCTTCCTCGCGTTCGGCTTCACCGCCTCGACGATCTACGTGCTCAACGACCTCGCCGACCTCCGCGACGACCGCGCCCATCCGGTCAAGCGCGGCAGGCCGCTCGCGAGCGGCCTGCTTCCGGTGCCCCTGGTGCTGCAGGGAGCGGCAGCGTTCGCGCTGCTCGCAATTGCCTGTTCTGCGATGCTGCCAGCGAGTTTCGCCGGCTGGATCGGCGTCTACCTGCTCGTGACCACCGCCTACTCGGCCGACCTCAAGCGGCGGCCCATCGTCGACGTGATGTGCCTGGCGGGCCTCTACACGGTTCGCCTGTTCGCGGGCGCCGCAGCCATCGACGTGCCCCCCTCGTTCTGGCTGCTCGCCTTCTCGATGTTCCTGTTCCTGAGCCTGGCCCTGGTCAAGCGCTTTGCCGAGCTGCGCCGGCTGGCGATGGAGGGCGGCGGGCGCATCTCGCGCAACTACCAGACCGAGGACCTGCCGGTGATCATCGCCGCGGGCGTCGGCGCCGGCCTGGTCGCGGTGCTGGTTCTCGCGCTGTACATCCAGAGCGGGCAGACGCTGGAACTGTACGGGCACCCGCGGCGCATCTGGGCCGCCTGCCCCGTGCTCCTGTACTGGATCGTGCACGTCTGGTTTCGCGCCAATCGCGGCGCGGTCGACGAAGACCCGGTCTCGTGGGCGGCGAAGGATCCGGTCAGCTGGCTGGCGGTGGCGCTGATCGCCGGAGCGTTCGCGGCGGCGCTGTGACGCTGCCCCGCGGGGTCAATCGATCGCCACGTAGGCGATCTCCAGCACTTCCAGTTCATCGACGCCAGCCGGCGTGCGCAGCGTGACCAGGTCGCCTTCGCGAGCCTTGGCCAGCGCCCGGGCGATCGGCGAGATCCAGCTCACCCGTCGGCGCGGCGGGTCGACCTCGTCGATGCCGACGATGGTCACGGTTTCCTCGCTGTCCGCGGGCCCCGGCCGCGCGCCGGCGCGACGGCGCAGGTAGGTGACGGTGGCGCCGAAGAACACCTGCTCCAGGTTCTGCTGCGCCGACGGATCGACGACCTCGGCCTTGTCCAGCCGCTTGGTCAGGAAGCGGATCCGGCGATCGATCTCGCGCAGCCGCTTCTTGCCGTACAGGTAGTCTCCGTTCTCGGACCGGTCGCCGTTCGAAGCGGCCCAGGACACGACCCGCACCACCTCGGGCCGCTCCACGTCGAGCAGGTGCAGCAGCTCCGCCTTCATCCGCGCGTGGCCGGCCGGCGTCATGTAGTTGCGCCCGCCGGGCGGCAGCGGCGCCGCCTCCTCGGTGTCGAGCTCGTCGTCGAGCTCGTCGCTTTCCTTCGTGAATGCCTTGCTCATCGCTCGCTGGTCATCGCTCGCCGGTCATCGATTTGCCTACTTGCGCCGAATCGGCGGGCCCGTGACGCATTTCCTCGCGGCGCGCCTTGCCGCGGCCGACGATGGTCCAGCCCCACGCAGCTCGCAGGCCGCCATGAACGATCGCCGCATGCTCCGCCGATACCTCGCGCTGGTTCGCCACGCCGAGGACCGGCTCGAGGCTTCCCTGGGCGACGACGTGGCGCCGCCGCCTGCCGAGGCGATCGTCGTGATCGAGGACCTGGTCGAGTCGCCGGAGCCCGCGGTCCGCAAGATGCAGGCCGAAGCGCCACGGGTCAAGGACGTCCGGGAAACGCTCGCCGGCTGGGTCCACTGAGCCCCGGCCGCCCTCAGTTCCCCGCCACCGACATCTCGCCGATCAGCACCGACCCGGTGCGCTTGGTGCCGCGCACGATCTCGTCGGCGCCCACCGCCCGGATGTCCTGGAACATCTGCCGCAGGTTGCCGGCGATCGTGATCTCCTCGACCGGATGGACGATCCGTCCGTTCTCGACCCAGAAGCCGGCCGCGCCGCGCGAGTAGTCGCCGGTCACGTAGTTCACGCCCTGCCCCATCAGGTCCGTCACGAACAGGCCGGTGCCGAGCTTCGCCAGCATCGCCTCGAGCGAGTCGCGCCGCTTCGTGTGCCGGCTGGACAGGCGCAGGTTGTGCGAGCCGCCGGCGTTGCCGGTCGTCTGCATGCCCAGCTTGCGCGCCGAGTAGGTCGACAGGAAGTAGCCCTGCAGCACGCCTGCCTCGACCACGTTGCGCTTGCGGGTGGCCACGCCCTCGTTGTCGAAGGGCGAGCTGCCGGACTCGCCGCGCAGCGTCGGGTCCTCGACGATGTCCACATGCTCGGGAAAGATCGCGTGGCCCAGCGAATCGACCAGGAAGCTGGTCTTGCGATAGAGCGCGCTGCCGCTGGTGGCCTGCACGAAGTGGCCGATCAGGCCGCAGGCCAGCGGCGCCTCGAACAGCACCGGCACCTTGCGGGTCGACAGACGCCGCGCCCCGAGCCGCGACAGCGCGCGCTCGGCCGCATAGCGTCCCAGCGCCTCGGGATCGGCCAGCTTGCGGGGATTGCAGTGCGACGAGTACCAGTCGTCGCGCTGCATGTCCCGGCCGCGACGCGCGATCGGGGCGGCGCCGATCGAGTGCCTGCTGTAGCGAAAGCCGCCGGCGAAACCGAGCGAGTTCGCGGCGACGAAGTGGCCGTGGCTCACGCTGACCGACGCGCCTTCCGAGTTGCGGATCATCGGGCTGGTCGCGAAGGCCGCCGCCTCGGCCGACTTCGCCATCTCGACCGCCTCGTCGACCGACACGTTCCAGGCGTGGAACACGCCGGGGTCCTTCCAGTCGCGCGCCAGCAGCTCCGGCTCGGGCAGGCCGGCGAACGGGTCCTCGGCGGTGTAGCGCGCGATGTCGCAGGCCGCGCCGACCGTTTCGGCGATCGACTGCGGCGAGAAGTCGCTGGTGCTCGCATGGCCGCGCCGCTTGCCGAAATAGACCGACACGCCCAGGCCCTTGTCGCGGGTCTGCTCGATCGTCTCCACGCGGCCGCGCCGCACGTTGACCGACAGCCCGCTGCTCTCCGAGACGTCGACCGCCGCAGCCGAGGCGCCGCCGCTGTGGGCGCGCTCGAGCGCGAGGGCGGCGATTTCGTGCAGGCGTGACGCGTCGTATTCGAACATCGGGGGGAGAGTCCTCATCGTTGTGCCGTGCCCCGGCGAAGCCGGCGTGGCGCTTCGGGCCCGGCGAATCGAGCCGGTTATCATAGCAGCGGCCATGAGCGCATCCAGACGAAACACCCGCGGGGCCGAGCGCCCCGAACCTCCCACCGACGAGCGACCGAGCAAGTCCCAGCGCAAGCGCGACGCGCACGCGCTGCAGCAGCTCGGCGAGCGGCTCGTCACGCTGCGCGACGACGTGCTCGTGCGCCTGCCGATCGGCGAGGAGCTGATCGAGGCGGTGCGCATGGCGCGCGAGATCCGCAGCCACGAAGGCCGCCGCCGCCAGGTCCAGCTGATCGGCAAGCTGATGCGCGATGCCGACGGCGACGCGATCCGCGCTGCGCTGTCCGACGAAGGCCGCGAGCACCGCACCACGGTCGCCGTGCAGCACGCGGCCGAGCGCTGGCGCGAGCGCATCCTGGCCGACGAGCGGGTGCTGGCGAACTGGCAGGCCGAGTACCCGGACAGCCGCGACGCGATCGCCGCGCTGGTGCCTCGGGCGCGCGCCGAACTGGCGGCCGGCGGCCCGGGCCGCGCCTACCGCGAGCTCTACCGCAAGCTTCGCGCCGAACTCGAGAACACCGCCGACAGGAGCGAGACGCAATGAGCACGAACACGATCCGCATCGGGCTGGTCTCCGTCAGCGACCGGGCCTCGCAGGGCGTCTACCAGGACCAGGGGATCCCCGGCCTGCAGCAGTGGCTCGGCGAGGCGCTCGCCAGCCCCTGGGAAGCCGTGGTGCGGCTGATCCCCGACGATCGCCCGACGATCGAGTACACGCTGATCGAGCTGGTCGACCGCGAAGGCTGCAACCTGGTGCTGACCACCGGCGGCACCGGCCCGGCCCCGCGCGACGTGACCCCGGAGGCCACGCTGGCGATCGGCGACCGCGAGATGCCGGGCTTCGGCGAACAGATGCGCCAGATCAGCCTGAACTTCGTGCCCACCGCGATCCTGTCGCGGCAGGTGGCCGTTATCCGCGGCAAGGCGCTGATCGTGAACCTGCCAGGCCAGCCCAAGTCGATCCGCGAGACGCTCGAGGGGCTGAAGGACGAGGACGGCAGGCAGAAGGTGCACGGGATCTTCGCGGCGGTGCCCTATTGCCTGGACCTGATCGGGGCGCCGTACGTGGAGACCAACGAAGCCGTATGCAAGGCCTTCCGGCCGAAGTCGGCGAAGCGGGGCTGAACTCGCTCGCTTGGTCGTTCGCCCGGCGGCGCGGGCGGGGGCTTCCCTCGGGGCGCTGAGGCTGCGGCCCCGCCTGCGGCGGGGCTTCCCTCGCCTTCCTCGTCACCGGCGGGTCGGAGCTCAACTCGCGACCCCTGCGGGCTCGCTCAGACAGAGCTCCTCCCTTTTCGCCGGTTCCTTCGGAAGCGCTCGGCTTGCCAACGCGCCCCGAGGGAAGCCCCCGCCCGCGCCGCCTGGATGTCGGGGCATGCGCAGCGAGTCCAGCCCCGCTTCGCCGACTTCGGCGCTCACGGCGCCGGGGTGTCGGGGTGTCGGGGTGTCGGGCGACCGGTGACCAGCGTCGTTCGCCCTTGTCACCGTCACGCAGGTTCGGCAGGCCAAAGTGCTCGTGTGCCACCACCTCCAGGCAGGTCGGGGAGCGGAGCGACCCGCGGGCGCCTGTGCCAGCCGAGCGCTTCCGAAGGGAGCGGCGATCAGGGAGGAGCTCTGTCTGAGGCTCGCCTTCGGCGAGCCGAGTTGAGCTCCGACCCGCCGCGGACGAGGAAGGCGAGGGAAGCCCCCGCGCAGCGGGGGCCGCAGCACCGGCGCCCGCGGGTCGCTCCGCTCTCCGATCGGCCGGGCGCGTCAAGACGAGGGCGCTCAGGCCCGCCGAACCGAAGTGACCCCCGGCACCGCGCGCACCGCGGCGAGCGTCGCCTGCAGCTGCTCGGCGTCCGTGACCTCGACGGTGAACCGCATCCGCGCCTCCTGCCGCTTTGTGGCCGTCTGCATCCCGATCACGTTGACCCGGTCGCGCGCCACGGTCTCGACGATGTCGCGCAGCAGGCCGGTGCGGTCGGCGGCCTTCACCTCGATGTCGACCGGGTAGCGGCGGGCGCGGGCATCGCCCGGCGCGACGCGCTGCCGGCCCCACTCGGTGTCGATCACCCGGTCGGGCGAGCGGGCGGCCATCTGCGCGAAGGTGCCGCAGCCGCGCCGGTGCACCGACACGCCCCGGCCGTGCGTCACGAAGCCGACGATCGGGTCGGGCGGCACCGGCCGGCAGCAGCGCGCGAGCTGGGTCAGCAGCGAATCGATGCCGACGACCAGCACGCCATCTCCCCCGCCCCCGCTGCTGCGCCGGCGCGCGGCGATGATCGCGGCCAGGTCCGGCTCGTCGATCGCCGCGCGGGTCGGGTCGAGCGCCGGGTCGTGGCGCGCCGCCTCCTCGAGCTGGCGCGGGCCGACTTCGTCGCGGGCCACCGCCACGAACATCGCGCCGGGGTCGGGAAAGCCCAGGCGCCTGGCCAGCTCGTCGAAGGACAGCGCGGTGCGGCCCTCGCGCTGCAGGACCTTCTCGACCTTTTCCCGCCCGGCCGCGGTGTCGCGCTCCAGCTCGCGCGCGTTGAACCACTGCCTGAGCTTGGCGCGGGTGCGCTGGCTCTTCACGTAGCCTAGCTGCGGGTTCAGCCAGTCGAGCGACGGGCCCTCGTGCCCGGTGTCCTTGGCCGCGACGATCTCGACCGTCTGGCCGTTCTGCAGCGGCGTGTTCAGCGGCACCATGTGGCCGTCGACCTTCGCGCCGCGGCAGCGATGGCCCAGGCTGGTGTGCACCTGGTAGGCGAAATCGACCGGCGTGGCGCCGGCGGGCAGTTCGATCACCCGCGCCTGCGGGGTCAGCACGTAGATGCGCTCCTCGTCGGCGGTGGCGCGAGCGCCTTCGGCCGCGGGGCCGGCCTCGCTTCCGGCAACGGCGGCCGCGGCCGCCCCCGCCATCGGCCCCGCCCCCGGCACCGCCGCGCCGCCCAGCGCCTCGCCGACCTCGCGCTGCCACGCGAGCAGCTGGCGCATCCACGCGATCCGGTCCTCGTAGGCCTGGTCGCTCCGGGCGCCCGCGCCTGCGGCGCCGCTCGCCCGCTCCTTGTAGCGCCAGTGCGAGGCCACGCCGTACTCGGCGAAGCGGTGCATCGCCTCGGTGCGGATCTGCACCTCGAGCGGCCGGCCGTCTTCGGCGGTCACCACCGTGTGCAGCGACTGGTAGCCGTTCGGCTTGGGCCGCGCGATGTAGTCGTCGTATTCCTCCGGGATCGCCCGCCACATCGAGTGCACCACGTCGAGCGCCGCGTAGCACTGCGCCACGGTGTCGACGATCACGCGCAGCCCGCGCAGGTCGGAGATGCCCTCCAGCCCACGGCTCTTGGCGCGCATCTTGTTCCAGATGCTGAAGATGTGCTTGGGCCGCCCGCTGACCTCGGCCTTCAGCCCGGCCTCGGCCAGCCTCGCGCGCAGGCGCTGCGTGGCGTCGGCCACGTAGGCCTCGCGCTCGACCCGCTTCTCCTCGAGCGCCCGCGCCAGCGACTTGTAGGCCTCGGGCTGCAGGAAGCGGAAGGCCAGGTCCTCGAGCTCCCACTTCAGCTGCCACAGGCCGATCCGGTTGGCCAGCGGCGCGAGCACCTCGAGCGTCTCGCGGCTTACCGGCTCGTCGGGATCGCGCCTGACCGCCGCGTGGTAGCGCAGCGTCTGCAGCCGGGAGGCCAGCCGCAGCAGCACGACCCGGATGTCGGTCGCCATCGCCAGCAGCATCCGGCGCAGCGTCTCGGTCTGGGCGCCGGCGTCCTCGCCCTCGGGCCTTCGCAGCGCGCGCAGCCGGCGCACCTGGCGCATCGCGTCGACCAGCCGGCCGACCTCGGGCCCGAACTCGCGGTCGACCGCCTCGCGCGGCAGCAGCGTGGCCGGCTCGACCAGCGCGGCGGCCAGTTGCGTGGCCTCGTCCGCGCCGATCGCGTGCAGGATCGCGATCGTGCCGCGCGCGTGGGCGAGGTAGCCTTCGCCGTTCGGCGCCGCGGTCTCGCCGACCGCGTCGGCGGCCAGCGCGAGCGCGCGCTCGATCCGTTCGTTGCCGGTTTCGTGCGCGTCTGTCTCGCGCGCGCCCGAGGTCCCGCGAGTGGCGGCCTCGGGTGCGTTCGGTGTCCCGCACGCGTGCCCGGCGTCGATGGTAGGCTTCGGCTCGCTCATTGCTCCGGATCGGCCCGCCGGGCCGCCGCTGTGGTTCGCCGCGCGCGCTCTCCCGGCGCCCGGCGTGTTTCGCGTCGATTATAGGTTTCGACCTTGGCCTCGCTGCTCAATCGCCTGTTCGGCCGACCTGCCCCGGCCCGGCCGACCATCGCCGACGCACCGTGGCGCGACGCGCTCGCCGCGATGCCCTGGCTCGGGCACCTCGACGGCGCCGCGCTGGCGCGCCTGCGCGAGCTGTCGGCCGAGTTCCTGGCCGCCAAGACGATCACCGGCGCCGCCGGCTTCCAGGTCGACGAGCGGGTCCGGATCGCGATCGCGGTCCAGGCCTGCCTGCCGATCCTCAGGCTCGGGCTGCGCGCCTACGACGACTTCGTCGAGATCGTCGTCTATCCCGACCGCTTCCTGGTGCCTCGCACGCAGGTCGACGAGGCGGGCGTCGTCCACGAATCGACCGACGAGCTGGCCGGCGAGGCGATGGAGCGCGGCCCGGTGGTGCTGTCGTGGGCTGACGCCGACCCGGGCGGAGCGCCCGACGGCGACGCGCGCGGCTGGAACGTGGTGATCCACGAGTTCGCGCACAAGCTCGACATGCTCGACGGCGAGCCCGACGGCGTTCCCCCGCTGCCCGCCCGGCAGCGCGCCGAGTGGGAACGCGAGATCGACGGGGCCTGGGAGAGCTTCTGCGGCATGCTCGACAGGCTGGAGGATTCGATCCCCCGCCACGTCGACCCCGAATCGCCGGAAGGCGAGGCGTGGTACGCGAGCCTGCCGCTCGACCCCTACGCCGCGACCGACGTGGGCGAGTTCTTCGCGGTGGCGGCCGAGGCCTTCTTCGTGGACCCGGAACCGCTGGCCGAGGTCTTCCCGAATCTGTACCGGCTGCTTGCCGGCTACTTCGGCCAGGATCCGCTCGCGGCCCGGAAGGGCGGCGTTCCCGGCTGACGGAACAGGGGCCTCGCGCAGGCGGACAGCGAGTCCGTGCGAGCGGCGAGCCCCCACGCCGGGCAGAGGACGCCTAACGCAAGCCGAAGTAGATGTTCGCCGTCAGGAAGCCCTGCTTGCTGCCGCAATCGAAGCGCTTGCCGCCGAAGCGGTAGCCGTGCAGGCCGGGGCTCTCTATCTGGCGGGCCAGCGCGTCGGTGAGCTGGATCTCGCCGCCGGCCCCGGGCGGCAGGTCGACCAGGGTCTTCATCACGCTCGGGTGCAGGATGTAGCGGCCCACGACCGCGTAGGTCGACGGCGCGTCCTCGATCGAAGGCTTCTCGACGATCGCGCTCACGCGCATTCGCGGCCCCTGCTCGTCGACCGGCGCCACGATGCCGTACTTGCTGACGTCGGCGCGCGGCACCTGCTCTACCGCCACCACGCTGCCGCCGGTGGACTCGGCGAAGGGCAGCATCTGCTTGAGCACCCCCTCGGGATGACCGTCGATCAGGTCGTCGGGCAACAGCACCGCGAAGTGCTCGTCGGGCCCGATCATCGGCGCGGCGCACAGCACCGCGTGGCCCAGGCCCAGCGGTGCCGGCTGGCGCACGAACAGCACCTTCACGTGCGGCGGAATGATGTTGCGCACCACGTCCAGGGCCTCGGCCTTGCCCTTGGCCTCGAGTTCGGCCTCGAGCTCCGGGTTGCGATCGAAGTAGTCCTCGACCGCGCGCTTGGAGCGCCCGGTCACGAAGATCAGCGTGTCGCAGCCGGCCTCGATCGCCTCGTCGACCGCGTACTGGATGATCGGCCGGTCGACGATCGGCAGCATCTCCTTGGGGATCGACTTGGTGGCGGGCAGGAAGCGGGTGCCCATGCCGGCGACGGGAAAGACGGCCTTTTTCAGTTGCATCGGTGCTCGGCTTTGCGTGGGCTCCGGAGCGGAGCGAAGGAGGAATGGTAGCGGGGAACCGCGGCGAGTTCCGTGGCGAATTGCGCAATACGTCGCCGCGGGCCGAACGTTCGGCCGCTCCTGGGGAGGCCTCTCCGCACTGCGGACGAGCTGACTTTCGGCAGCACGACCCGGCTCAGGTGCGCAGCACAGCCCCCCGCTTAACGGTGCATTCCCGCCTTCAGCGGAAAACGCTCGGGGTGCCGGATCGACTCCACCGAGAGATCGACGTCGAGCTCTGGCCAATAGAGGTGGTCGGTCGAAGGGCGCTGCACATTCGCCAGTTGGGCGATCGTCGCCTCGCGCAACCATGGGAAATCCGTGAAGGAAAGAGACAGTGTCTCCGCCCCCACTCGCAGCCGCAGGCCGTCGATAAAAACGCCGACCAGTTCAACCCGGTCCGAAATGGCGATCCCAGGCATCTCGAAACTCCACCGAACGGTCTTTCACGAGCAGCAGTGCCGCGCGAAGCTGCCGATCGGACAAACCCGCATTATTCGCCACCTCCACCATCGGCTCAAGCCAGAACTTGGCCTCGCCATTTGCGTGCTGCACATGCACATGCGGGCGCAATTCCTCGCGCGAGAAGAAGCAGAACCGGAAGCCGCCCTCGCGCAGCAGCGTTGGAGTCATGGGCAGGGAATTCTGCTTGCAGCTCGATGCGCCGTTCCCGCTCACGGCGCCACGCACGCTCCCGGCACGCTGAACAAGCTCTCCCCTCCCAGCGACAACCAGCCCGAATCGGGGCGCGCCAGGCTGCCGTCGCTTGCCGCGTCGATTCCACCGTAGCTGTCGCCCGGCGAACCCGCGGGGGGGCGGAAGGCCGCCGGACCGGACACGGCGCCGGTGGAAGGCGTTTCCGTGCCCCCGGCGGCGTTCGTGCCGCCGCCCGCGCCGGAGCCCGCCCCAGCTCCTGCGCCGATCGAACCGGCGAACCTCGTGCCCTGCGGCAGCGACGCGCGCGACGGCGCATCGGCGGCCTGGCGCGCCGGGCTCTGCATGCGGATCGTGGCCATGGTCGCGACCGGCCAGCGCGGCACCGGCCGACCGCTCGAATCGGGAGCCGTGAAGATCGCGCAGCCGCCTCGCTCGGCGCTCAGGCAGCCTCCGGCCATTCGGCCCGCGAGCGCGGCGATCCGGCCTACCAGAGGCACCGTCATCGGCACGCCGTAGACGATCTCCAGCTTCAGCAGGTTCGCATCGACCAGCGTCTGGCCCGATGCGCGGCCGACCGGCAGGCCCAGGTGCGTGCCGGCCGCGCCGCCATTCGGGCTTCGCTGCTCGGCGAACTGAAGGTTGTCGTTGGGGATCTCGAGCAGGCCCGGCAACGGCCGGCCCCAGCCGTCGAGCGCTGCCTCGGCCCAGTCGGCGAAGCTCTCGCGGGTGGGCGACAGGCGGCGCACCACGATCCAGCCCGAAGCCCGGCCCTGCCGCAGCCTGTTGCGGGCCGCGGCGGTCGCCGCTTGGCGGTCTGGAATCGCCCGGATCTCGGGCAGCGTGCTCCAGTAGGGCAGCAGACCACGCGCGAGCCCTGTCTCGATCGCATCGGGCAGCGCATTGCCGACGCTGCCGGCCCTGCCCGCCTCGATCGCCGCGTGCTCGATCGACTGCCGGGCGTGGAAGACCAGCGCCCACTGCAGCGCGCCCAGGCCCAGCATCAGCACCACCGGCGCGGCGATCGCGAACTCGATCGCGCTGGCGCCGCGCTGCGTTCGCGCTGAAGGGCGGCCCCCCGCGCGACCGCTGCGACCTTCCGGTGGCCGGCGCCGGGCGATCGTCACCGCCCGACTCCGCCTTGCCGGATCTCGACCTCGACGGGCTTCTCGTCTGCCGCCGGCGCGGGCGTGCGCGGCCCGGGCTGCGGCGCGGGCGCGAGGGCCACGGCGGCGTCGGGGCCCGCGGGCACCGGAGTCGGCCCGGTCGTGGCGGCAGCTGCCGTCCGCCGTGCCGCAGCGAGCGCCCGATAGGAAACGCCGACCTGGTCCGACAGGTGGCGCAGCGCGCCGTCGCTGACGCCGGCGCCACGGGGCCCGGCCGCTCGACCGTCCGCGCCGCCATCTCCGTTGCGGATCCGCTCGAGCCGCTTCATCGCCTGGCGCGCCAGTTCGAGATTGAGCAGCGCGACGTTGTAGATCGCCTTCTCGCGAATCGCTGCGTCGGCCTGCGGCCGCGCCGCCTTGCGATAGGCGCTCAGCGCGTCGAACCACTCGCGCTTGCGGTGCAGGATGTTGCCGATCCGCAGCCAGGCATGGGCGTGCGCCGGGTCGGCATCGACGATCGCGCGGAACGCAGTCAACGATTCGTCGAAGCGGCTGCCGCGATAGAGCCCTTCGGCTGCCGCGAGATCCGGCGCCGGCAGGGAGCGAACTTCGGCACTGGGCGATGGGACCGGGATCGCATGCGCGGACGCGGACGGCGTGGCTCCACCCGACGTATCCGGCCTCTCGTTCGATGACGCCGGCTCGGCGGATGCAGCCTGCCGGGTGGATGCGGATTGCCCGGTGGATGCGGACGGCTCGGTGGAGGTAGCCGGCTCGGCGTGCGTCGAACGAACCTTCGCAAGTTCCTCGGGGTTCGGAGGCAAGGCCCCCATGTCCCCCGCGCTGCCCGGGCGACCGTCGCCGGCGACGGCGGCCTCGTCCTTGCTGTGCTGCTCGTCGAGGAAGCTGTAGCCCAGGTTGGCATTGTCGGAAGCGTCGGCCTTGGCGCTGCTGGAAACGAGCGAGGCGGCGGCGACTGCCGCGATCGCGGCGGCGCGCGCCGGGCGGGACGCGCCGCGTGCACGGCGGACTTCGGTGCGGGTGTTCATGGTGGACTCCTCCTGGTCGGGGTTGAAGGCGACGAGACGCGATCCGGGGACGATCCGAAGCCGGTCGGCTTCGCCCGCGCGAAGTTCGACCGTGGAGACGGCATCGCGCCACCCGGCCGCCCGCCATGGGTCGAGCGAAGGGACGACACGAACGACGCGGCGCGCGGCATCGAGGAACAGCAGGTCGATCGCCCCCGCCATGCCCAGGGTGTGGACCGCGTTGCAGGGCTCGAGCCAGATCCCCTGCCCCGGTTCGGGCAGCGGCCGGCCGAGCAAGCCGCGCAGGCGCTCGACGAAGCCGGTGGCGCGGGTCAGGCGCAGCGCACAGCTGCTGCCGTCTGGCCGCATCAGCAGCCAGCGGGCGGTGCCCGGCTTCACAGCACGCCCTCCGCGATCAGCCGGCTGACGACCGGAAACAGCAGCACCGCGAAGGTGCCGGGAAAGATGAACAGCACCAGCGGCATCAGCATCTTCACCGGGGCTTCCATCGCGAGCTTCTCGGCGCGCAGGAAGCGCTCGGTGCGCCGCTGCTCGGCCTGCGCGCGAAGGATCGGGCCGAGGCTCACGCCCTGCTTCTGCGCGGTGGCGAGCGCGGCCACCAGGTTCGAGACCGCGGACAGCCGGACCCTTGCGGCCATCGCGCGAAGCGCTTCGTCGCGCGAGCGGCCGGCCCGCAGGTCGCGCAGCAGCTGAGCGAGCTCGTCGCGCATCGGGCCGGGCGGGCCGCGGTCTACCGCCTGCGCGAGCGAGGCGCCCAGGTTCAGGCCGGCCTCGACCGACATGGTGACCAGGTCGAGGTAGAAAGGCAGCTGGCGCAGCAGCGCGCGCTGTCGCGCCGCGGCCCGGTCGCGCAGCCGCGTGATCGGCAGCAGCATCCCTATGACCGCCCCGCCCAGCGGCCCGGCAGGGCCGATGCTCGCGGCCAGGCCAATCGAGGCGCCCCACAGCGCGGCTAGCCAGCAGGCCGCGCGGTGTTGCGCCGGCGAGAGCATTCGCGAAAAGCCGGCCTGCTGCAGGCGCTCCTCAAGCGCCAGCCGGGCCTGGGCGCCGATCGTGGCGGCTGCGGGCCCCTCGAGCAGTCGGATCATCGGCCAGGCGAGGCGCCAGAGCGGCGGCAGCGGATCCCTTGGTCCGCGCGGCCCCGCCGACCGCCTCGGCGCGACTCGAACGAGGGCCGAACCTGCCAGCGAGGCCGCTACGAAGGCCGCAGCCAGGGACAGCCAGAGACGAAACTCGGCGCCGGGAATCGCCAGGCCGGCATCCAGCCACTCGAACCAGGTCGACGGAATCGCGTACACGCTCATCTCCCCCTGCTCGTTCAGATCTCGATCGCCACCAGGCGGCGGATCGTCAGGAAACCGGCGACCTGCATCGCAAGCACCGCCGCGCACACCAGCCAACCGCGCCAGTCGGCCACCAGCGGGCGCATCGCCTCGGGGTCGAACAGCGCGAGCAGCGCCGCCAGAGCGGCCGGCAGCATGCCCATCACCCAGGCCTGCAGCCGGCCCTGCGCGGTCAGCGCGCGGATCTTTCCCTCGATCGCGAGCTTTCGCCGGGTGGCGTCGGCCAGCGACTCGAGCGCGTCGGCCACGTTGCCGCCGGCCTCCGTGCCGATCCGCAGCGCCGAGGCGAACAGCGCGGTCTCCTCGACCCGGATGCGGCGCTGCAGGCCTGCCAGGCTGTCGGCGAGCGAGGCGCCGAGCCGCTGCTCGCGCAGCATCAGCGCGAGCTCCTGGCGGGCCGGCGGCGCGATCTCGGCCGCCGCCCCGCCGAGCGCCTGCGCGAGTCCGTTGCCGGCGCGCAGCGCGCCGGCCACCAGCATCAGCAGGTCCGGCATCTGCTGCCGGAAGGCCTCGACGTGACGGACCCGGATCCGCGCGATCGCCCAGCGCGGCAGGCCACCCGCGGCCAGCGCCGCCAGCAGCGCCACGACCGGATTCCCCGTGACGAGCCAGGCGGCGATCGTGAGCGCGGCCGCAACCACCAGGGACAGGCGATGCAGCGAGGCCGGATCGACGAACAGGAAGGCGCCGCGCAGCGAGCGATCGACAGTGCGCTCGAAGCGCTCGCGATGGCGCCGCGCCATCTGGATCACGAGCGCCCCGATCGCAGCGAAACCGGCGGCCGCCGCGACGAAGGCCGATACCAGCACGTACTCAGGCATGGCGCGCCTCGTCGAAAGCCGACAGGTCGAAGGCAACGCCCTGCTCGCGCAGCGCCTCCAGGCACTGCGGCACGTTCCCGCAACCGCAGAACCAGCCGCCCTCGCCCGCGCCGCGCCGGTGCCGGAACAGCGGCTGCATCAGAACCTTGCCGCCCTCCATGCCGGTGAGCTCGGCGATCTCGACGATGCGCCGGCTGCCATCCGGCAACCGCGCCTGGTGCACGACGATGTCCACGGCCGACGCGACCTGCTCGCGGATCGCCGCCACCGGCATGTCGACCCCCGCCATCAGCACCATGGTCTCGAGGCGCGACAGCACGTCGCGCGCGCTGTTGGCGTGCACGGTGGTCAGCGAGCCGTCGTGCCCGGTGTTCATCGCCTGCAGCATGTCGAGCGCCTCGCCGCCGCGGCACTCGCCGACGACGATCCGGTCGGGCCGCATGCGCAGCGCGTTGCGGACCAGGTCTCGGATCGTGACCTCGCCGCGCCCCTCCACGTTCGAGGGCCGGGCCTCGAGCGCGACCAGGTGCGGATGCGCGAGCCGCAGCTCGGCGGCGTCCTCGATCGTGAGGATCCGCTCGCCGCGCGGGATCAGGTTGGACAGCAGGTTCAGCAGCGTGGTCTTGCCCGAGCCGGTGCCGCCCGACACGACGACGTTGCGGCGGTGGACCACGCATAGCTCGAGGAAATCGAGCATCGGCCGCGACATCGAGCCGATCGCAACCAGGTCCTCGGGCGAAAAGAGCCGGCGGTTGAAGCGGCGGATCGTGACCGCCGGCCCGCGCAAGGCCAGTGGGGGAATCACCGCGTTGACCCGCGAACCGTCCGGCAGTCGCGCGTCGACCATCGGCGAGCTCTCGTCGATGCGACGGCCGACCGGCGCGACGATGCGCTCGATGGCCGCTCGCACCGCGTCGTCGCCCGAGAAGACCGCGGCGCAGCGCTCGATCAGTCCGTTACGCTCGACGAAGATCTCGTGCGCCGAATTGACCATGATCTCGCCGATCGTGTCGTCGGCGAGCAAGGCTTCGAGCGGGCCGAGTCCGATCGCCTCGTCGAGCACCTGCTCGATCGTGCGCGCCCGGTCCATGCCTTCGGGCAGGGCGGCTTCGCCGGCGACCAGTTCGACCAGCAGCGCGCGCGCCTCGCTGCGCAACTGGGCGGGGCTCAACTGGCGGACGTCCTTGCGATGAAGGTCGATCGCCTGCAACAGCCTCCGGTGCAGGATGCGTCGCCACTCGAGTCCCTCGTCGGGGGCGCCGGCCGGTGATTCCGCAGCGAGGCCACCATCCGCCCGGTGCTCGTGGCCTTGCGCGAATTCGCCCACGGCGCGCTGTCCGCCATGCTCTGCGTCGGCCTCGCTAGTACTCGCATCCGCCGCGCCGTGTTGCGGCGGTCGGCTCCCGCCGCCCGCCCGCGACCGCTCGCGCGCCGGATGCACGGTGAGCCGGTGCCCGGCGATCAGGATCTCGTCGCGCTCGTCGAGCGGGCCGAACTCGGCGATCCGCTCGCCGTTGACCCAGGTTCCCGCCAGCGTGCCAGCGTCGACCAGCCGGTAGCCGCGGTCGATGCGCTGCAGCTCGGCATGCGCCCGCGCCACCCGCCAGCCCGGCAGGACCACGTCGGCATCGCGTGCCCGGCCGATCCGGCACGGGAAGCGCTCGATGCGCTGGGTGCGGGTCGGCTGCCCGTCGGATTCGATGACGAGGGTCAGCATCAGTCGGCCATCCGTACGGTTTCGCGGGCCCGCTCGAGGCGCTCGGCGCTGCGCGCGATCTCGGCGAGGTTCGACGGCGAGTCGGCGCCGACGAAGCGCGGCGTGATGAACACGACCAGGTCGCTGCGCCGGTCGCGGAAGTTCCTCGACCGGAACAGCGGACCTAGGATAGGCAGTTCGCCCAGGCCCGGCACCCGGTCGATCGAGCGCGAGGTCTCTTCGGCAAGCAGTCCGGCGATCACCAGCGTTTCGTTCTCGCGCAGGTTCACCTCGGTTTCGGCGCGGCGCTTGAGCAGGCCGGGCACGTCCTGCACGAGAACCTCGAAGTCGACCGCCGAGATCTCGGTGGCGATCTTCGCGGCGATGACACCGGACTCGCTGGCCACCGGACTCACGTCGAACTTGACGCCGTACTCGCGAAATGCCACCGACGTGGCGCCCAGCCCGCTGGTCTGCGGGATCGGCAGCTCGCCGCCGGCCACGAAACGCGCGGAGCCGCCGCTGCGGCAGGCGAGCCTGGGCTCGGCCAGCACGACCGCGTCGCCGTTCTGCACCATCAGGTTGATCATCGAGCCGATCGAGGTGGCGATGCCCAGCGTGGTCGCGAAAGGCGCGATGCGCGAGCGCACGTCCAGCCCCGCCTCGGCCGCCGCGCCACCGGTCCGGAAGGCCGCGCTGCGGTGCAGGTCGCCGATCAGGCCGAAGCTCGGCCCCTGCGCGCTGGCGCTCCACTTGACGCCGAGGTTCTGCATCGCGTCGCGCCGGATCTCGACCATTCTCACGTCCATCTCGATCATTCGCTCGCGGCCCACGCGGCTCACCAGGTTCACGATCTGCGGATAGCGGCCGGCGACCTCGGCGATACGCGCGGCCTGCTCCTCGGACACGCCCGAGCCTTCGACGACGACCTTGTCGCCGACGATCTTCGGCACCACGCCCGGCGTGTCGCCGAGCATCGCGCGCACCTCGCCGAGCAGGCGACTGGCATCGGCGGGCACGACGCTGATCGACAGGTGTCGCTCGGCGCCGTCCTTGCCCCACAGGTACAGCGCGCTCTGGCCGGGCGCCTCGGGGATGATCAGCAGCTGGCCGCGGTCCAGCGCGCTGGCCTGCAGGACCTTGCCGTTGCCGATCGCGATGCGGCGCAACTCGCCGACCTCGAGCACGCGGACTTCGCCGACGTAGAGCTCGAGGTTCTCGGTGACCGGTTGGGCCGTGCCCTGGATGGGGCCGGCGATCGCCAGCGTCACCAGGGCCAAGCGAGCGAATGAAAGTGCCGAGGGCGCGAAGGAACTCGCCGGGTGGACAAGAGAATTCGCCAATCGCGCAAGGGAGCTCGCCAGGCACGCGAGCATCGGACGTACCGCTCGGAGACCTTTCATCGCATGTCTCCCCGACGGCCGGCGCCGACGATCTCGCTCGCCGGCTGGACGGCGCGGGCCGGCGTGAGGAGCGCTCCGGCGGGCACCTGGCCCGGCACGGGCTGCGCGAGCGCCACCGGCACACCGGGAGGCACACCGATCTGGGCTGCGGCCGGATCGCCGGAGCCGGCCGCGCGCAGCGGCCCGCCCTGTCCGCCGACGATCAGCTCGGGCCCGGCGGGCTTGCGCGCAACCGCCGCCGGCCCGCGGCGGATGCCGAGCAGCGCCGACACGTCGAGCGCCTGCGCGGCGACCGGCGCGCGGTCCTCGGGATTGCGCAGCGTGGCGGTGAGCCGGCCGCTGCGCTGCGCGACGATCAGCCGCTGAGCCTGGTCGGGCTCGACCTCGACGGTGATCGACGTGAACGGACGCCCGATGCCCGACGGATCGCCGCTCGGCGCGACCTGGCTGCCGGTGGCGAGCACCCGCAGGTCCTGCATCAGCGGCGCGGTGAGCTCGTCGCCGGGCGGGCCTCCGGCCACCGACGGCGGGCGCACGGTGAACAGCAGATCGATCCGGTCGCCTGGCTGCAGCATGCCCGACACCGAGTTGACCTCGTCGACCTGGATCGTCATCGCCCGGATGCCCTGGCGGATCCGGTTCGAGAAGTTGCCGTCGCGTGCGGGCTCGACGGCGACCGGCAGCAGCGGCTCGCCGCTTCGCATCGGCTGGGCGAGCCGCATGCCCTCGAGCTGTCCGAAGGCGTCGGGCCGCACCGAGCCGCCGGGTGCGTACTCGGCCGGCATGCTGCGCACCGCCATCGTGTCCGCATCGACCGGCGCGCCCGGCGGAAGGTCTCGCTTGGCGACGACGACCTCGACCATCGCGCGCGGCGGGTTCAGGCGCTCGCGCTCGACGGCCAGGCGCTCGGCGATGTAGCCGCGCGCTCCGCCTACCGCCAGCGCGCCGAAGGCGGCTGCGACCAGCAGCAGCACCAGCGTTCGGTTGCGCAGCAGCCTGGCGGGCCAGGCGAGCAGCCCCGCGACGCCTGGTCCCGGCGGTGAAGGCGGCGCCGACGCGCCAGTCGAGTCGATGTTCATCGTGCGGTCTCCGGTCGGGGCCAGGTTCAGGGTCGGGATACTTCGCTCGTGAAGCGCTGGTAGCGCTCGCCGAAGGCCTCGAACAGGCGCTCGATCGGGCTGTTCGGCCCGGCCGTGAGCGCCATGACCACCAGCGCGAGCACGACCAGGTATTCGGCGAGCGATTGCCCGCGCTGCATGGACGCGGCGTTCATTTCGATGCCTCCATCAGGTGGATCACTAGCGCCGTGCCGCGGCCCTCGCGATGCAGGGTCATGGCCAGCTCGGCGCGCTTGCCGGTGAAATGGCGGCTGCGCTCGGCCGCCGGATCGGGGTCGGCGCGCCGGCCTTCGGTGCGGGGCCTGAGTCCGAGCGATGCGGCCCGCGCTGTGACCGAGCGATCGGCGGCATCGAGCGGCAACGGCGTCCAGGCGACGACCGTGCGGCCGGGCGAATCGCCGCCGCTGGCGACATCGGAGAGCGTCGTGGCCGCGGGCGGCAGCAGGCGATGGGCGAGAGACTCGGTACGCGGCTCCGCGCCGAGCTGCCAGCCGACCAGGTAGCCCTCGCTGCCACCCTTTTCGGTGGCTCGCAACTGCAGCGCGCGGATGCCGTTTCGATCGACGCGGGACAGATTGCGCCAGGGACCCTCCTCGTCGCGCCTGAGCATGGCCCGGGGGTCCTTCCACGCCTGCGCAACCGCGCTCAGCGCGACCTCGGGCTCGACGTCGGCCCGCACCACCCGCAGCACCGCGGCGTGACCGGCGATCGTGAGCGGAATCGGGGCCGACACGAACTGCAGCGGCAGGCGATCGAGCGGGTCGACGCCGGCGGCTTCGCCTTGCGGCGCCATGCCGACCAGGGCGGCGAAGCCGCCGAGCAGCGCGATCATCGCGGTGGTGGCGCGGGTCATGGCTGGCCCAGCCTGTCGGCGGGAATCGCGTCGGGATCCGCCTGGTGATAGCGGAACTCGCCCGCCTGGGGCTCGAGCCCGATCGCGCCCATCAGGTCGATCGACCAGCGTGTGAGCTGGTAGCCGATGCGCAGCCGGCTCTCGCGCAACGTGTCGAGCCGCGAGCCGGCGTCGGTGCGGATCGCGACGCTGGCAGGCCCGCCGGAGGGGCCCGACGCGGCCCAGGCATCGGACAGGATCGCGGTGCGCGCGCGCATCGTGACTGCCAGCGGATCGAGCCTTGCGAAGCCGATGTTGCCGGCATGCGACGGCGCGACCGCAACCTGCACCCTGGCGTCGTACAGGCCGCCTTCGATCGCGAGCCCGAAACGCGCGGGCCCGGCAAGTCGGTCGAGGATTTCCGCCGCGCCGGCGCCCGGCACGCCGGGATCGAAGGGCAAGGAGCCGCCGCCGTTGTCGGCGCCCCCGCCGCTCCCGCCGATCGGCCCGGTGAGGCCCCGGAAGTCGACCGACGCGGCGCGGCCCAGCGCGGTGCCCAGGCCGGCATCGAAGCGCTGCGGCGAAGCGGCGGCGCCGACTTGCGCCAGGTTCTCGAGCAGCGGCCGGCCGGCTCGGTCCTGCCAGAGCGGATGGCGGTCCAGGCCCTGCGGACCGGTGGCGCCAGGCGCGGAACCCGTGGACGACGCCCCGCCCGATGCACCCGCAAGGGCGGTTACCCGCTCGCCGCTGAGGATCGCCCGGTCGGGCCGCGCGAAGTGCCGCACCCGCAAGGCCTCGACGATCCAGCCGGAACGGGCCGGGTCGGCGCAGTCGGCGGGACGCGCGGCGCACTCGAACGCGAAGGCGCGCGACGCCGCCACGCCGGCCGACTGGATCGTCTGGTACTTGCCGAGCAGCACGACCAGCACCGCGATCGGCACCAGCGCGATCGCGACCACCAGGGTCTCGACCAGGGCCTGGCCCCGGGCGCGCCGGTCGCCGCCGGCGAACGGTCGAGCGCGAAGTGGTTCAGCGCACATAGGCCGCCGCCGCCGCGCGTTCCGCGCCAGAAGGTTCCACCAGCCGGACCTGCCAGTACGGGCTGTACAGGCTCGCGTACTCGATGCGCTCGGGCGCGCCGGGCGGCCTGCGGAAATAGGTCTCGGCCGCGGACAGCGACCAGATCCGGCCGCCCGCGTAGCGCTCGAACAGCCGCAGCCGGCCGGTGCCGAGGTTCAGCGCATTGGCGGTGCGCACCGTGTTGCCTTCGACGCGGGCCAGCACCGCAACCCGCGTGACCGGGAATCGCGGGTTGTCGAGCGCCGAGTAGTTCAGGTCGCGCACCCGTGCGATGCCGTCGTAATCGTGAAAGCCACGATAGCCGCGGCCCGAGATGCCGAAGGCGGCCAGCAACGCGGCGCCGCCGTTGTCGTCGGCGTCGCCGGGATAGGCGAGCAGCCACTGGACCGGGTCGTCATTGGTGGCCTCGGCCGCCCCCCAGCCGAGCTGGATGCTCTCGCGGTCGCGGCAGCTGCCGAAGATGAAGCCGCGGCGGCGCCAGTCGTGGATCGAGCCGGTGTCCGCTGACTCCCAGCGATCCAGGCTGCTCATCACCGTGCCGCCGCGCTTGCGGTACCAGTGGAACCACTTGTCGAAGTCCAGCGTGGTGCCTGCGCAGCTGGACGGCATCAGCAGCAGCCGCAGGTCGAGCCCGCGCGGGCCCGAAGTGAACGGATCGAGCGCGTCGAGCACCACTTTCTGCAGGCGCTCGCGATCGGCGTCGGTGTCCCAGCGGCGGGTGAAGCGCTCGTAGCCGCCGGCATCGGTCATCGCGAACGCGAAGAAGCGCGGATCGTTGGCGCGAGCGATCTCGTTGGCGACCGCGCCCATGCCGAAGGTATCGGCCGAGCGGTGCAGCAGCGCCTGGCTGCGCAGCAGCAGCTGCTTGTAGCCGGTCAGCGGATCGGCGCGCCAGCCGATTTCGTCGGAAGCCGCACGCTCGGTCATTTCGCGCGCGTTGGCCGCAATCGACGCCGCCGCGGAGATCACCGTGGCCACCGGCGGATAGGCCGCGGCCAACACGCTGGCGTTGGCGGTGAAGCGCTCGAAGTACTTGGCCCAGGAGGTCATGGTGACCGCCTGGGCCACAGCGACCTCCTGGGCGACGATCGCGCGGTTCGAGTAGGCGTGGAAGTTCAGCACCCGCGCCCGCCACAGCGCGGCGCTCCAGGCGGCTGCGTCGGCCGCGTTGTCGAGCCGCTGGCGCGTGCCGAGCGCCTGCCCGGTGGAGAACAGGAAGAACAGCCCGAGCACCGCGGCGAAGAGCAGCACCAGTCCGAGGACCAGTGCCTGGCCGCTCTGCCGTTCCGGCAAGCGTGCGACGCAGGCGAAGGACATGGCTCGGGCGTTCATGGCAGTGATGCTCGCCCGGGCTCAGCGATTGCCGAGGTTGTAGTTGTCCAGCCCCTTGCGCTGGTTCGCGTTGTTGGCCGCGGTGTTGGCGTTCGCCTGCGCGCCGGCGATCGCGGCGTTCGCGTCCTGCCCGGACATCTCGAGCGCGAGGCCGGCGGTCTGGTTGCGCAGCGTCTGGCCGAACAGCGTGTAGATGCCGATCGCCGCGACCGCGATCAGCGCGACGACGACGATGTATTCGGTCATGCCCTGGCCGCGCTGGCGGCGGGACCGGCCGTGGTTCGGGATTTGATGCATGGCGGGCTCCTGTGTGGGTTGCGGTGCCGCCCCGGATGGCGCGGGCACAGGAGCAATGCTGGGATCGGGCGCGATCTCGCGCCATTGCACGGAGCGGCTAGGCCGCTGGGGGGTAGGCCGCGCGTTCTATTGACCAAAAAAAGGGGCCGGCAAGCGCCGGCCCAAAAGTCGTTCCCAGGAGAAACACCCTTGGAAACGGTCCGCGGCGCGAACGCCGCGGATCACCCGCAAACTGTCGGGGATCGCGCCGAGCCGGACGGCTTTGCGCCGAGCCGGGCTGCAGCGGTCCCCCGCCGATCAGGCAGCCTCGATCAGGCAGCCTTCTTGGCGACCGCCTTGTCCTCGAAGAACTGCTCGTCCTCGGTCGAGCCCTTCAGCGCGGCGGTCGAGGCCTCGCGCTCCACGGTGGTGGTCACCGCGTCGAAGTAGCCGGTGCCGACCTCGCGCTGGTGCTTGACCGCGGTGAAGCCCTTGTCCGCAGCGGCGAACTCGGCCTCCTGCAGCTCCACGAAGGCGCTCATCTGGTTGCGCGCGTAGCCGTAGGCCAGGTTGAACATCGAGTAGTTCAGCGCGTGGAAGCCGGCCAGCGTGATGAACTGGAACTTGTAGCCCATCGCGCCCAGCTCGCGCTGGAACTTCGCGATCGTGGCCTCGTCGATGTTCTTCTTCCAGTTGAACGAGGGCGAGCAGTTGTAGGCGAGCATCTTGCCCGGGAACTGCTTGTGGATCGCCTCGGCGAACTTGCGCGCGAATTCGAGGTCGGGCGTGCCGGTCTCGCACCAGATCAGGTCGGCGTAGGGCGCGTAGGCCAGGCCGCGCGAGACCGCCTGGTCGAAGCCGTTCTTCGAGCGGAAGAAGCCCTCCACGGTGCGCTCGCCGGTCAGGAACGGGCGATCGGTCTCGTCGACATCGGAAGTGACCAGATCGGCGGCCTCGGCGTCGGTACGGGCCAGCAGCAGCGTGGGCACGCCCATCACGTCGGCGGCCAGGCGGGCCGACACCAGCTTGGCGACCGCCTCGCGGGTCGGCACCAGCACCTTGCCGCCCATGTGGCCGCACTTCTTGGCCGACGCGAGCTGGTCCTCGAAGTGCACGCCGGCGGCGCCGGCCTCGATCATCGCCTTCATCAGTTCGAAGGCGTTCAGCACGCCGCCGAAGCCGGCCTCGGCATCGGCCACGATCGGCGCGAAGTAGTCGATGTAGCCGGCGTCGCCCGGGTTCTTGCCTTCCATCCACTGGATCTGGTCGGCGCGGGTCAGCGTGTTGTTGATGCGCTTGACCACCTGCGGCACCGAGTTGGCCGGGTACAGCGACTGGTCCGGGTACATCTCGCCGGCCAGGTTGGCGTCGCCCGCCACCTGCCAGCCCGACAGGTAGATGCCCTTCAGGCCGGCCTTGACCTGCTGCATCGCCTGGTTGCCGGTCAGCGCGCCCAGCGTGTTGACGAAGGGCTCGTCATTGAGCAGCTTCCAGAGCTTCTCGGAGCCGCGGCGGGCCAGCGTGTGCTCGACCTGCAGCGAGCCGCGCAGGCGGATCACGTCTTCGGCGGTGTAGCCGCGCTTGATGCCGCGCCAGCGCGGGTTCTCGGACCATTCCTTTTGCAGTTTCTGCGCTTCCAGCTCTCGGGACGACATGGTCGTTCTCTCCTGTCCTTGAAGTTTCGGGGAAACCTTCTGCGCCTTGCCTTCAGGCAAATCGCGGCGCGTTGGACAAGAGATTACCGAGCCGATGTGCGGCGCAACACGATCGAGACCGCAAAACGAGCAACAAATTTATCTTTTCGAATCATGCACCTAACAACGAATTTCCATATCGCGGAAAAATCTTTGCCACGATGAAAAAAACGGCTTGCGCGCCGCGACATGGAATTTTCACGATGTGAATCGAATTTCTCAGCCGGCAGAATTCCGGCGGTGCCGCGTCACTGCGGGTTCTCGGGGTCGACCAGCCGCTTGCGCACCGCGTAGAGCGTGAGGCCCGCCACATCGGAGATCCCGAGCCGCTCCATCAGCCGTGCCCGGTGCACCTCGACCGTCTTGGGACTCAGGCCCAGTTCGAAGGCGATCTCCTTGGTGGAATAGCCGCGGGCGATCATCACCAGCACTTGTCGCTGCCGGTCGGTGAGCGGGATGTCGGTGCCGCGGTCGCCGCGCAGGCTCTCGACCAGCTGCCCCGAGACTTTCGGGCTCAGGTAGCTCTCGCCCGCCAGCACGCTCTGCACCGCGAAACCGAGCTCTGTCGGGGTGGCGTCCTTCATCACGTAGCCGTTCGCGCCGTTGCGCAGGGCCCCCTGCACGAAATCGGGCGTGTCGTACATCGAGATCGCCAGGATCTTCAGCTTCGGGTGCCGCGCGCGCAGCTCGGCGATCGCCTTCATGCCGTCCATCTCGGGCATCGACAAGTCGGTGATCACGAGCTCCGGCGACGTGCGCTCGACGATCTCGATCAGCTCGCGGCCGTTCGACGCCTCGCCGGCGATCTCGAGCCCGTCCATCGACTCCAGCAGCGCGCGGATGCCCGATCGCACGACATAGTGGTCATCGGCCAGCACGACGCGAACCGGGTTCTTCTTTCTTT
The DNA here is from genome assembly GCF_023721795.1 of Zeimonas sediminis. Classification (NCBI taxonomy): domain Bacteria; kingdom Pseudomonadati; phylum Pseudomonadota; class Betaproteobacteria; order Burkholderiales; family Burkholderiaceae; genus Zeimonas; species Zeimonas sediminis. The sequence continues at coordinate 128,732 of NZ_JAMQYE010000002.1, forward strand.
CCATCTGGTCTCACCGCTTCGTTTACATCAGATTCGCGAGGGTTCGAACACGGCACGAACCACGGTGCCGAGCGCCCTCTTCGCCCGGATCCGCAAGTGTCCGCCCGCCATCTCGGCCCGCTCGACCATGCCGGCGAGCCCGAAATTCTCGTCGCGCACGCCGCCGGCCAGCACACCGGGGACGTCGAAGCCCTGGCCGTCGTCACCCACCGTGACCACTAGCCGTCCGCCGGCCACGAATCGCAGGCGCACGACGACCCGGCTCGCACGCGAATGCCGCAACGCGTTGGTGACCGCCTCCTGGACGATCCGGAAGGCGGCGATCCAGCAAGGCGCGGCTTCCCGGGGCTCGGCTCCGAACACCTCGACCCCGCCCTGGACGCCTGCCGCGCCGAGCTGCCGTTCGACGGTGCTTCGCACCGCGGCCGAAAGGCCGAGCAGGTCCAGCTGCGGCGGCCGCAACATGAAGGACATGCGGCGCACCTGCTCGACTGCATCCTGCGCCAGTGCGAGCGCCGTGTCCACCGACGCGGCCGCTCCGTCGGGCAGGCGCGCGCGACGCACCGCGTGCAGGTGCAGCACGATGCCGGTCATCGTCTGGCCGAGCTCGTCGTGCAGCTCGCGCGCGATCAGCGCGCGCTCGCGCTCCTGCGCGTCGACGATCCGCGCCGACACCCGCGACAGCCGTCGATACGCGTCGGCCACCGCCATTTGCGCGCGGCGCCGCTCCGCCTCGAGCCGGCGCTCGCGCATCACGCGCTCGATCGCCGGGCCGAGCAGGTTGAGCCGCTCCTTCAGGTGGTAGTCGCGCGCGCCGGCGCGCAGCACCGCCACCGCGGCCTCCTCGCCGATCGCCCGGGTGACCACGATCAGCGGCAGGCCCGGCCTGCTCTCCTCGATCAGCTCCAGTGCCCGCAGCGGCGAGAACATCGGCAGGGAATAGTCGCAGAGCACGAGGTCGGGGTCGCGCTCGAGGGCCGCGCGAAAGGGCGCTTCCTCGGAAACCGCCTCCAGCCGGAAGGACATGCCGTGGCGGATCATGGCCAGCCGGATCAGCTCGACGTCGTCGGGACTGTCCTCGACGCAGAGCAGCTTCAGCGGCCGCTCAATGGACATCGGCACGGAGCTTCGACGAGGAGTCCATCAGCAGCCAGTAGTCGGCGACGGCGCCGATCGTGCGTCCCCATTCGGACAGCGCCATCGGCTTGCGCACGTACGAGTTCGCGCCCGCCTGCAGGCAGGCCCGGATGTCGTCGGCATCGTCGGAGGTGGACAGCATCACGATCGGCAGCGCGCGGGCCTCGTCCTGTTCGCGGATACGCTTGACCGTGCCCTCGCCGTCCAGGCCGGGCATCTCGACGTCGACCAGCGCGAGGCGCGGCACGCCTTCGCGCTCGATCACGCGCAGCGCGTCCTCGCCCGAGCCGGCCAGTCGCACCGGCATGCCCCGGTACGCGGGCCCCATCACCAGCCGGATCAGCTCCCGATGATCCGCGTCGTCATCCACCACGAGTATGTAGCTCATCCCTGCGCCGCCGTCCTCGATGCGCCCCGCATCCCGGGCGAAGCCGCCCGCCATTGTCGCCGATCGTGAAATCCGCCCGGTCCGGGCCCTTGCCCGCGAAGGCCTTCCGGCGCGATCATCAATTGTCCGACGGTCGGGGCCGGCCGGCAGCCGGCCGAATCCCTGACTGCCGTCCGGAATCTCCTGTCCAGACCAAGGAGGCGCGCGATGACACCGATTCCCGAACCCGCCCGTTTGCGCTCGGCCGCGCTGGCCGCCCTCGGCGGCACCGCGGTGCTGTGGGGCGGCATCGCGGCTGCCGCCCAGCCGCCGGCACCGCAGAGCCAGGTCGCCGCGCCTGCCGCGCAAGTCGTGTACCGCTGCGAAACGAAGGGCGGCAAGGTCCAGTTTTCCGACGCGCCCTGCCCGGCCGGCTCGCGCGCCAGCGCATGGTCGCGGCCTGCCGCCGCGCCGGGCATCGTTGCCACCGGCGGCGCGCGCCCGGGGCCCGCGCCGCACACGGTGCTGGCGGGCCAGCCCGAGCCGGTGCTGGCCGGCCCGAGCGAACCCTGGGTCGTCTGCCGGCAGCGCGGCGGCGAATTCGACGCGGCCGCGCGCGTCTGCCGGCTGCCCCCCGACACGGTCCAGCACATGTTCCTGGCCGACTGAGCTACGGACTGCCGAGGGGCCCCGTTGGGGCCCCGGCTCGGCGACCGAGGCGCCCGACCGGTCAGCCCGGCCGGTTGCGCATCCAGTCGGCAGTGCCGTGGAAGGCCTCGAGCAGGCGATCGAACAGTTCCCCCTCGATGCCCTGGTCGCGCATCGCCTCGGCCATGCAGAGCAGCCACTGGTCGCGCTCGGACACCCCGATCGGGAACGGCAGGTGGCGCGCCCGCAGCCGCGGGTGCCCGAAGCGGCTCTGGTAGTGGTCGGGTCCGCCCAGCCAGCCGCACAGGAACCAGAAGAGCTTGTCGCGGGAACTGTCCAGGTTCACCGGATGCATCGCGCGGATGCCGGCGAAACGCTCGTCCATGTCCATCAGGTCGTAGAAGCGGTCGACCAGCGCGCGCACGCCGGTCTCGCCGCCCAGCGTCTCGAACACGCTGTCGCTCATGCTCGTCTCCGATTCTGATCGGGTCGGTCCGTGCCTCGTGATCGGCCCGCTTCAGGCCTCGCGAAGCGTGGCCAGCGGTGGCACCGACAGCACCGGCCTGAGGCTCAGCCAGCCGGCCACCAGCGCTAGCAGCATGCCAGCCGCCGCACCGGCCGGCAGCACAAGCCACTGCGGCTCGAACGGAAAGCGGAACACCTGCTCGGCCAGGATCCAGCCGATCGCGATCGCGCCGCCGGCCGCGAGCAGCCCGGCCAGCGCGCCGCCCATCGCCAGCTCGATCAGCTGGGCGCCCGCGAGCTGCCGGCGCGAGGCGCCGAGCGCGCGCATCAGCGCAGCCTCGCGGACCCGCTCGTCGCGCGAACTGGCCAGCGCGCCCCACAGCACGACGATGCCGGCGGCCAGCGTCAGCAGGAACAGCACCTGCACCGCCTGCACCACCTGGTCGATCATCGCCTGCACCTGTCGAACGATGTTGCCGGTGTCGAACACGGTCAGGTTCGGAAAGCGCGCGACCAGCTTCCGGTCGACCGCCTGGCCTTCCACGCGCGGCTGGTGGTAGGCGGTGATCAGGGTCTGCGGCTTGTCGGCCAGCGCCTCGGGCGACAGGATCATGAAGAAGTTGACCTTCATCGAGTCCCAGGCCACGCGGCGCACGCTGGTCACCTTCGCCTTGACGATCTCACCGGCGATGTCGAAGCCGAGTTCGTCGCCCATGGCCAGCCCCAGCGTGCCCATGATGCCCTGCTCCACCGAGACCTCGGCCTGGCCGGAGAACCAGGCTCCCTCGACCAAGGTGTTGTGGCCCGGCCGCTCGGCCGAATACGAGAGATTGAACTCGCGGTCGAGCATGCGGCGGGCGCGGTCGCCCTCGAAGTCGTCGGGTCCGACCTGACGGCCGTTGATCGAGACCAGCCGCCCGCGGATCATCGGGTACAGGTCGGGATCGATGCCCGCCCCGGCGAACTCGGCGAGCACCGGCTCGCGCTGGTCGGGCTGGATGTTGATCACGAAGCGGTTCGGCGCATCGGGCGGGCTGGCCGCGCGCCAGCCGTCGATCAGGTCGTTGCGGGTGACCGTGAGCAGCAGCAGCGCCATCAGGCCCACGGCCAGCGCCGACGTCTGCGCCACGGTCAGCGCGCGGCGCCGCGACCACGACGCGAAGGCCAGGCGGATCGACGGGTTGCCGGCCACGAAGCCGGCATGACGCACCGGTTCGAGCAGGCGGACCGCGGCGAAGGACACGCCGGTGAAGACCAGCGCACCGCCGGCGAAGCCGCCGACCGCGATCGCCGCGAGCTTGCGGTCGCCCGAGAACCAGAACAGCAGCAGCGCGAACGCGGCGAGCGCCAGCCCCGCGCTGCCCCAGGCCGAGGCCGGCGCAGCGCCGACCTCGCGCCGGAGCACCCGCAAGGGCGGCACGCCCGCCAGCCGCAGGAAGGGAAAGGCGCCGAATCCGAGCAGCAGCACGATCGCCGCGCCGCCGGCCTGCAGGATCGGGGCGATGCCAGGCATCGGCAGCGCGACCCCGATCAGCGGCTGGATCGCCCAGACCAGGCCGTAGTGCACCGCCCAGCCGGTGGCCAGGCCCAGCACCGTGCCCGCGAGGGCCACCCAGCCCAGCTCGAGCAGCAGCAGGCGCACCAGCCGCGAATGCGTGGCGCCGATGCTGCGCAGCACGGCCGCGCCGTCCAGGTGGCGCTCGGCGAAGCGGCGAGCGGCCAGCGCGATCGCGACCGCCGCGATCAGCGCCGACAGCAACGCGACCAGCGACAGGAACTGCTCGGCGCGCTCCAGGGTTGCGCCGAGCTCGGGCCGGCCGTTGTCGAGCGATTCGACCTTCTGGCCGCGCTCGAGCCGCTCGCCGACCCACTTCTCGAAGGCCGCCACGGCCGCCGGCTCGCCGGCCAGCAGCATCCGCCAGCTGACCCGGCTCGCCGGCTGCACCAGCTTCGTGGCCGGCAGGTCGTCGAGCGCGATCATCGCGCGCGGCGCGAAATTGACGAAGCCCGCGCCGCGGTCGGGCTCGAGCGTGATCACCCGGGACAGCCGGAACTCGGACTCGCCGAGCCGCACCGCGTCGCCGACCTTAAGCGCGAGCGCGTCGACCAGCTGCGGGTCGAGCCAGACCTCGCCGCGGACGGGCGCGGCCCCGGCCTCGCGATCGGGAGCACCCGGGGCATCGGCGACCCTGACCGCCCCGCGCAGAGGGTAGCCGCTCGACACCGCCTTGACCGAAGCCAGCTGCGGGAGCCCGCCACCCATGACCATGCTGGGAAAGACGACCGTTGCGGCGGTGCGCAGCCCGTCCTCGCGAGCGCGCGCGAGCCAGGCCTCCGGCAACTCGCGATCGGCGGCCACCACCAGGTCAGCGCCCAGCAACTGGCGCGCCTCGAGCGTGAGCGCCTCGCGCATCCGGTCGACGAACAGCCCGACGCTCGCGATCGCGCCGATCGCCACGACCAGCGCCGCGACCAGCAGCCGCAACTCGCCGGCGCGCCAGTCGCGCCAGGTCAGCCTGAGGGAGAAGAGAAGGTCGTTCATCGTGTCCAGAGTCCGGTCGCCGGCGGCAGGGCCGCCTTACCGGCCGCTTCATTATCCCGCATGGCTCGGGGCGCTAAGATCGACGCTGCGGCGCCGCGCGCCTTCGTGCCGCCAGCTTCCCCTTTCAAACCCTGCGACCCGAGGCCGACGACGATGACCGAACGAACGATGGAGCTCTCGATCGAGGACCGCGTGGCGCGGCTCACGCTGTGCCGCCCCGAGCAGATGAACACGATGAGCCCGGCCTTCTGGCGCGAGCTGGAGGACGCGCTCGACAAGCTGCAGCGCGACGCGCCGGCCCGCGCGCTGGTCATCGACTCCACCGGCAAGCACTTCACCGCGGGCATGGCCCTCGACAGCTTCGACTCGTCGATCGCGCTCGACGACTCGAGCGCCCAGTCGCGCGCCAACATCGCCGAGGTGCTGACCGACATGCAGCGCGCCTTCGACCGGATCGCGGGGCTGCGCATGCCGGTGATCGCGGCGATCCAGGGCGGCTGCGTGGGCGGCGGCGTGGACATGGTCGCCGCCTGCGACATCCGCTACTGCACGGCCGACGCGTTCTTCTGCATCCAGGAGATCAACATCGGCATGGCCGCCGACCTGGGCACGCTGCAGCGCCTGCCCAAGCTGATCCCGGAGGGCGTGGTGCGCGAATACGCGTACACCGGCCGCCGGATGCCGGCCTACCGCGCGCTGGCGGTCGGGCTGGTCAACGAGGTGTTCGACACCCAGGAGGCGATGCTCGAGGCCGCGATGCAGACCGCGACGGAGATCGCCGCCCGCCCGCCGGTGGCCGTGTGGGCGACCAAGCAGGCGATCGACTACGCGCGCGACCACGCGGTGGCCGACGGCCTGCGCCAGATGGGCTGGCTGCAGGCCGGCATGTGGGACACCGGCGCGGTGGTCGAGGCGATCCAGGCGCGCGGCGAGCGGCGGGCCGCGGAGTTCCCGGACCTGAAGCCGCTGCGCTACTTCGGCGACTAACCCCTGGGCAGGATCGCGACCTTGCCCTTCACACGGCGCTCCATCACGTCGCGCAGCGCCTGGGCGGCCTCTTCCAGCTTGTAGGTCTTCGTGACCGGCGGCTTGACCTTGCCCGAAGTGTAGAGCTCGAACAGGTCGCGCAGGTGCTGGCGGGTGACCGCCTGGTCGCGCTGCAGGAAAGCGCCCCAGAACACGCCGACCACCGACGCGCTCTTGAGCAGCGCGAGGTTGAGCGGCAGTTTCGGGATCTCGCCGGCCGCGAAGCCCACCACCAGGTGCCGCCCTTCCCAGCCGATCGAGCGGAACGCGGGCTCGGTGTAGGGGCCACCGACCGGGTCGTAGATCACGTCCGGCCCCTTGCCGTTGGTCAGCAGCTTGATCCGCTCGCGCAGGTCCTCGGTCGCGTAGTTGATCGTCTCGTCGGCGCCGCGCTCGCGGCACAGCGCGAGCTTGTCGTCGCTCGACGCGCAGGCGATCACCCGCGCGCCCATCGCCTTGCCGATCTCGATCGCCGAGATGCCCACGCCGCCGGCCGCGCCGAGCACCAGCAGCGTCTCGCCGGCGGCGAGCTTCGCCCGGTCCTTCAGCGCGTGCAGGCTGGTGCCGTAGGCCAGCACGTAGGCCGAGGCGGTCACGAAGTCCATGCCGTCGGGAATCGGCATCGTGCGCTCGGCCTTCACCGCGATCTCCTGCGCGTAGCCTCCCCAGGTGCTGCTGGCCAGCACCCGGTCGCCGGGCGCGAAGGCCTTCACGCCCTCGCCGACCGCCTTGACCACGCCGGCGACCTCGCCGCCCGGCGAGAACGGCAGCTCGGGCTGGTACTGGTACTTCTTCTGGATGATCAGCGTGTCGGGAAAGTTCACGCCGGCCGCGTGGACCTCGATCAGCACCTCGCCCGGCCCGGCAACCGGCGAAGGCACATCCTCGACGACCAGCGTCTCGGGCAGGCCCCAGTCCTTGCACAGCACGGCTTTCATTCGAACTCCTCCCTGAAAATGAAGGGACCGGCGCGCGGCCGGTCCCGGACTCGTCTCAGGATGGATGTTACGGCACGCCGGCGGCGAGCGCGCCGGGGCCGCCCCGCCGGCAGGGCCGGCGGGAGGCTGCAGGGCTCAGGGAGCCATCGGGAGCGACAGGTCGGTCCGGTCGCCAGCATTGAGGTCGACGTCGACCGGCGTGCCGGGCCCGTTGTCGCCGACGGCGACCAGCGTGAACAGGCCACCGTTGGCGCCCGCGCCCCCGTCGACATCCGCCGGCTCGACCGTCAGGGCGAAGGAGAACTCGCCCGTCACCGCGTCGGCGTTCTGGAAGGCCAGTTCGACGACGATGTCATTGGCGGTGTCGGCCGGATCGACGACCTTCTGCAGCACCCGGACCAGGGCCGAACCGGCCGGAGCGACGTTGCCCGAAACGGTGCGCATCGTCGGATAGCTCGTCACCGGCGGATCGCCGGACGTGACCTCCTCCACCGGCGTCAGCACGAGCGGATCGATCGCGAGGATCTCGCCGGCCACGACGGTCACGCCGGTCTGCACCAGCGGCCGGTAGCCCGCCTTGGTGACGACCAGGTTGTAGTTGCCGCCCTCGGCGACCGGCGCGAGCTTCCAGCTGCCATCGGCGTTCGGCGTCGTCGCGCGCAAGACGGTCACGGTGTCGGTGGACGGGTCGTAGACCTGCAACGAAACGCTCGCGTTCGCACCCACCGTCGCATCCGCGAACGAACCCGACACCGCACCGGCATCGAGCACCGGGATCACCGTGATGACCGGCTTGAGGTTGTACTTGCCGCTGTTGCCGGCCTTGACGATCGAGCGCGCCGCGTCGAAGTCGAGCACGATCTCGACGAGCTGGCCGTCCTCGACGGTAAAGGGCTTCGCGTTCAGCTTCAGGCCGCTCTGCTGGGCGCTGGGCGTCTTGAGCGGAAGCGGCTCGGTCGAGCCGTCGGCGAGCACCAGTTCGTTGTCGTTCGGGCCCGAGCCGAGCACCAGCCGGAACTGGTGGTACTGGCCGGCCGGCACTTCGATCGCACCGAGCTCGGCCAGCACGCCGTTTCGCAGCGTCAACAGGTCGATCTTCTTGGGCGGGTTCAAGACGATCTCTTCCCAGCCCCCGTCGCCCTCGGCGGCGGTCTCGTCCATGTGGACACGAACCTTCTCGACGGTGACCCAGACTTCCTTGTACTCGGGGGTGGCCGGCGCGTCGGTCATCTTGACGCTGAGCGTGCCGGTGCCGCTGGCGCTGCCCCCGCCGCCGCCGCAGGCGGCGAGCACGGAAGCCGCGAAGGCCATCAGGAGCATTCGAAGGTATTTCATCTGGAGTCTCCAGAAGTCATGGGAACGCCGTCCGATTGTAGGTGCCGCCAGGTTCGCGCTCACGTGACGAAGCACCTTGAAACATTTCTGGCGGGACGCACGGCAGATCGTGGCCGACCGGCGGCGGCCTTCCCCGATATACTCGGCTCGTCCGGAGACGTGGCCGAGCGGTTTAAGGCAGCAGTCTTGAAAACTGCCGAGGGGGCAACCCCTCCGTGAGTTCGAATCTCACCGTCTCCGCCACGCCACGCGGCCGCGCGCCCGGGCAGTCCGCGCCGCAAGCCGGCAGCAATCGCTGCGCGCGCCCGTTCGGAGAGAGTCGCCATGTACCTCCCCCCGCATTTCATCGAGGCGCGCGCCGACGAGCTGCGCCGCCTCATCGTCGAGCATCCGCTCGGTGCCCTGGTGACGAACGGCCCGAACGGGCTCGACGCCAATCACGTTCCGTTCGAGTTCGACGCCGGCACCGGCCCGCACGGAATCCTGCGCGCGCACGTGGCGCGCGCGAACCCGGTCTGGAACGAGGCCGCCGACGGCGACGAGGTGCTGGTGATCTTCCGGGGCGCCGAGGCCTACGTGTCGCCGAACTGGTACCCGAGCAAGCACGAGGCCCACAAGCAGGTGCCGACCTGGAATTACCAGGTCGTTCACGTTCACGGCCGGATCAGGATTCGCGACGACGAGCGATTCGTGCGCGGCCTGGTCGCGCGGCTCACGCGCGCCCACGAGGCCGGCACCGGCCAGACACCCTGGAAGATGGGCGACGCGCCGCCCGACTTCATCGACACGATGCTGGCGGCGATCGTCGGCATCGAGGTCGAGATCGACCGCATCGTCGGCAAGTCCAAGCTCAGCCAGAACAAGGAAGCGCGCGACCGGGTCAACGCGGCCGGTGAGCTGGGCAAGCGCGGCAAGGCGGAGATCTCCGGCGCCATGCTCGACGCGGCGGCTCAGGCGCCCGGTGGCGCCCCGCCGAAGTCGCGTTGAATCGCCCTCTCGGCAGCCTGCTGGTCGCGCTGCAGTTCGCGCTGCTGGCGGCCCTGCTGGCCGTTGCCGCGCGCGGCGGCCACTGGTCGCCGACCGCGATCGCCCTGGCCCTCGCGGGCATCGCGCTGGGCCTGTCCGCGGTGTGGTCCAATCGACCCGGCAACTTCAACATCCATCCGGAACCGAAGGCCGGCGGGACGCTGGTCCGAACCGGTCCGTATCGCTGGATCCGACACCCGATGTACAGCGCGCTGCTGCTCTTCGGCGCCGGCTGCGCGCTGGCCGCGGGCGGCGCGGTCGGCTGGGCGCTGTGGATCTCTCTGGCCGCCACGCTGAACGCGAAGGCCGCGCTCGAGGAGCGCTGGATGGCGACGGCGCACGTCGGCTACGCGGACTACCGCGCGGCCACCAGGCGTTTCGTGCCCTTCCTGTTCTGATGAAGCGCGCGGCGCGCAACCAGGGCCTGTTCGGGCCCTAGAACGGCACCCTGCCGGTCCACATGTCTCGATACATCCGCCAGTCGCCCATGAAGCTGTAGAGCGGGCGCCTGAAGCTCGCGGGCCGGTTCTTCTCGAACCCGAAGTGCCCGAGCCAGGCGAAGCCGTAGCCGGCCAGCACGCCATAGAGCAGGTACTGGGGACGACCGGTGACGACCAGCATGACCAGGCAGACCAGCGCCAGCGTTGAGCCCAGGAAATGCAGGCGCCGGCAGGTCGCGTTGCTGTGCTCCTGCAGGTAGAACGGGTAGAACTCGGCGAAGCTGCGAAAGCTCGCCGGATCGACGGTCTGCGTGCTCATCGTGGTCGCCTCCTCAAGGTACCAGCCACTCCGCCCGCTCGCCGCTGAAGCGAATCCGGCGGTGATTGCCGTCGGCCGCGAGCGCCAGCCAGTCCATCTGCTCGATGCGCATCGCGACCACGCAAAGTTGATGCGCGGTTGCGGGGGCGCGGGCGGCCTGAACGAGCGGCGCACCGGGCGCCGCGGGCGCGAGGTAGTCGCCTGCCGCACCGGTGGCGGCGATCCGGCTCCAGGCCGTCCGAACATTCTCGCCGTCGACCTCGACGGAGGCGACAACGACGGCCCGCAACTGCCAGCCCAACCGGCGACTCCAGAATACCAGCGCTGCCCGGGGCTCGCTCAGCAATTCGGCCACCTTGGGGCTGCGGCGATCGCTGTAGACGACCAGCCGCGCCTCGCCAGGGACGACTTCCCGAAGCACCACGGTGCGAGCCTGCGGCGCGCCGTCGAGCCCTGCGCTGGCCAGCACCGGCGTGCGCCAATCGTGCCCGCGATCCCGGCATGCAAGGCCGAGCTCGCGCCAGATGCCCTCGCGGATGGCGGCGGCATCGTCCGCCGAAGCCGTGCGCTGGAAATTCATTCCGACTCGGGCAGCAGCCGCAAGGCCCGGGCGCGGCGGGCCGCGCCTCAGCCCCGCTCGAACGCCGGCCAGGGCCAGGCCCCCGACACCAGCTTGTCGAGCCAGAACACCGCGATCTGGGTCTTGACGTCGGTGAGCCGGCCGGCGCGAAGCTCGCCGATCAGCCAGTCGAGCGTGACCGCCTCGACGTCCAGGTGCTCGTCGTCGTCGAGCTTCTGGCCGCTGTGCTCGAGGCCGCGGCACAGGTAGACGTGCATCTCCTCGGTGGCGAAGCCGATCGCCGGATGCAGCACGGTGAGCAGCGCCCACTCGGCCGCCCGGTAGCCGGTCTCCTCGAGCAGCTCGCGCTTCGCGGTGACAAGCGGCGCCTCGCCCGGATCGAGCTTGCCCGCCGGCATCTCCACAAAATGGCGGCGAAGCGGATAGCGGTACTGCCGCTCGACCAGGATGCGGCCGTCGTCGAGCAGCGGGATCATGACCGCGGCGCCCGGGTGCACCACGTACTCGCGGAAGCTCTCGCGCCCGTCGGGCAGGGCCACGCGGTCGCGGCGGATCTTCAGGAAGCCGCCCTGCCACGCGAGCTCGGACTCGAGCTCGCGCTCGGTCAGGTCGCGCGGCGCCTGCCGCTCGCTCATCGCGCGAAACGCCCGGAGCAGGTCTCGCCGAGGGCGGGCTCGCGCTGCATCGGGCGAGCGCTCAGCCCGCGACCGCGGCGCGGATCGCCTCGAGGCACACCGCCATCAGAGGGCCCGGCACGATGCCCAGCAGCAGCACCGCGGCGCCGTTGACCGCGAGCGTGGCGCGCGCGGCGCTGCCAGCCTCGATCGGAGGCTGCTCGCCGGCCTCGTCGAAGTACATGACCTTGACGATGCGCAGGTAGTAGAAGGCGCCGACCAGCGAGAACAGCACCGCCACCACCGCCAGCCAGACCAGGCCCGCCTCGACCGCGGCGGTCAGCACGGCCAGCTTGGCGTAGAAGCCGACCAGCGGCGGGATGCCGGCCAGCGAGAACATCAGCAGCAGCATGACCAGCGCCATCCACGGGCTGCGCGCGTTCAGGCCGCGCAGGTCGGAGATGCGGTCGCACTCGAAGCCGCGGCGCGACAGCAGCTGCACCAGGCCGAAGGTGCCCAGCGTGGTCAGCACGTAGGTGATCACGTAGAACAGCGACGCGCCCCAGGCGGCCGGCACGCCGCCGGCGTCGCCGCCCACGATGCCCGACAGGAAGCCGAGCAGCACGAAGCCGACCTGCGCGATCGTGGACCACGCGAGCATGCGCTTCAGGTTGGTCTGCGCGATCGCCACGACGTTGCCGACCGCCAGCGAGGCGACCGCCAGCACCAGGATCATCGCCTGCCAGTCGGCTGCCACGCCGGGCAGCCCCTCGACCAGCATCCGGAACGCGATCGCGAAGGCGGCCAGCTTGGGCGCGCCGGCGATCAGCAGCGTGGTGGACGTGGGCGTGCCCTGGTACACGTCGGGCAGCCACATGTGGAAAGGCACCGCGCCGAGCTTGAAGGCCAGGCCCGCCACCAGGAAGACCACGCCGAACGAGAAGACCGTCGGGTTGGCCAGCCCGGCCTCGAAGCGGCGCGCGATCTCGAAGAGGTCCAGGCTGCCGGCGCCGCCGTAGATCATCGACATGCCGTACAGCAGGAAGCCCGACGCGAGCGCCCCCAGCACGAAGTACTTCATCGCCGCCTCGGTCGACGCGTTGTCGTCGCGGCGCATCGCGGCCAGCGCGTAAAGCGACAGCGACATCAGCTCCAGCCCGAGGTAGATCACCAGCAGGTTGGCGGCCGAGATCATCACCATCTGGCCCAGCAGCGAGAACAGCGCCAGCGCGTGGAACTCGCTGCGCGGGATGTCCCGATCGGCCGTGTAGCGGCCCGCGTAGACCAGCGTGGCCGCCACCGCGACGATCGCGCACAGCTTGAGCAGGTTGGAGAGGGGGTCGGCCACGTACAGGCCGTTGAACGCGTAGTGCGTGCCCTCGGCGCCCATCTGGCCGATCAGCGCGGCGGCGGGGAAGGCCATCGCCGCCAGCGCGAGCGCGAGCGAGGACGGGCGCCTGGGCGACTTCACGATCGCCTCGACAAGCAGCACGCAGCAGGCCGCCACGAGCAGGAGGATCTCGGGGACCGCAGCAAGGATGTTCAGGGATTCAGCGTTCATCTCGTTGTTCCGCGAGGCGTTCCGGTCGCACCGCTCACTTGATCTTGGAGACCGACACGTGCTCGAGCAGCGCGCCGATCGAGGCTTCGGTCATGTCGGTGACCGGCTTCGGGAACACGCCCATGCCCAGCACCAGCAGGGCCATCGCCATCAGCATCCAGAACTCGCGCCGGTTGAGGTCCTGCAGGCCGCGCACCTTGTCGTTGGCAATCTCGCCGAAGATCACCCGCTTGTACATCCAGAGCGAGTAGGCCGCGCCCCAGATCAGCGCGGTGGCGGCGACCAGGCCGATCCAGAAGTCGAACTGGACCGCGCCGAGGATCACGAAGAACTCGCCGATGAAGCCCGAGGTGGCGGGCAGGCCGGCGTTGGCCATCGAGAACAGCATGAACAGCGCGGCGAACTTCGGCATCGTGTTCACCACGCCGCCGTAATCGGCGATGTTGCGCGAGTGCAACCGGTCGTACATGACGCCGATGCACAGGAACATCGCGCCCGACACGAAGCCGTGCGAGATCATCTGCACGATTGCGCCCTGCACGCCCATGTGGTTGAAGATGAAGAAGCCGAGCGTGACGAAGCCCATGTGCGCGATCGACGAGTAGGCGACCAGCTTCTTCATGTCGGCCTGCACCAGCGCCACCAGGCCGATGTAGACGACCGCGATCAGCGACAGCGCGATCATCAGCCAGGCGAGTTCGTGGCTCGCGTCGGGCGCGATCGGCAGCGAGAACCGCAGGAAGCCGTAGGCGCCGAGCTTCAGCATGATGGCCGCCAGCACGACAGAGCCGCCGGTGGGCGCCTCCACGTGCGCATCGGGCAGCCAGGTGTGCACCGGCCACATCGGCACCTTGACCGCGAAGGCCACCAGGAAGGCCAGGAAGATCGGCACCTGCACCTCGAGCGGCAACGGCAGCTTGTGCCAGTCGAGGATCGCGAACGAGCCGGACTCCAGGTACAGCCAGATGATGGCCACCAGCGTGAGCAGCGAGCCCAGCAGCGTGTACAGGAAGAACTTGAAGGCCGCGTAGACCCGGTTGGGCCCGCCCCAGACGCCGATGATGATGTACATCGGAATCAGCGTGGCCTCGAAGAACACGTAGAACAACAGCCCGTCGAGCGCGCTGAACACGCCGATCATCAGGCCGGACAGGATCAGGAAGGCCGCCATGTACTGCGCGACCCGCTCGGTGATCACCTCCCAGCCGGCGATGACCACGATCACCGTGATGAACGCGGTGAGGATCACGAACCACACCGACAGGCCGTCGACGCCCAGGTGGTAGTCGACCGCGAAGGCCTCGATCCAGGGCGCGAGCTCGACGAACTGCATCGCCGACGAGGCGCGGTCGAACTCGGTGAACAGCGGCAGCGTGGCGAGCAGCCCGAGCAGCGCGCCAACCAGCGCCACCACGCGCACCGCCGGCGCGTTGCGGTCGTTGCCCACGGCCAGCAGGGCCACGCCGAACAGGATCGGAATCCAGATTGCGGCGCTCAGGATCGGAAAGGAACTCATCGCGTTCGTTCTTCGTTGTGTCGGGGTCAGCCGCGCAGCAGCGGCAGCACGACGAACAGGAGCAGCAGCGCCACGCCGGCGATCATCGTGATCGCGTAGCTGTTGAGCCGCCCGTTCTGGGCCAGGCGCAGCACGCCGGAGAACCAGCCGACCAGCTTCGCGCTGCCGTTGACCGCCAGGCCGTCGATCAGTGCCTGGTCGCCGCCCTTCCACAGGCCGCGACCCAGCGCGCGGGCGCCGGCGGCGAAGACGACCTCGTTGATCCGGTCCATGTAGTACTTGTTGTCGAGCAGCCGGTAAAGGCCGCCGGCCGAGGCCTTGATCGCCTCGGGCAGCTTCGGGTTGACCATGTAGAAGTACCAGGCCACGACCACGCCCGCCAGCGCCAGCCAGAACGCGGGGGTGGCGACCGAATGCGTGCCGAGCGCGAACCAGCCGTGGAAGTGCTCGGCCAGCGTCGCCATGGCCGGGTGCTTCGCCGCGTCGACCGCGATGACGCCGTCGAAGTAGCCGCCGAACAGCATCGGCCCGACCGCGAAGGCGCCGATGACCACCGACGGGATCGCGAGCAGCACCAGCGGCAGCGTGACCACCCACGGCGACTCGTGCGGCTTCTGGCCCGGCGCGAGCCCGTGGTGATGCTCGTCGTGGCCGTGCTCGTCGTCGCCGTGCGCGTCGCCGCCATGGGCGCCGTGGCCGTGCGCCGCGTGCGCTTCGGCGTGACCGTGGGCCGGCTTGTTCCAGCGCTCCTCGCCGTGGAAGACCAGGAAGTACATCCGGAACGAGTAGAAGGCGGTGACGAACACGCCGGCCAGCACCGCGAAGTAGGCGAAGCCCGCGCCCGGCACGTCGGCGAACTTCGCCGCCTCGATGATCAGGTCCTTCGAGTAGAAGCCCGCGAAGAACGGCGTGCCGATCAGCGCCAGCGAGCCGATCAGCGAGGTGATCCACGTGATCGGCATGTACTTGCGCAGCCCGCCCATGTTGCGGATGTCCTGGTCGTGGTGCATGCCGATGATGACCGAGCCTGCCGCCAGGAACAGCAGCGCCTTGAAGAAGGCGTGCGTCATCAGGTGGAAGATCGCGACGCTGTAGGCCGAGGCGCCGAGCGCGACCGTCATGTAGCCGAGCTGCGACAGCGTGGAATAGGCGACCACCCGCTTGATGTCGTTCTGGATGATGCCCAGGAAGCCCATGAACAGCGCGGTGATCGCGCCGATCGTGATGACCACGCCCAGCGCGGTGTCGGACAGCTCGAAGAGCGGCGACATGCGCGCCACCATGAAGATGCCGGCCGTGACCATGGTCGCCGCGTGGATCAGCGCCGAGATCGGCGTCGGGCCTTCCATCGAGTCGGGCAGCCACACGTGCAGCGGGAACTGCGCCGACTTGCCCATCGCGCCGATGAACAGGCAGATGCAGGCCACGGTGAGCAGCGACCACTGCGTGCCGGGGATCAGCTCGATCGTGCGGTCGGCCAGGCCGGGCGCGGCGGCGAAGGTCTGCGCGTAGTCGAGCGAGCCGAAGTGCGCGAGCACCAGGCCGATGCCCAGCACGAAGCCGAAGTCGCCGACCCGGTTGACCAGGAAGGCCTTCATGTTCGCGTAGATCGCCGTGGGCCGCTTGAACCAGAAACCGATCAGCAGGTAAGAGACCAGGCCCACCGCTTCCCAGCCGAAGAACAGCTGCAGGAAGTTGTTCGCCATCACCAGCATCATCATCGAGAAGGTGAACAGCGAGATGTACGAGAAGAAGCGCTGGTAGCCCGGGTCCTCGGCCATGTAGCCGATCGTGTACACGTGCACCATCAGCGACACCGAGGTGACCACGCACATCATCGTGGCCGTAAGGGTGTCGACCAGGAAACCGACCTCGAGGTTCACGCCCCCGACCGACGCCCACTGGTAGACGGTGCCGTTGAAGGTGTTGCCCTGCAACACGTCGAACAGCGTCCAGAGCGAGGCCAGGAAGGACACCGCCACGCCGGCGATGGTCACCGTGTGGGCGCCGGCGCGGCCGACCTGCCGGCCGAACAGGCCGGCCACGATTGCGCCGACCAGCGGGGCGAAGGCTGCGAGAAGGTATGCGGTTTTCATTTCGTCAGCCCTTCAGGCTGTCGAGCGCCTCGGCATCGACCGTATCGAAGTTGCGGAACAGCAGGACCAGGATCGCCAGGCCGATCGCGGACTCGGCGGCGGCCACCGTCAGGATGAAGAACACGAAGATCTGCCCCGCCGCGTCGCCGAGGAAATGCGAGAAGGCGATGAAGTTCAGGTTGACCGCGAGCAGCATCAGCTCGATCGCCATCAGCACGATGATCACGTTGCGGCGGTTCATGAAGATCCCGATCACGCTGATCGCGAACAGGATCGCGCCGAGGATCAGGAAGTGGGCGAGCGAGAGGGTCATTCCTGGCTCCCTTCACGGGGCTGGGCAGGCATCTTGATCATGCGCAGGCGGTCCTGGCTGCGGGTGCGCACCGCCGCCGACGGGTCGTTGTAGCGAACGTCCTTCCGGCGGCGCAGGGTCAGCGCGATCGCCGACACGATCGCCACCAGCAGGATCACCGCCGCGATCTCGAAGGCCCACACGTACTCGGTGTACAGCAGGCTGCCCAGCGCCTTCGTGTTGCTGTAGTCGGCCGGCAGCTTCGGCGCATCGGACGCCTTCACGTTGCCGAAGGAGTGGATCAGCACCGCCGCCAGCTCGAGCACCACGACCACGCCCACGAACAGCGCCACCGGCAGGTTCATCCAGAAGCCGCGGCGCGCGCTGTCGAGGTTGACGTCGAGCATCATGACCACGAACAGGAACAGCACCATGACGGCGCCCACGTAGACGAGCACCAGCGTGATCGCGAGGAACTCGGCCTTCAGCAGCATCCAGATCGCCGCGGCCGAGCAGAAGGTGAGCACGAGGAACAGCGCCGAGTGCACCGGATTGCGCGAGGAGATCACGCGCAGCGCCGCGAACACGGTCACGGCGGCGAAGACGTAGAAGAGGACGGTCGTGGCTTGCATGGATGTCGCTTGGCCCGGAGCTTCGCGTCAGCGATAGCGGGCGTCTGCCTCCCGGTTGGCGGCGATTTCCTTCTCGTAGCGGTCGCCGATCGCGAGCAGCATTTCCTTGGTGAAGTACAGGTCGCCGCGCTTCTCGCCGTGGTACTCGTGAATGTGCGTCTCGACGATCGAGTCGACCGGGCAGCTCTCCTCGCAGAAGCCGCAGAAGATGCACTTGGTCAGGTCGATGTCGTAGCGGGTGGTGCGGCGCGTGCCGTCGGCCCGCTTCTCGGACTCGATCGTGATCGCCAGGGCCGGGCAGACCGCCTCGCACAGCTTGCAGGCGATGCAGCGCTCCTCGCCGTTCGGGTAGCGGCGCAGCGCGTGCAGGCCGCGGAAGCGCGGCGACATCGGCGTCTTCTCCTCGGGATAGAGCACCGTGATCTTGCGCGCGAAGAAGTACCGCCCGGTGAGCCGCAGCCCCTTGAGCAGTTCGGTGAGCATGAAGCTCGAGAAGAAATCCTTGACCGCTTCCATGTGAGTCACCCGTTGCCGGTCAGTTCCAGATGTTCCACGGGGTCTGGATCCAGGCGGCGATCACCACCAGCCAGACCAGCGTCACCGGAATGAAGATCTTCCAGCCCAGCCGCATGATCTGGTCGTAGCGATAGCGCGGGAACGAGGCCCGGAACCAGATGAACAGCGAGACGACGCAGAAGGTCTTGATGCCGAGCCACAGCCAGCCCGGGATCCAGTTGAAGACGACCGAATCGATCGGCGGATACCAGCCGCCCAGGAACATGATCGACGCGAGCGCCGACAGCAGGATCATGTTCGCGTACTCGGCCAGGAAGAAGACCGCGAAGCCCATGCCCGAGTACTCGACCATGTGGCCGGCAACGATCTCGGACTCGCCCTCGACCACGTCGAACGGGTGGCGGTTGGTCTCGGCGACCGACGAGATCACGTAGACGACGAAGATCGGCAGCAGCGGCAGCCAGTTCCAGGACAGGAAGTTCAGGCCCATTTCGGCGAAACGGCCCTCGCCCTGGCCGGTGACGATGTCGACCATGTTCAGGCTGCCCGAGACCATCAGCACCACGACCAGGCAGAAGCCGATCGCCAGCTCGTAGGACACCATCTGGGCCGACGCGCGCATCGCGCCGAGGAACGCGTACTTCGAGTTCGACGCCCAGCCGGCGATGATCACGCCGTAGACCTCGACCGAGGTGATCGCCAACAGCAGCAGCAGGCCCGCGTTCACGTTGGCCAGCACCAGCTCGGGGCCGAACGGGATCACGGCCCACGCCGCCATCGCCGGCATGATCGTCATGATCGGGCCGAGCAGGTACAGGCCCTTGTTCGCCTGCGTCGGCATGATGATCTCTTTGAACATCAGCTTGAACGCGTCGGCGATCGGCTGCAGCAGGCCCTTGGGCCCCACCCGGTTCGGGCCGATGCGCAGGTGCATGTAGCCGATCATCTTGCGCTCCCACAGCGTGAGATACGCGACGCAGCCGAGCACCGGCAGCACGATGCAGACGATCTTGACCAGGTTCCAGACGACCGGCCAGGCGGCGCCGAGCGTGCCCTCGCCCCAGGTGGTGACGCCGTTGAGCAGATTCTCCATGTTCCCGTTCTTCGTCCGCGTTTCGTCTCGAGGGTTCGTCCGCCCGCTCAGGCCCGCTCGACGCGCGCCGCGCCGGTCATCGCGGCCAGCCTGACCGTGGCCTCGTGGCCGCTGGCCAGCCTCAGCACGCCGTCGGCCAGCGCCGGATCGACGGCCAGCTCGACCAGCGCGTCGCCGCCACCCGCCATGCTCACCCGCACCTTGTCGCCGCTCGCCGGCCCGCCGAGCGCGGCCAGCGTCGCCGGGCTGACCCGGGCCTTGGGCGCACGCGCATCGCTGGTCTGTTGCAGGCTGGGCGCGCGGCGCACGATCGGGTCGACCGAGTAGATCGCGACCTCGGGCAGGCGCTCCAGCGCGCCCGCCTGGGCCGGCGCGGCGATCGATCCGATCGCGCCCGAGACGCGGTTGTCGAGCCTGGCGGCCACGTCGGCCGGCAGCGCCTGCGCGCGCACCGCGTCGGCGGAGTCCTGGTCGAAGCCGGGCAGGTCGAGCAGGTTGCCCAGCACGCGCAGCACCTTCCAGCCGGGGCGGGCCTCGCCCGCCGGGCGGACCACGCCGTTGAAGGACTGCACCCTGCCCTCGGCGCTGACGAAGGTGCCGGCGGTCTCGGTGAAGGGGGCGATCGGCAGCAGGCAGTCGGCCAGCTCGAGCAGCTCGTCGGACTTGTACGCGGAGAGCGCGATCACCGACTCGGCCGATGCGAGCGCGGCGCGGGCGGCGGCCGGCATCGCGTGATCGTAGTCGGGCTCGACGTTCATCAGCAGGTACAGCGAGCGCGGCTGCTCGACCATCGCGCGGGCGTCGAGCCCGCCTTGCGACGGCACCGCACCGGCCAGCCAGCCGCCGACCGAGTTGGCCGACTCGCCCAGCCAGCCGAGCCGCGCGCCGGTTGCGTCGGCGATCGCCTGCGCGAGCCGGGCCAGCTGCGCCTGCGCCGGATGCTGCGCGACCGCGTTGCCGAGCAGCACCGCCTTGCGATCGCCCGTCACAAGCGACGCGGCGATCGCGCGCTCGGCATCGGTGGGCTGCACGCCATTCAGCTCGGCCGCCACGGACTCGGGCAGCTCGATGGTGCCGCCGGCCGCTGCGGCGGCCGCGGGCAGCGCCGCGAGGATGCCCGCCAGCACGCGCGCCCACTGCGACGGCGCGGCCAGCGCCTTGTTCGCGACCGGCATCAGCAGGTCGTCGTCGGCCGCATGCACGATCGAGAGCCGGCAGCCGGCCTTGGCCGCCGCGCGCACCCGGGCGGCCAGCAGCGGATGGTCCTTGCGCAGGAAGGAGCCGACCAGCAGCAGGCGGTCGAGGCGATTGACCTCGGCCACCGCCATGCCCAGCCAGGGCACGCCGGCGCGGGCGGCGTCGAGCGAGAAGTCGACCTGGCGCAGCCGGAAATCGACGTTGCCGCTTCCCAGCCCGCGGACCAGCTGCCCGAGCAGGTAGAGCTCCTCGACCGTGCCCTGCCCGGAAGCGAGCGCGCCGATCGCGGCCGCGCCCTTCTGCTCGCGCACCGTGCGCAGCGCGTGCGCCGCGTACTGGAGCGCGGTGGGCCAGTCGACCTCGCGCCACTGGCCGTCCTGCTTGAGCATCGGCGAGGCGAGGCGATCGGCGCTGTTCAGGCCTTCGTAGGAGAAGCGGTCGCGGTCGGAGAGCCAGCACTCGTTGACCGCCTCGTTCTCGAGCGGCACGACGCGCATCACCCGGTTGTTCTTGACCTGCACGACGATGTTCGAGCCGAGCGAATCGTGCGCGGCGACGGACTTGCGACGCGACAGCTCCCAGGTGCGGGCGCTGTAGCGGAAGGGCTTGCTGGTGAGCGCGCCGACCGGGCACAGGTCGATCATGTTGCCGGACAGCTCGGAGTCGACCGACTCGCCGAGGAAGCTCATGATCTCGGAGTGCTCGCCGCGGCCGGCCATGCCGAGTTCCATGATCCCGGCAACTTCCTGGCCGAAGCGCACGCAGCGGGTGCAGTGGATGCAGCGGGTCATCTCCTCGGCGGAGATCAGAGGACCCATCGACTTGTGGAAGACGACGCGCTTGTCCTCGTGGTAGCTCGACGAGGAGCCGCCGTAGCCCACGGCCAGGTCCTGCAGCTGGCACTCGCCGCCCTGGTCGCAGATCGGGCAGTCGAGCGGATGGTTGATCAGCAGGAACTCCATCACGCCCTTCTGCGCGGCGACCGCCTTCGGGGAGTTCGTGTAGACCTTCATGCCGTTGGAGACCGGGGTGGCGCAGGCCGGCATCGGCTTGGGCGCCTTCTCGACCTCGACCAGGCACATCCGGCAGTTGGCCGCGATCGAGAGCTTCTTGTGGTAGCAGAAATGCGGCACGAAGATGTCGAGCGCGTTCGCCGCATGCATCACCATGCTGCCCTCGGGCACCTCGACTTCGCGGCCGTCGATCTCCAGCTTGACCATCTCGTATCCGTTTGTTCGTTGCGTTTCGCTGCGGGGCGGCGCCGGCTCAGACGTAGGCCGGGACCATGCAGGTCTTGTGTTCGACGTGGTAGGCGAACTCGTCGCGGTAGTTCTTGACGAAGGCCCGCACCGGCATCGCGGCGGCATCGCCGAGCGCGCAGATCGTGCGGCCCTGGATGTTGTCGGCGATGCGATGCAGCTCGTCGAGGTCGGCCGGCGTGCCCTCGCCGTGCTCGATGCGGTTCACGATCCGCCACATCCAGCCGGTGCCCTCGCGGCAGGGCGTGCACTGGCCGCAGGACTCCTCGTAGTAGAAATAGGACAGGCGCAGCAGCGACTTCACCGCGCAGCGGGTCTCGTCCATCACGATGACCGCGCCGGAGCCGAGCATCGACCCCGCCTTGGCGATCGAGTCGTAGTCCATGTCGGTGTCCATCATGATGTGACCGGGGATCACCGGCGCCGACGAGCCGCCCGGGATCACCATCTTGAGCTTGCGGCCGTGGCGCATGCCGCCGGCGAGCTCGAGCAGCTTCGCGAACGGCGTGCCCAGCGGGATCTCGTAGTTGCCCGGCCGCTCGACGTCGCCGGAGATCGAGAAGATCTTGGTGCCGCCATTGTTGGGCTTGCCCACCTCGAGGTAGGGCTGGCCGCCGTTGCGGATGATCCAGGGCACCGCCGCGAAGGTTTCGGTGTTGTTGATCGTGGTCGGCTTGCCGTACAGGCCGAAGCTGGCCGGGAACGGCGGCTTGAAGCGCGGCTGGCCCTTCTTGCCTTCCAGCGACTCGAGCAGCGCGGTTTCCTCGCCGCAGATGTAGGCGCCGTAGCCGTGGTGCGCGTGCAGCTGGAACGAGAAGCCCGAGCCGAGGATGTTCTCGCCCAGGTAGCCGGCCGCGCGGGCCTCCTCGAGCGCCTCCTCGAAGCGCTCGTAGGCCTCGAAGATCTCGCCGTGGATGTAGTTGTAGCCGACCGTGATGCCCATCGCGTAGGCCGCGATCGACATGCCCTCGATGACGATGTGCGGGTTGTAGCGCAGGATGTCGCGGTCCTTGAAGGTGCCCGGCTCGCCCTCGTCGGAGTTGCAGACCAGGTACTTCTGCCCCGGGAACTGCCGGGGCATGAAGCTCCACTTCAGCCCGGTGGGAAAGCCCGCGCCGCCGCGGCCGCGCAGGCCCGAGGCCTTGACCTCGGCGATCACCTGCTCGGGCGTGATGCCCTCGGTCAGGATCTTGCGCAGCGCCTTGTAGCCGTCGCGCGCCTCGTAGTCCTTCAGGCGCCAGCCGTCGGCGTGCGTGAGCCCGGCGTAGATCTGCGGCGAGACGTGGCGGCCGTGGAAGCAGGTTTCCTGGGACTTGGCGTCGATCAGCAGGTCTTTGGCTCCCATCGGCTTACCCCTGCGCCTTGAGCTCGGCGATCAGCGCGTCGAGCTTCTCGTTGCTCATGAAGCTGCACATCCGGTGGTTGTTCACCAGCAGCACCGGCGAGTCGGCGCAGGCGCCGAAGCACTCGCTCTCCTTCAGCGTGAACAGGCCGTCGGCCGTGGTCTCGCCGTAGCCGATGCCGAGCTTCTCCTTCAGGTACTCGCCCGCCTTGACGCCGTCGCGCAGCGCGCAGGGCAGGTTCGTGCAGACCGACAGCTTGTGCTTGCCGACCGGCTGCGTGTCGTACATGTTGTAGAAGGTCGCGACCTCGTGCACCGCGATCGGCGGCATGCCGATGTAGGCGGCGACGTCGCGGATCACCTCGGGCGACACCCAGCCCTTCTCGCGCTGCGCGATCGCCAGCGCGGACATGACCGCCGACTGGCGCTGGTCGGCCGGGTACTTGGCCAGCTCGCGGTCGATCCGCGCGTAGGCCTCGTCGCTGAGCAGGCGTTGGGGATTCGGTACTGCGCTCATCGCTCGATGTCCGTTGCGTGCGTTGCGTTCGTTGCCGGGGCGCGTCTCAGCGGTCGATCTCGCCGAACACGATGTCCTGCGTGCCGATGATCGTGACCACGTCGGCGATCATGTGGCCGCGGGACATTTCGTCGAGGCCCTGCAGGTGGGCATAGCCGGGCGCGCGGATCTTCAGGCGGTAGGGCTTGTTCGCGCCGTCGGACACCAGGTAGATGCCGAACTCGCCCTTCGGGTGCTCGATCGCCGAGTAGACCTGTCCCTCGGGCACGTGGAAGCCCTCGGTGAAGAGCTTGAAGTGGTGGATCAGCTCTTCCATGTTCGACTTCATGTCGACGCGGCTGGGCGGCGCCACCTTGTGGCTGTCGGTCATCACCGGGCCAGGGTTGGCGCGCAGCCACTCGACGCACTGCCGGATGATGCGGTTGCTCTCGCGCATCTCGGCCACGCGGAC
The DNA here is from genome assembly GCF_023721795.1 of Zeimonas sediminis. Lineage (NCBI taxonomy): Bacteria > Pseudomonadati > Pseudomonadota > Betaproteobacteria > Burkholderiales > Burkholderiaceae > Zeimonas > Zeimonas sediminis. The sequence continues at coordinate 152,641 of NZ_JAMQYE010000002.1, forward strand.
CAGGTAGCGGTCGTAGCAGTCGCCGTTGGTGCCGACCGGGATGTCGAAGTCGAGCCGGTCGTAGACCTCGTAGGGCTGGGTCTTGCGCAGGTCCCAGGGCACGCCCGAGCCGCGCAGCATCGGGCCGGTGAAGCCCAGCGCCTTGGCGCGATCGGGATCGACCACGCCGATGCCCACCAGCCGCTGCTTCCAGATCCGGTTGTCGGTGAGCAGGGTCTCGTACTCGTCGACGTAGCCGGGGAAGCGCTCGGTGAAGGCCTCGATGAAGTCGAGCAGCGAGCCCTGGCGATCGCGGTTCATCTCGCGGATCGCGGCCTCGTTGCGCACCCTGGTTGCGCGGTACTTCGGCATCTCGTCGGGCAGGTCGCGATAGACGCCGCCCGGCCGGTAGTAGGCCGCGTGCATGCGCGCGCCCGACACCGCCTCGTAGCAGTCCATCAGGTCCTCGCGCTCGCGGAAGGCGTACAGGAAGACCGCCATCGCGCCGACGTCGAGCCCGTGGGCGCCGATCCACAGCAGGTGATTCAGGATGCGGGTGATCTCGTCGAACATCACCCGGATGTACTGCGCGCGGACCGGCACCTCGATGCCGAGCAGCTTCTCGATCGCCATCACGTAGGCGTGCTCGTTGCACATCATCGACACGTAGTCGAGACGGTCCATGTACGGCACGCTCTGGATGAAGGTCTTCTGCTCGGCCAGCTTCTCGGTGGCCCGGTGCAGCAGGCCGATGTGCGGGTCGGCGCGCTGCACGACCTCGCCGTCGAGCTCGAGCACCAGCCGGAGCACGCCGTGCGCCGCCGGATGCTGGGGGCCGAAGTTGAGCGTGTAGTTCTTGATCTCTGCCATGGTCAGCGCCCTGCCCCGTAGCCTTCCTCGCGTATCACGCGCGGGGTGATCTCGCGCGGCTCGATCGTGACGGGCTGGTAGACGACGCGCTTCTGCTCGGGGTCGTAACGCATCTCGACATAGCCAGAGACCGGGAAGTCCTTGCGGAACGGGTGGCCGACGAAGCCGTAGTCGGTGAGGATTCGGCGCAGGTCGGGGTGGCCCTCGAAGACGATGCCGAACAGGTCGAAGGCCTCGCGCTCGTACCAGTTGGCCGAGGGCCAGACGCCGGTCACGGTCTCGACCATCGGGAAGTCGTCGTCGGGACAGAAGGTCTGCACCCGCACGCGCCAGTTCTTCTCGACCGACAGCAGCTGCATGGCCACCGAGAAGCGGGCGCCGTCCCAGGCGCCATCGCCCCAGTTCTGCCAGTCGACGCCGCACAGGTCGATCATCGTGTCGAAGCGAAGCGAGGGGTCGTCGCGCAGGCGGCGCGCGGCCTCGACGTGGTCGGCCGAGCGGACCACGACGGTGATCTCGCCGTAGCGGTTCTCGAGCGAGACCAGCGCCTCGCCGAGCACCTCGCGCAGGTTGGCCTCGAGCTGTTCGAGTCGGTTCATGACTGGCGTGCGATCGTGTATTCGCGACGGATCTTGGCCTGCAGCTGCAGGATTCCGTACATCAGGGCCTCGGCGGTGGGCGGGCAGCCCGGCACGTAGACGTCGACCGGCACGATGCGGTCGCAGCCCCGAACCACCGAGTACGAGTAGTGGTAGTAGCCGCCGCCGTTGGCGCAGGAGCCCATCGAGATCACCCAGCGGGGCTCGGGCATCTGGTCGTAGACCTTGCGCAAGGCCGGCGCCATCTTGTTGCACAGCGTGCCGGCGACGATCATCACGTCGGACTGGCGGGGGCTGGGCCGGAAGATCACTCCGAAGCGGTCGAGGTCGTAGCGGGACGCGCCCGCGTGCATCATCTCGACCGCGCAACAGGCCAGGCCGAAAGTCATCGGCCACAGCGAACCGGTGCGGGTCCAGTTCACCAGCTTGTCGAGCTGGGTCGTGACGAAACCCTGGCTCAGGACACCTTCGATACTCATCTTGCCGCTCCGTGCGGATGCCTGGACGACCGGGCGATCATTCCCAGTCGAGCGCGCCCTTGGACCATTCGTAGACGAATCCGACGACCAGGACGGTGAGGAAGATCATCATCGAGACGAACCCGAAGAAGCCGATCGTGTCGAGCGAAACGGCCCACGGGAAGAGGAACGCGATCTCGAGGTCGAAGAGGATGAAGAGGATCGCGACCAGGTAGTAGCGGACGTCGAACTTCATCCGTGCGTCTTCGAAGGCCTCGAAGCCGCATTCGTAGGGGGAGAGCTTTTCGGGATCGGGCCGGCTGGGGCCGAGGATCTTGCCGATCAGCATCGGGCCGACGCCCACGGCGATGCCGACGAGGATGAACAGCAGGACGGGGAGGTAGTTTTCGAGGTTCACGCCGCGCTTCCCGTTGGTGTCGTTCGCTCAGTTCCGCTCTGTCCGCAAAGGCCGAGCACGAAGCGAAACCGTCGCGGCGGTCCGGTCCGTGCCAGAAAAAAGTCCGCTCGGGCTCTCACCCCGGCGGACCCTTTCCGCTCGACCTCCTCACGCCCCGACCCGCCATGAACCCGAGGCGGGCGGCGCCGCTTCCGTCAGTGCGGAAGCCGCTCTTCTTTGTTGGTGGTGCCGACGGCGAGACTCGAACTCGCACAGCTTTCGCTACTACCCCCTCAAGATAGCGTGTCTACCAATTTCACCACGTCGGCACTGCAAGAAACCGCGGGGCGATCCGCTCGGATTGCCGCGAGGATGACCTCGCTCAACAAGCCGCACCGCCCCACTGCGCCGCACGTTCCGGACCTCGCCCGGCTTCCGGATCGAGGACATCCGGAATGTCGTTCAGCGCAGCCGTAAATTCTACTACTTTCCCGTCACTTCGGCACGTCGCTCGCCGGGGCGGCCGTACCGGAACCCGCGCCCGAGGCCGGGGCGCTGCCGCCGGCGGGCGGCACATCGGCCGGCGCAGCCGGCGCGGCGGGCTGCGAAGCGCCCTGCATCACGCTGGTCGGCGCCTCGGGCCGCTTGTTGGCCAGCAGCGCCAGCGCCAGCGTGCAGACGAAGAACACGGTGGCCAGCACGCCGGTCGTGCGGCTCAGGAAGTTCGCCGAGCCGGTGGCGCCGAACAGGCTGCCGGAGGAACCGGAGCCGAAGGCCGCGCCCATGTCGGCGCCCTTGCCGTGCTGCATCAGCACCAGGACGATGACGCCCAGCGCGCTGAGCACCTGCACGATCATCAGCAAATTGTTCAACCAGGTCATCCGGACAGCTCCAGTCGGTATTTCGTTCGATTCGGACTGCCGATCGCCCCGCCCTCAGGCGACGGCGGCAGCGCGGCAGATGTTGAGAAACTCGTCGGCCACCAGCGACGCGCCGCCGATCAGGCCACCGTCGACATCGGGCATCGAGAACAGGCTCATCGCGTTGGCGGCCTTCACGCTGCCGCCGTAGACGATGCGGATCGCGTCGGCGCCCGCCACCCCGGCGTGGGCCATCCGCGCCCGGATGAAGGCGTGGGCCTGCTGGGCCATCTCCGGCGAGGCGGTGCGGCCGGTGCCGATCGCCCAGACCGGCTCGTAGGCGACCACAGCCCGGGCCGGATCGGCCCCCTGCAGTGCCGGAACCAGCGCCTCGACCTGTCGGGCCAGCACGGCCTCGGTGGCATCGGCCTCGCGCTCGTCCAGGGTTTCCCCGACGCAGGCGATCACGCCCAGGCCGCCGGCCACGCACATCGAGGCCTTGCGCGCGACCACCTCGTCGGTCTCGCCGAGCAGCGTTCGCCGTTCGGAGTGACCGACGATCGCCCAGCCGCAGCCGAGGTCGGCCAGCATGCTGACCGAGACCTCGCCGGTCAGCGCGCCGTTGGCCGCGGCGGCCACGTTCTGGGCGCCCCACGCGATGCCCGTGTCGCCCAGCCAGGCGCCGGCCTGTCCGAGATAGGGAAACGGCGGGCAGATCACCACGTCGACCTGCGAAATCGACGCGCGCTCGAGCGCCGAGCGCAGCGCGGTGAACAGGTGCTCGTTCGTGACGATGTCGCCGTTCATCTTCCAGTTTCCGGCGACGAGCGGCTTGCGGGACTTCATCGGTCGAGACCGTTCGGTGAAAAACCCGCGATTTTACATCAGCCCTCGGCCCGGGAACGCCCCGGGCCCGGAGCGGCCTATTCGCGCGGCCGCTTCCAGGGCGACTCCCGGCCGGTGCGCCAGCGCCAGAACCACAGCCCGTAGCCCGAAAGACCGTAGGCCAGGAACAGGAAGAACAGGACGATCGGCGGGTCCGACGAGACCAGCACGAACAGCAGCACGATGCCGATCACGAACACGAAGGGCACGCTGCGCCGCAGGTTGATGTCCTTGAAGCTGTAGAACGGCGCGTTCGAGACCATCGTGATGCCGGCGTAGATGGTCAGCACGAACGCAGGCCAGGCCAGGTCGCGGCCGGTGGCCTCGATCCAGCGGGTCTGGCGCAGGTCGGTGGCGATCCAGACCAGGCCGGCGATCAGCGCCGCCGCAGCCGGGCTCGGCAGCCCCTGGAAGAAGCGCCGGTCGACGACGCCGATGTTGGTGTTGAAGCGGGCCAGCCGCAGCGCCGCGCCGGCCACGTAGACGAAGGCCGCCAGCCAGCCCCACTTGCCCAGCGGCTGCAGCGCCCACTCGTAGACGATCAGGGCCGGCGCCGCCCCGAACGAGAGCATGTCGGACAGGCTGTCGTACTGCTCGCCGAAGGCGCTCTGGGTGTTGGTGAGCCGGGCGACCCGCCCGTCGAGGCTGTCGAGCACCATGGCCACGAAGATCGCGATCGCCGCGATCTCGAAGCGGCCGTTCATCGCCTGCACGATCGCGTAGAAGCCGCAGAAAAGGTTCGCCGTGGTGAAGGCGTTGGGCAGCAGGTAGATCCGTCGCGAGCGCTGCGGCGCGAGCCCCGCCGGCGCCCCCGGCGCCTCGGAGCCAGCGCCCGGCGCGCCGGCCAGCTCGTCGAACTCCAGCCGGCGGGTGTCCTCGTCGTCGCGGTCGCGCGGATCCTGGTTCATTCGCTGCCTCGTTATTGCTGCGCCGGCGCGAGCTCGGCCAGCACGTCGCGCGCGGCATAGACCTTCTCGCCCACCCCGACCCTGGGTCGCGCGTCGGTCGGCAGGTACAGGTCGACCCGAGAGCCGAAGCGGATGAAGCCGAAGCGCTGCCCGCGGGCCAGCGTGTCGCCGGCGGCCACGTAGCAGAGGATGCGACGGGCGACCAGGCCCGCCACCTGCACGCAGCCGACCAGCGCGCCGTCGGCCGTGCGGATCTGCAGCGCGTTGCGCTCGTTGGCCTCGGAGGCCTTGTCCAGGTCGGCGTTCAGGAACTTGCCCGGGAAGTACTCGACCTTGTCGATCCGGCCGTCGACCGGCGACCGGTTCGAGTGCACGTTGAACACGTTCATGAAGACCGAGATCTTCAGCGCCTGGCGATCGGCGTAGGGGTCGCGGACCGTCTCGATCGCGATCACCCGTCCGTCGGCGGGCGCGAGCACCAGCCGCTCGCCCTGAGGGATCTCGCGCGGCGGGTCGCGGAAGAACTGCAGCACGAACAGCGAGACCAGCCACAAGGGCAGCGCCCAGAGCCAGCCGCCCCAGATCGTGACGACCAGGGAGACGACGACGGCGATCGCCAGGAAGGGCCAGCCCTCGCGGGCGATGATCGGATGCGGGTAGCGGGACATTGGGGATGCCTTGGAGCGTTGGCTCCAAGTATAGAGAAGGGAGAAGGGGGAAGGGGGAAGGAAAAACGGGGAAGGGGCTTGCGCGCCCTTCCCCGCTGCGCCGGCGCCCTGGCGGGCGGTCGGCTCGACCCTGTCCGATCGGCCGGGGCGGGAGGGCGTTTGCCCCAGCGCCGGCCGGTCGCGACCGGTCGATCAGTTCTTCGACTTGTCGACCAGCTTGTTGGCCTTGATCCAGGGCATCATCGCGCGCAGCTTCTCGCCGACGACCTCGATCTGGTGCTCGCCCATGATGCGGCGGCGCGACAGCAGCGTGGGCGCGCCAGCGCGGTTCTCGAGGATGAAGGCCTTCGCGTACTCGCCGGTCTGGATGTCGCGCAGCACGTCGCGCATGACCTTCTTCGACTCGTCGTTGATGATGCGCGGGCCGGTCACGTACTCGCCGAACTCGGCGTTGTTCGAGATCGAGTAGTTCATGTTCGCGATGCCGCCCTCGTAGATGAGGTCGACGATCAGCTTGAGCTCGTGCAGGCACTCGAAGTAGGCCATCTCGGGGGCGTAGCCCGCCTCGACCAGCGTCTCGAAGCCCGCCTTGATCAGCTCGACGGTGCCGCCGCACAGCACGACCTGCTCGCCGAACAGGTCGGTCTCGGTCTCCTCGCGGAAGTTCGTCTCGATGATGCCGGCGCGGCCGCCGCCGATCGCGGCGGCGTACGACAGGGCCAGGTCACGGGCGTTGCCCGACTTGTCCTGGTGGATCGCGATCAGCATCGGCACGCCGCCGCCGGCCGCGTAGGTGGAGCGCACGGTGTGGCCCGGGGCCTTGGGCGCGACCATGACCACGTCGAGGTCCTCGCGCGGCACGACCTGGCCGTAGTGCACGTTGAAGCCGTGAGCGAAGGCCAGCGTGGCGCCCTTCTTGATGTTCGGCTCGATCTCGCTCTTGTAGACGGCGCCGATGTGCTCGTCGGGCATCAGCATCATCACGAAGTCGGCGCCCTTGACCGCATCCTTGATCTCGGCGGCCTCGAGCTTGGCCTTCTTGACCTTGTCCCACGACGGGCCGCCCTTGCGAACGCCGACGACGACCTTGCCGCCCGAATCCTTCAGGTTCAGCGCGTGCGCGTGGCCCTGCGAGCCGTAACCGATGATCGCGACCTTCTTGCCCTTGATGAGCTTGATGTCGCAGTCCTTGTCGTAGAAAACCTTCATTCCTGCCTCTCCTGTTGTCCAGACTGGTTTCAGACTTTGAGCACCCGTTCGCCGCGGGCGATGCCCGAGCTGCCGGTTCGCACCGTCTCGAGGATCGCCGCGCGGTCGAGCGCGTCGATGAACGCGTCGAGCTTGGCGCCGTCCCCGGTCAGCTCGATCGTGTAGGTCTTGTCGGTGACGTCGATGATGCGGCCGCGGAAGATGTCCGCCATCCGTTTCATCTCGTCGCGCTCCTTCCCGGTGGCGCGAACCTTGATCAGCATCAGCTCGCGCTCGTTGTAGGGGCTCTCGGTCAGGTCGACGACCTTGACCACGTCGATCAGCCGGTTCAGCTGCTTGGTGATCTGCTCGATCACCTCGTCCGAGCCGGTGGTCACGATCGTCATCCGCGACAGCGACTTGTCCTCGGTGGGCGCGACCGTCAGCGTCTCGATGTTGTAGCCGCGCGCCGAGAACAGCCCGACCACCCGCGACAGCGCGCCGGCCTCGTTCTCGAGCAGGATCGAAATGATGTGCCTCATGTCGTCGCTCCTCAGAGATCTTCCGAGCCGAGCAGCATCTCGGTCAGGCCCTTGCCGCCCTGCACCATCGGCCAGACGTTCTCGGTCTGGTCGGTGATGAAGTCGAGGAACACGAGCCGGTCCTTGTACTTGCCGAAAGCGTCGCGCAGCGCCGGCTCGACGTCGGCCGGCCTTTCGACGCGGATGCCCACGTGGCCGTAGGCCTCGGCCAGCGCGACGAAGTCGGGCAGCGCGTCCATGTACGACTGGGAGTAGCGGCTGCCGTACTCGATCTGCTGCCACTGCCGGACCATGCCCAGGTAGCGGTTGTTCAGGTTGACGATCTTGACCGGCAGGTCGTACTGCTTGCAGGTCGAGAGCTCCTGGATGCACATCTGGATCGAGCCCTCGCCGGTGACGCAGGCCACCTGCGCGCCCGGGTGCGCCATCAGCACGCCCATCGCGTACGGAAGGCCCACGCCCATCGTGCCCAGGCCGCCAGAGTTGATCCAGCGGCGCGGCTTGTCGAAGCGGTAGAACTGGGCCGCGAACATCTGGTGCTGGCCGACGTCGGAGGTGACGAAGGCGTCGCCCTTCGTGACCTCCCAGAGCTTCTCGACGACGAACTGCGGCTTGATGACCTCGTCGCTGCCCTTGTACTTCAGGCAGTCGCGCTTGCGCCACTCGTTGATCTGGTCCCACCAGGCCTTCAGCGCGGCGGTGTTGGTCTTCTTGCCGGCCGCGAAGCTCTCCTCGAGCAGCGAGGTCAGCTCGACCAGGGTCTCGCGCACGTCGCCGACGATCGGCACGTCGACCTTCACCCGCTTGGAGATCGACGACGGGTCGATGTCGATGTGGACGATCTTGCGCGGGTTCTGCGCGAAGTGCTTGGGATTGCCGATGACACGGTCGTCGAAGCGCGCGCCGATCGCGATCAGCACGTCGCAGTGCTGCATCGCCATGTTCGCCTCGTAGGTGCCGTGCATGCCCGGCATGCCGACGAACTTCGGATCGCTCGCGCGATAGCCGCCCAGCCCCATCAGCGTGTTGGTGACCGGGTAGCCGAGCAGGTCGACCAGCTTGTTCAGCTCGGGCGCCGCATTGGCGAGGATCACGCCGCCGCCGGTGTACACCATCGGCCGCTCGGCGCCGAGCAGCAGGCCCAGCGCCTTCTTCAGCTGGCCCTGGTGACCGCGAGTGACCGGGTTGTACGAGCGCATCGACACCGACTCCGGGTAGTCGAAGCGGCACTTGTTTCGGGTGACGTCCTTCGGGATGTCGACCAGGACCGGGCCGGGCCGCCCGCTGGCGGCGATGTGGAAGGCCTTCTTGATCGTGGACGCCAGCTCCTTGACGTCCTTGACCAGGAAGTTGTGCTTGACGCAGGGCCGGGTGATGCCGACCGTGTCGCACTCCTGGAAGGCGTCCTCGCCGATCGCGTGCGTGGGCACCTGTCCGGACAGGATCACCATCGGGATCGAGTCCATGTAGGCCGTGGCGATGCCGGTGACAGCGTTGGTCACGCCCGGGCCGCTGGTGACCAGGCAGACGCCGACCTTTTCGGTGGACCGGGAGTACGCATCGGCCGCGTGGACGGCAGCCTGCTCGTGCCGGACGAGGATGTGCTGGACCTTGTCCTGCTTGTAGATTTCGTCGTAGATGTAGAGGACCGCGCCGCCGGGATAGCCGAACAGGTGTTCGACCCCTTCTTCCTGCAGACAGCGGACCACGATTTCCGCGCCAGTGAGTTCCATGTTCAGTCCTTTCAAGACCCAGGGAAGCCCGCCCGTCGGCGCCATGGCGCGCGGCGCCGACCTTCGATCGGAGCCCGGGAGCCACGACGCAGACCTTGGAACGGGGCCTGCGAGATTGATCGGATGCCCTTGCACGCCTCTCGTGAAGGCGCTCGGGGCAAGCGCGTCTTGTGCAAGGTTTGGCAGGTGAGCCGCGACTGCAAAGACAACGCCCCCTCTCGTTGACGGCCAAAGCCACCAGCGATCGAGGAGGCGGTTCGGGGTAGCCCGGCAGGATATCGCAGTGCAACACTGCCGGTCAAGGCGAGGGCCCCGGGTCTGCTAGGATCGCGCTCGATCCCTTTCACCGAACGCATCCGCGCGGACCTTTCCCGCATCTGCGAGACCAAACCCCACGCAACGCCGTCCGCCGCGCAATCCCCCTCACTCGATGGCCACCCGCCAGGAACTGTCCGACTTTCTCGAATCGGCCGAACGCCGCGCCTTCCGGCAGGCGGTGTTCGCGGTGCGGGACGAGGAGCTTGCGCTGGACCTGGTGCAGGACGCGATGCTGCGGTTGGTCGAAAAGTACGCCGACCGGCCGGCGCCCGAGCTCCCGCTGCTGTTCCAGCGGATCCTGCAGAACGCGGTCACCGATCACTTCCGCCGGCAGAAGGTCCGGAACCTCTGGACCACCCTGCTCTCTTCGCTGTCCTCGGACGGGGACGACGAGGACGATCGCGACGTGCTGGAGTCGCTCGAGGCCGACCCGTCGACCAGCCTGGGACGCGACGGCGCGGCCAATGTCGAGCGCGACCAGATCCTGGCGATCATCGACGAGGAGATCCGCAAGCTGCCCGCGCGTCAACGCGAGGCCTTCCTGCTGCGTTACTGGGAAGACATGGACGTTGCCGAAACAGCGGCGATCATGGGTTGCTCCGAGGGCAGCGTGAAAACGCACTGCTCCCGGGCGAACCACGCACTGGCTGCCGCTCTGAAGGCCCGAGGCATCACCCCATGAACGAAACTCGCTTCATTTCTTCGATCAGACAGGCCCTCGACGAATCCGCCGATCGTCTGCCGATGCGCGTCACTCATCGGCTCGAGCAGGCCCGCAGGGCCGCACTGGCGCGCGTGCCCGAACGTGCGACGCAACCCGCGCGCGCGTCGGCCGCCGTCGTCCCGACCCTGGGCCTGGCCACCGCCGGCGGGCCCGGATTCGCCGGGAATGCGGCCATGGGCGGCTGGGTCCTTTCCAAGCGCGACGCCGATGCCTGCGATCGCGCGCCCTGCCTGGCCTGGCGAATCGCCGCGATCGTGTTCCCGGTGGCCGCGCTGGTGGCGGGCATGATCGCCTTCAGCGAGCTGGCGGCCGAGCGCGGCGCGGCCGAAGTGGCCGAGCTCGAGGCCGCGGTGCTCGCCGACGACGTCCCGATCGCCGCCTATGCCGACCGCGGCTTCGGCGTGTTCCTGAAGAACTCGAACCTGGCTGACGAATGACCGTGCAACGCAGTATCCGGTTCGCCATCGGCCTGCTGGTGGCGGCCTGGAGCTTCGCGGCGGCGCCTGGCGCGCCGGCGGCGACGGAAACCGCAGAGCCGGCGCCCACGGTCGAACCGGTCGCGGCCGAGCCCGCCAAGGCCTCCGATTCGATCGACGCCGCCGCCTCCCCGCAGGCGGCAGCCCCTTCTGGGGATGCCCCGCCAATCGGCGCCGCGGCTGCCGACGGCGCCGCCCCGAGCGCGGAAGCGCCGCCGGCGCAGGCGGCCGAGGCGTCCGGCGAGATCCATCCGGCCCAGATGGCCGAGCCGGCCGGGGAAGCCGGCCCGACGCTGGCCAGCGAGCCGCCCGAAGCAGGCGAGCCCGCGCTGGCTGCGGAGCCGGCCGCGGAGGGCGAAGCCTCGGCGGCCGCAAAGGACTCCGGGGACGGCGAGCCCGCCCAGGCTGCCGAGTCGACCGAGGAGCCCGCGCCGGCCCACGCGAACGGCCCGACCGAGTACGTGGAGCCCCAACCGGTCGCGCGGCCCGCCGAGCGGACGCTGCGGCGCGGCCTGTCGGCCTCTCCCGCCTCCCGCCCACTCTGGAGCGACCTCTCCGCATCGCAGCGGCAGGTGCTCGCCCCGTTCGAGGCGCAGTGGAACGACTGGCCGGCAGCCGAGAAGCGCCGCTGGCAGACGCTCGCCGACCGAATTCCCAGGATGTCGGCCGAGAGCCAGGCGCGCGCCCGCGAGCGGATCGCCGAGTGGGCGGCGCTGACGCCCGCGCAGCAGCGGCTCGCGTTGCGCAACTACCGGATGGCCCGGCAGTTGCCGCCCGACGAGCGCAAGGCGCTGTGGGAGCGCTACACGCAGATGACGCCGGAGCAGCAGCAGGTGCTGCGCGCCAGCGGCTGGACCAGCAACACCGCGGCCCGCCACGCCGGCGCCCGCACCGGCCTGGCCAAGGAGGCCGCGCAACCGCTGGCGCCCGCCTTGCCCGGACCCGGGCACGCGAACTGATGCCGGCTGCCGATCCCTGGCGCCGGCTGATGGGCATCGTCTACGAATCGATCGTCCTGTTCGGGGTGCTCTGGTTCGCCGACTACGCGTTCTCGGCGCTTACCCAGTTCCGCGGCCACCCGGGGCCGCTGCGCACCGCGTTCCAGGTGTTCACCCTGCTGGTGCTGGCCGCCTACTTCTGCTTCTTCTGGGCGCACGGCCGCCGCTCGCTGCCGATGAAGACGCTGTCGCTGCAGGTCGTCACGCGAGACGACGGGCCGCTCGGCTACGGCCGCGCGTTCGCGCGCTTCGCCGCCGCCGTCGGGCTGTGGGTGGGCGCGCTGGCGGCCGGCCACTACCTGGCGGGCTGGCTTTACCTGCTGGTGCTGCTGCCCTTCGCCTGGACGCTGGTCGATCGCGACCGCCGGGCGCTGTACGACGTGATCGCCGGCACCCGGCTGGTCAAGCGGGCGCCGGACGCGGGGATGAAGTCGGTGGACGTCTGAGGATTCAGGCGCACCAGCGACGGGTGGCGTCCGAGATCGCGGCAACCGCGCTTGCGGCGTCGTCGATCACCGCGCCGAAGCGGATGAAGCCGTGCAGCATGCCGGGCATGCGCAGCACCTCGGCGGGCGCGCCCTGCTCGGTGAGCCGCTTCGCGAGCGCCTCACCCTCGTCGCGCAGGATGTCGCACCCGGCGGTGATCACCAGCGAGGGCGGCAGGCCCGCCAGGTCGCCAGCCAGCGCCGGCGAGAGGTCGGGATGCGTGGGCTCGATCGCGGTGTCGCCCAGGAACTGCTCCCAGTACCAGGCCATCTGCGCGCGCGACAGGTAGAAGCCTTCGCCGAAAGCCTTCACCGAGCCGCTGTCGAGCCGGCGGTCGGCGACCGGATAGACCAGCGCCATGCCGGCCGGAAGCGGCAGGCCGGCGGCCTTCAGCCAGCGCGCGGCGGTGACCGCGAGGTGCCCGCCGGCGCTGTCGCCCGACACGACGATCTTCGCGGGGTCGACGCCGAAGCGCGCGGCCTCGTCGCACACGAAGCGCAGCGCGCGCACCGAGTCGACGATGGCGCCCGGGAAGCGGGATTCGGGAGACAGCCGGTAGCCGACCGAGAAGACCTGCGCGTCGCAGGCCAGAGCCAGCTGGCGGCACAGCGTGTCGTAGGTGTCGAGCGTGCCCTGTACCCAGCCGCCGCCGTGCAGGTAGACGATCGCGCGATCGGCGCCGGGCCGGGGCACGAAGCGGCGCAGCGGGATCGCGGGGCAGCCGGCGGCATCGAAAGCCTCGCCCCGCGGCGAGCGCAGGCCCGCGTACAGGCCCGCCGGCACGACCAGGTCGGCGACCTCGGCCACCTCGGGCTTCGGGCCGCAGACCCACTGGGTCATGGCTTCGTGGCCGGCGCGCGCGCCCTCCGGGGTGAACGCCTTCGGCGGGGCGGGCAGCCGGGCGAGCAGCGCGGCGGACTGGGGGTGCAGGGTATCGGTCATCGAATTCAGGCCTTCACGCAATCCACGTAGTATCGGTCGACGCCGTCGGCGCCCTTCTCGATCACCAGTCCGTGCACGTCGGTGTAGAAGCCCGGGAACTTCGCGTTGAAGGTGCGCGCGAACTTCAGGTACTCGACGATCGACTTGTTGAAGCGCTCGCCCGGGATCAGCAGCGGAATGCCGGGCGGATAGGGCGTGACCAGCATCGTGGTGATGCGGCCTTCCAGCTCGTCGATCGGCACGCGGTCGACGTTGCGGTGCGCGAGGCACTCGTAGGCCTCGGACGGCTTCATCGCCGGCTGCATGCTCGACAGGTACATCTCGGTGGTGACCCGCGCGATGTCGTGGGCGCGGTACTGCTCGTGGATGCGCTGGGCCAGGTCGCGCAGTCCCACCCGCTCGTACGTGGGGTGCGCCTGCACGAACTCGGGCATCACCCGCCACAGCGGCTGGTTGTTGTCGTAGTCGGTCTTGAACTGCTGAAGCTCGGTGACCAGCGTGTTCCAGCGGCCCTTGGTGATGCCGATCGTGAACATCACGAAGAACGAGTACAGGCCGGTCTTCTCGACCACCACGCCGTGCTCGGCCAGGTACTTGGTGACGATCGAGGCGGGGATGCCCCAGTCGTCGAACTTGCCCTCGATGTCGAGGCCCGGCGTCACGATCGTGGCCTTGATCGGGTCGAGCATCGTGAAGTTCTCGGCCAGCTTGCCGAAGCCGTGCCAGCGGTCCTCGGAGCCGAGGAACCAGTCCTCGCGGTGGCCGATGCCGGTGTCGACCAGGCTGTTCGGGCCCCACACCTTGAACCACCAGTCGTTGCCGTACTCCGCATCGACCTTGCGCATCGCGCGGCGGAACTCGAGCGACTCGAAGATCGACTCCTCCACCAGCGCGGTGCCGCCTGGCGGCTCCATCATCGCCGCGGCCACGTCGCAGGACGCGATGATCGCGTACTGCGGGCTGGTCGACGTGTGCATCAGGAAGGACTCGTTGAAGCGGTAGCTGTCGAGCTTGTTGTTCTCCGAATCCTGGACCAGGATCTGCGAGGCCTGCGACAGGCCGGCCAGAAGCTTGTGGGTGGACTGGGTGGAGAAGATCATCGAGTCCTTGCTGCGCGGCCGGTTCGGGCCGATCGCGTGGTACTCGTGATAGAAGGGATGGAAGGTGGCGTGCGGCAGCCAGGCCTCGTCGAAGTGCAGGTTCTCGATGTAGTCGCCCAGCGTGTTCTTGATGGTTTCGACGTTGTAGATGACCCCGTCGTAGGTGGACTGGGTGATCGTCATGATCCGCGGCCGGGCGGTCTTGTCCTTGATCAGCGGGTTCGCGTCGATCTTTCGCTGGATGTTCGCCGGCTCGAACTCTTCCTTCGGGATCGGCCCGATGATCCCGTAGTTGTTGCGGGTGGGCTGCAGGAAGATCGGCACCGTGCCCGTCATCATGATCGCGTGCAGGATCGACTTGTGGCAGTTGCGGTCGACCAGCACCACGTCGCCGTTGCCGACCGCCGAGTGCCAGACGATCTTGTTCGAGGTCGACGTGCCGTTGGTGACGAAGAACAGGTGGTCGGTGTTGAAGATGCGCGCCGCATTGCGCTCCGAGGCAGCCACCGGCCCTGTGTGGTCGAGCAGCTGGCCGAGCTCGTCGACCGCGTTGCAGACGTCGGCCCGCAGCATGTTCTCGCCGAAGAACTGGTGGAACATCTGCCCCACCGGGCTCTTCAGGAAGGCCACCCCGCCGGAGTGGCCCGGGCAGTGCCAGGAGTACGAGCCGTCGTGCGCGTAGTTGACCAGCGCCTTGAAGAAGGGCGGCGCCAGCGAGGACAGGTAGTTGTTCGCCTCGCGGATGATCGTGCGGGCCACGAACTCCGGCGTGTCCTCGAACATGTGGATGAAGCCGTGCAGCTCGCGCAGGATCTCGTTGGGCACGTGCTGCGAGGTGCGGGTCTCGCCGAACAGGAAGATCGGGATCTCGGCGTTGCGCCGCCGGGTCTCGGCGATGAACTTGCGCAGCTCCTGGATCGCGGTGCTCTCGGCGCCGTCCTCGCCGATCTCCTCGTCGTCGATCGACACGATGAAGGCCGAGGCCCGCGCCGCCTGGTTGGCGACCATCGACACGTCGATGTAGGTGAAGCCGCCGACCACCTCCCAGCCCTGCTCCTCGATCGCCTTGGCGAGCGCCCGGATGCCCAGTCCGCTGGCCGAGTCGGAGCGCCAGTCTTCGTCGATGATGACAATGGGGAAACGGAACTTCATCGCGGTGGCCCGAGGGGAATGCTGAGGGACGGCGCGCGCGGCGGGCGCCGGGAAAAACGAAAGTAAAACACAAATGCGGGAGGGGGGCAGGTCAGGCGGCGAGCACCCGCACGGTGCTGCCGTAGCGGGCGAGCTGGGCGTCGACGGTGAGCAGCGTCATCGGCTCGACGATGCTCTGGGCGACCAGCAGGCGGTCGAACGGATCGCGGTGGTGCCAAGGGAGCTGCGCGACCGCGCTGACGTGCGTCGGCTCGATCGCAAGCCGCTGGAAGCCGCTTCGATCGGCGTGCTCGAACACGGTGTCCGGCTCGAACGACAGCCGGCCCAGGCTTCGCTTGATTGCGATCTCCCAGAGCGAAGCGACGCTGTAGAAGACCTGCCCCGCCGCATTGCGCAGCCGGTCGCGCTCGCTACGAGGAATCCGCTCGGGCTGGGCGAGCAGCCAGAGCAGCAGATGGGTGTCGAGCAGGCAGCGCACGGAACCAGCGCCAGCAGCTATCGGCCCGGCGCATTGAACATGTGATCGATCTCTTCGGCAGCGATGTCGTCGAAATCTTCGGGAACCTCGATCTTTCCCTTCAAGGAGCCGAACTTCAGCGCCGGCGCCGGCTCGAAGGCGACCAGCCGGGCGAGCGGCCGCCCGGCCTTGGCGATCACGATCTCCTCGCCGTTGGCGGCCCGCTCGACGAGCGCGGAGAGCTGCGTCTTCGCCTCGTAGAGATTGACGATCGGGTCTGCGCTCATGCCGGGTATCGCTGTGGAGAATGGTTGACCAACGTTGGTCTGATTCTGCGCTTCGCCACGACGCAGGTCAATCGTGCATTCGTCTCGTCCGCCCGGCCTGGTCGCCGGCCGAAGCGAGACGATCGACCGAGGCCAGAGGACCTGGAGACGGATCGCCTCCCGGCGTCCGGAATGCTCGCATCGAATCTCTCGGGCGAGAGCCCATCGCTTGCGCGACGCGATCGCGAGCAGGCCGGGGTCGATCAGCGTGCCACGGTCCCCGAGCGAGACATGGCTGCACCCGCCCGCCGAGCAGGCGGTCGTCCTGAAGTCCAGGCGCCAGCCGGGAGACTCCACCTTCCGGCCGGCAAATCTGTCAAATATTTCGACATCGACAAGCGGCCGGGCCGCCCCGACCCGGCGGCGCGGCGCTTCGACCTCGCGCCATCGAGTGCGAAGCATTTCGCGGCTTCGCCGCCCGACCTGTGCCATGATCGAAGCACGATGATGGACTGGCTGAAATCGCTGCTGCAGGACGCCGCCTTCGGCTCCTTCGCCGAGCTCGTCAAGCTCGCGATTTCCCCGTATTCGAGAACCTGGTTGCCGGTGCTCGCGGTCTCGCTGCTGGCCGCTCTCTGGATCTGGCGGCGGGAGCGTGCGAGCGGGCGGCAACTGCCGGCGCACCTGCGGCTCGGCTCGTTCGAGACCTGGCTGGGGCGCAGCGCGATCAACGACTACTGGCTGATCCTGATCAACGGCGCGCTCTTCGGCCTCGGCTTCATGAAGGTCGTCCTCCCCGAGGGCGAGCGGATCTCGGCATGGGTGGCGGAGACCCTGCGCGGCGCCTTTCCCGGCTTCGCCGCAACCCCGTCGGTCTGGGCGCCGATTCTGCTGGCCGCAGCCTTGTTCGTCGTCGACGATTTCGTCCGCTACACGGTCCACTGGCTCGAGCACCGCGTGCCGGCCCTCTGGGAACTGCACAAGGTTCACCACTCGGCCGAGGTGCTCAACTTCATGACCGCGGAGCGGCACCACCCGCTGTCGATGCTGGTCTTCCGTGTCGCGATCGTCAGTTCGGTCGCCACGGTGAACGGCGTGTTCCTGTGGGCCTTCGGCGACTCGATCACGCCGGCCGGGCTGCTCGGCGCCAACGTCTTCTGGCTCGCCACCACGATCCTGGCCTCCGGCCTTCGGCATTCGCCGGTGTGGCTTTCGTTCGGCCCCCGCATCGAGCGCTGGCTGCTGAGTCCGGCCCAGCACCAGATCCACCACTCGACCGACGAGCGCCACTACGGCAAGAACCTGGGCGGCTCGCTCGCGATCTGGGACAGGATGTTCGGCACCCTGTTCGTCACCACACCCGAGCGCATCGAGCTGAACTTCGGCCTGGGCGAGGAAACGCGCGAGCTCCGCTCGATCGGCGCCCTGTACCTGAGGCCGATGCGGCAGGCGGTGCTCAGCCTGTTGCCGCGCGGCTTGCGAGCGACGGCCTCTCGTTCCGCCGACTCAGCTGCCCGAGATGCCGCCCGGCATGCATGACACCGCCCCAGCGGCCTGCATCGCGGCCAGCTCCCCCTCCGAATAGCCCGCCTCGCGCAGGATCTCCGCGCTGTGCTCGCCCAGCTCCGGCGCCGGCGTCCTGATCGTGGCCGGCGTGCCGGCGAAGCGAAGCGGCGGCGCCGGGGTGCGGACGGTTCCCAGCTCGGGGTCGGGCTGCTCGACGATCACGCCGCGGCCGATCGCGTACGGATGATCGGCCAGCTGCGCCGCGTCGCAGATCTCGCCGGCGGTCACGTCCTGCGCGGCGAAGAAGGCGAGGTTCTCCTCCAGGCTGCGGCCCTTCACGAAGTCGCCGATCACCGCGTCGAGCGCGTCGATGTTCTCGATGCGCGCCGCGTGGCTCGCGAAGCGCGGGTCGCCGACCATGTCCGGCCGGCCGATCGCGGCGAACAGCCGCTGCACCGTGCCCTCCATGCCGGCCGACAGCGCGATGAAGCGGCCGTCGGCAGTTTCGTAGACGTTGCGCGGCGCATGCGTCGGCGAACGGCTGCCGGCGCGCTTCGGCGCCTGGCCGGTCAGCTGGTGCTCGAGCGCGAGCGGGCCGATCAGCGAGTGGATCGGGTCAAACAGCGACAGGTCGATCACCTGGCCGCCCCCGCCCCGCTCGGCGTGCCGCACGCCGTTCAGCGCCGCCACCGCGCCGTACAGGCCGGCCATCGAATCGGCCAGCGCGAAGGGCGGCAGCACCGGCGGCCGGTCCTCGTAGCCGTTCATCGCAGCGAAGCCGCACAGCGCCTCGACCAGCGAGCCGAAGCCGCCCCGGTCGGCCCAGGGGCCTGTCTGGCCCCAGCCCGAGATGCGAAGGATGACCAGGTCCGGATTGGCGGCCAGCAGCGCGTCGGGCGCCAGCCCCATCTTCTCGAGCGTGCCGGGCCGGAAGTTCTCGACCAGCACCTGCGCGGTGGGGATCAGTCGCCGCAGCGCCGCCATGCCCTCGGGCCTTCGCAGGTCCAGCGCCAGGCTGCGCTTGTTGCGGCAGTAGACCTTCCAGTAGGTCGACACGCCGTTCGTGCGCCAGTTGCGGAGGTCGTCGCCGCGCGGCAGCGGCTCGACCTTGATCACGTCGGCGCCCAGGTCGGCCAGCACGTGGGTCGCGATGTTCCCCGACACCAGACGGGACAGGTCGAGCACTCGGACGCCTGCGAGCGCGCCCGCGCCGGGCGGCGCCTGCACCCGCGCGTCGGCGCCGACGCCCTCTCCCGTCATCGCGCCCGCGCCCGGGGCGCCGCCGCCGGGGCCTGCGGCAGCGGCTCGGTCAGCGACACGATCTCGAGCTCGGCCGGTCCGGTTCGCGCGTAACGGCTCATCACGATCGGGTCGTGCCCCGGCACCACGTGCGCCGGCGACTCGGCCAGGCGCTCGAGCAGGTCGTGGCCGCGCAGCATGTCGCCGACGTCGGCCACGATCGGGAACGGCGACCGCTCGGCGAAGTTCTCGAGGTAGTGCGCGGCATCGGAGGCCAGCACGATCCAGCCGCGCGCGGTGTGCACCCGCACGACCTGCAGCCCGCGCGTGTGGCCGGCCACCAGGTGCACGGTGAGGCCGGGGCGCAGTTCCCAGTCGCCGTCGTGGTACTCGACCCTGTCCTCGAACACCAGCCGGACCAGCGAGCAGACGTCGTCCACGCAGTAGGCGTGGCGCATCAGCTTCTGGCGCATGTCGCGGCCGGTCGCGTAGTTCATCTCGCGCTCCTGCAGGTGGAAGCGCGCGCGGGGCAGCAGGTCCAGGTTGCCGGCGTGGTCGTAGTGGGCGTGGGTGATGACCACGTCGCGGATCGCGTCGACCGGGATGCCGGCGCGGTCGAGCGACCCGATCGGGCAGCGAAGGAATCGCCGGCCGCGCAGGTCGGCCTGCGCCCGGTTGAAGCCGGTGTCGACCAGGACCACGTCGTCGCCGCGGCGGATCAGCCAGACGAAATAGTCCATCTCCTGCGGCCCGTCGTGCAGATCGTGGTCGATGAACATCTCGAGGCGGCGCCGCGACACGGTGGCGTAGCGCAGCGCGAAGACTTCCCAGGTCGGCAGGCTCATCGTTCCCTCGACTCAGTGATCGCGCGCGGGTGCCGGATCAGGCCGCGAACTCGCGCAGCAGCTTGCCCGGCAGCTTCCCGGCGCCGGCGCCCGCAACGGCCGCCTTGCCCGCCGCCACCACCGCCGGATCCAAGCCGTTCGCCCCGGCCACCTTCACCCCGTTGACCCACACGCCGTGCACGCCGATCGCCGGCGTGGTCAGCCGCGCGCCGCCGCCCGGCAGGTCGAAGACTCGCTGCTTGGGGCCGCGATCGACGGTGGCCGGATCGAACAGCATCAGGTCGGCCCAGGCGCCTGGCGCGATCCGGCCGCGGCCCTGGATGCCGAACAGCTCGGCCGGCTCGGAGGTGAGCTTGCGGATCGCCTCGGGCAGCGACAACACGCCGCGCTCGCGCACCCAGTGGCCGAGCAGGTGCAGGCCGAAGCCGGCGTCGTTGAAGAAGGTCAGGTGGGCGCCGGCATCGGACAGCGACACCAGGCTCGCCGGGTGGCGCAGCATGCGGCCCACGGCCTCCTCGTCGGAGTTCAGCAGCACCGCCGAGAACACGGTGTCGAGGTCCTCGGACAGCGCCAGGTCGAGCATGAAGTCGAGCGGATCGGCGCCGGCCTCCGCGGCCAGCTCGGCGATCGTGCGGTGCTCGAGGCGGCGGTTCTTCTCGTTCTTCGCCTCGACCACCTGCACCTTGTGCCACTCGCCGTTGAACAGCCGAAACACGGCCGGCGAGGCGATCTCGGCGCGCACCGCGTCGCGGAAGGCCTTGTCGGCCAGCTTGGCCTTGAATGCGTCGCCCTTCAGCGACAGCGCCGGCTTCCAGGAAGCGAGCCCCTCGACCGGATAGGGCGAGTGCATCGTGAAGTCGTTGGTCAGCGGGCAGGGCGAGATCGCGCCGATCATCCGCCGGCCGCGCTGGCGGGCCGCCTCGATCGCGTCGAGGTCGGCGAAGACCGCGGTCGGGTTCGTGCTGTTGTGGAGCAGCGCCGCCACGACCACCGGCCGGCCGCTGTCCACCGCCAGCTTCTCCAGGAAGTCGATCTTCGTGTGGCCGCCCTTGGTCAGCATGAACAGGCCGCGGCCCGCTTCCTTCAGGCTGGCGACCAGCGTGTGCAGTTCCTCGTCGGTGGCCAGCCGCGACGGCATCGGCAGGCCGCCCTCACCGTTGTGGGCGGGCGAGGTCGAGGTGGCGAAGCCGATCGCGCCGGCCTTCATGCCCTCGAGCACCAGCTCGCGCATCCGGGCGATCTCGGCGTCGGTGGCGGCGCGCTTCGGCGCGTCCTCGCCCATCACGAAGGTGCGCAGCGACGAGTGGCCGACGAAGGCCGCCAGGTTCACCAGCGAGCCGCGCCGCTCGAGGAAGTCCAGGTACTCGGGAATCGTCTCGAACTGCCAGTCGATTCCCTGGCGCAGCACGTCGAGCGACATGCCCTCGACCTGGGTCAGGTTGCGCATGATCAGCTCGCGATCGCCCGGCCGGCACGGCGCGATCGTGAAGCCGCAGTTGCCGATCACCGCGGTGGTCACGCCCAGCGACGGCGACGGCGTGCAGAACGGGTCCCAGGTGACCTGCGCGTCGTAGTGGGTGTGGTTGTCGACGATGCCGGGCATCAGCGCGAGGCCGTCGGCATCGACCGTTTCGCGGGCCGCGACACCCTGCCCGGGCTCGTCGATCGCCGCGATGCGGCCGTCCTTCACGGACACGTCGGCCGGCCTGCCGGGCGCGCCGGTGCCGTCGTAGACCATCGCGCCGCGAATCAGCAAGTCGTTCATCCTGTCTCCACCTCTTGTTCCGTTGCACGGGGCCGGTTGGTGCCGGGCCCGCGAATCGTTGCTAGCATCGATTATCGACGATCGGCGGCAGCGCCCCCGGCCGCTGCGCCGGGAAAGCGGAAGCCGCAACAACGTCGGAACGCATACCGCGAAAGCGCCAGCGACCGCGCGCGGACACCACGGGAAACAGGATCAGGAAACGGAGGCAGAGCGATGAGCATTGGATCGGACGCGGGCGACGCGGGAACTTCCTGGCCCAGGGTGGCGGTGTTCGGCGCCGGCGCGGTCGGCTGCCACTTCGGCGCCAAGCTGGCCGAGGCCGGCGTGCCGGTCACGCTGATCGCGCGGCCCGCGCACGTGGACGCCATCCGGAAAGACGGGCTGCTCTTCGAGAGCGGCGGCCAGCAGCGCCGGATCGCGATCTCCGCCGACACCTCCCCCGAGCCTGTGCGCGACGCCGACGTCGTGCTCTTCTGCGTTAAGACCCGCGACACCACCGAAGGCGCAAGGTCGCTGGTGCCGCTGCTCAAGCCCGGCGCCACCGTGGTCAGCATGCAGAACGGGGTGGACAACGTGCCGAAGATGCGCGAGGCCGGCGTCGACGCGCTCGGCGCGGTGGTCTACGTGGCCGCGTCGATGCCGGGCCCTGGCCACCTGCTGCATTCGGGGCGCGGCGACCTGGTGGTCGGCGAGTACGGCTCGGCGCAGGCGCCCAGCGCGCGCGCCGCGGCGGTTTCCGAGCTGTTCGAGCGCGCCGGCGTGCGCTGCAAGCTGGTGGCCGACGTGCGCGGCGAGCTGTGGACCAAGCTGGTGATGAACTGCGTGTTCAACGCGATGTCGGCGGTCGGCCGCTCGCGCTACGGTCCGCTGGTCGAGCGGCCCGACACCCGGGCGGTGGCGCGCGACCTGGTCGACGAGTGCGTGTCGGTGGCGAAGGCCGAAGGCGTGCCTCTGGCCGACGCCGACACGCTGTACGAGGCCGCGCTGAAACTCGGCCAGGCGATGGCGCCTGCGACGTCTTCCACCGAGCAGGACCTGTCGCTGGGCCGGCCCACCGAGATCGATTCGCTGAACGGCTACGTGGCCGCGCGCGGCGAGGCGCTCGGCGTGGCTACGCCGGTGAACCGGGCGCTGGCGGCGATGGTCAGGTTGCTCGACGTGGCGAGGCGGTGAGTTCGACGCCCAGCGCGCGGAGGAGTTTCAGAACGGTGTCGTACCGCGGCTTCGCACCGGGAGCCAGGGCCTTGTAGAGGCTTTCACGGCCCAGGCCGGTGTCCCTGGCGAGCCGGGTCATGCCACGGGCCTTGGCAACGTCCGCGACGGCCTGGAGGAACACGTCCGGATTCTCGTCCTCCAACGCGGCGTTCAGGTACTCGGCGATGACGACGTCGTCGTCGAGATAGTCGGCGGCATCGAACGCGGTGATCTTCTTCATCGGTCAGCCCTTCAGGCCCACGAGAAGGGCCTTGGCCATGCGGATGTCTCGTTGCTGGGACGACTTGTCGCCGCCGCACAGGAGCAGGTATACGACCTCGCCTCGGCGACAGTAGTAGACGCGGTAGCCGGGCCCGGCATGAATCCGCATTTCGTAGATGCTCTCGCCCAACGGCGCGCAGTCGCCGAAGTTTCCGGCTTCTGCCGACCGAATGCGGGCCAGGATTCTCGCCTTGCCGACCGGATCTCGCAGCGCTTGCAGCCACGCATCGAACTCGGCTGTGCGCAGGAAGCGGTTCTGCACCGATCGTATCCGTATAGATACTGCCGGTCAAGCCGCCGCGCCCGCGACAGCCGATGCGCCGAAACACCGCTGGCGAAGGCACGCTCGATTCGACATGGAACAACGTTGGCGCGCAGAAAGCGCGCCAAACCATTGCCCTGACGGCCTAGGCCGGATGCCGGGCAGTAACGGACTGCCCAGCCGTCAGCGCTTCAGTGCCCTCGCCAGCGCATCGCCGAGAACCGTCGCGCCGCCACCGGCCGGCCCGCGACTGCCGCCGCGGCCGGCATCCCGCCCGCCGCCTGCTCCTCCGTAGCGACCTGCGCCGGCTCGATCGCCGCCACGGCCGTCGCGGTCGCCGCGGCCATGCCCCGGCCCGCCGTCGGGCCTTCCACGGGCCTCGCCGGACGCGCCGCGCGCATCGCCCCGATCCGCGCCGCGCCCGCCCCGCTCCGCCCTCGCGCCGGTCTTCATCGACAGCGCGATCCGCTTGCGGGCCACGTCGACCTCGAGCACGGTCACCGACACCACCTGCCCGGCCTTGACCACCTCGCGCGGGTCCTTCACGAAGCGGTCGGCCAGCTCGGAGATGTGGACCAGGCCGTCCTGGTGCACGCCGATGTCGACGAAGGCGCCGAAATTGGCCACGTTGGTCACCACACCCTGCAGCTTCATGCCCTCTCGCAGGTCCTTCAGGTCTTCCACGCCGTCCTGGAAGGACGCGGTCACGAACTCGCCGCGCGGATCGCGCCCCGGCTTCTCCAGCTCGGCCAGGATGTCGCGCACCGTGGGCTCGCCGAAGCGCTCGTCGGTGAAGGCCTTGGGCTCGAGCTTGCGCAGCACCTCGCGGTTGCCGATCAGCTCCTTCGCGCTGCGCGCGACCCTCTCAAGGATCCGCTGCACCACCGGATAGGCCTCGGGGTGCACCGCCGACGCGTCGAGCGGGTTCTCGCCGTCGCGGATCCGCAGGAAGCCGGCCGCCTGCTCGAAGGCCTTGTCGCCGAAGTACGGCACCTGCTTCAGCGCCTCGCGGCTCGCGAAAGCGCCGTGCGAATCGCGGAAGTCGACGAGGCGCTGCGCGACCGTGGTCGTCAGGCCCGACACCCGCGCCAGCAGCGGCGCCGACGCGGTGTTCACGTCCACCCCCACCGCGTTCACGCAGTCCTCGACCACCGCATCGAGCTGGCGCGCCAGCGCGCGCTGGTTCACGTCGTGCTGGTACTGGCCGACGCCGATCGACTTCGGGTCGATCTTGACCAGCTCGGCCAGCGGGTCCTGGAGCCGGCGGGCGATCGACACCGCGCCGCGCAGGCTCACGTCCAGATCGGGGAATTCCTTCGCCGCCAGCTCGCTCGCCGAATACACCGAGGCTCCGGCCTCGGACACCACCAGCTTGCGCAGGTGCAGCTCGGGGTGGCGCCTGATCAGGTCGGCGGCCAGTTTGTCGGTTTCCCGCGAGGCGGTGCCGTTGCCGATCGCGACCAGCGCCACGGCGTGCTTCGCGGCCAGCTTCGCCAGCGCGTCGATCGAGCCGTCCCAGTCGCGGCGCGGCTCGTGCGGAAAGATGGTCGTGGCGTCGACCAGCTTGCCGGTGGCGTCGACGACCGCCACCTTCACGCCGGTGCGGATGCCCGGGTCCAGGCCGATCACCGCGCGCGGGCCGGCAGGCGCTGCCAGCAGCAGGTCCTTCAGGTTCGCTCCGAACACCTTGATCGCCTCGGCCTCGGCGGCCTCGCGCAGGCGGCCGAAGAGCTCCGTTTCCATGTGCGGCAGCAGCTTGACCCGCCAGCACCAGCGGCAGGCCTCGGCGAGCCAGGCGTCGGCGGGGCGGGCCACGGCGCCGGCCGCGTCGGCACCGCCGGCCCTCGCCGCGGCAGTCAGACGCGCCGCATTGCGCACCGACTCGGCCAGCCCGACGATGCCCGCGAGCTTCACCACGTTCGGATGCGGCAGCTGCTCCTCGAGCGAGGCCTCGAGCTGCAGCTTCAGCGACAGCACGCCCTGCTGCCGGCCGCGGAACAGCGCCAGCGCGCGGTGCGACGGCACCTGCGCGATCGGCTCCGCGTGGTCGAAGTAATCGCGGAACTTCTCGCCCTCGGCCTCCTTGCCCTCGTAGACCTTCGCGGCGATCCAGCCCTCGGTCCACATCCGCTCGCGCAGCGCGTCCAGCACGTCTGCCCGCTCGGCGAAGCGCTCGGCCAGGATGTCGCGCGCGCCGTCCAGCGCCGCCTTCGCGTCGGCCACTCCGTGCTCGCCGTTCTCGTCGGGCGCGCGCAGGTACTTCTGAGCCTCGGCCTGCGGGTCCAGCGAGGGGTCGGCCACCAGCGCATCGGCCAGCGGCTCCAGGCCCGCCTCCTTCGCGATCTGGCCCTTGGTGCGGCGCTTGGGCTTGTACGGCAGGTACAGGTCCTCGAGCCGCTGCTTGGTATCGGCCGCGGCGATCTGCGCGGCCAGCGCGTCGGTCAGCTTGCCCTGCCCGGCAATGCCCTCGACGATCGCCGCGCGCCGCTCCTCCAGCTCGCGCAGGTAGACCAGCCGCTCGTCGAGCGCGCGCAACTGCGTGTCGTCCAGCCCGCCGGTGACCTCCTTGCGGTAGCGCGCGATGAAAGGCACCGTGGCGCCACCGTCGATCAGCTCGACCGTGGCGGCCACCTGCTGCGGGCGCACGGCCAGCTCCTCGGCGATGCGGGCAACGATACGGGCGGCGGTGGCGGCGTCGAGCTTGGGAGCGTCCATCTGGGTAGGCTGCAAGGCTGATTCGGGGAGGGGCGGATTCTGCCATGCTCGGCGAGCACGGCGCCCCGGGGCAGGCCCGGCGTCCCGAGCTGCTCGCCCCACCCGGAAACGAAAAGGGCCGCCCGAAGGCGGCCCGTCGATGCCGGAGGCCCGGCAAGAGCGCGACTACAGATGCCGCCAGCCGTCCTCCACGTCCACCCGCGCCACCTTGTCCGCGAATGCCTTCAGGTCCACGCCGGGAGGCGCCGCGATCACCAGCGGGTCGGCAAGCGCGGGAACGATGCCGATCGACGGCGGCGCGACCTGTTCGGCGCGTGCCATCGTGACCGAGTCGGCGGCATCGACGTCGTCGCTCCACCAGGCGATCGGGCCCACGACCATGTCGCGGCCCACCACCAGGCGAACGTTCACGCCGGGGTGCATCTTCGAGACCTGCACAAGCTTCGCGTCGACCGGCAGCCGCTGCTGCACCGCCTTCGCGCCGTCCAGGTGGCCGGCCAGGTAATGCACCTCGGTGCGGCCCTTTCCGAACACCCGGAAGTCGGACACCCGCGCCACCGACGCGCCGAAGCGCTCGAGCTGGCGCGCGGTGCGACCGGCCAGGCTGCGCAGGCCGACCGCGTTGCTCACCTCCAGCCCCGCCACCTGCTTCAGGGAATGACGCGGCGGCGGCGCAAGCACCCGGGCCTCTGCCTGCGGGGCGTAGGCCACCGGGCGAACCGCGGGCACGTCGGGCAGCGTGGCCACGCGAGCCTCCACGCGATAGCTGCGCACCGGAGCCACCGCCACCTCGGGGGCGGGCCGAGGCGCATCGGCCGCGACGCGCGCTGGGGAGGCAGGCGCTTTCGCGACGGGCGCAACCGGCTCGACCGCAGGCGCTGCCGCGGCGGCCACGGGCGCCGCCACCGGCGCCACGATCGCCACCGCATTGCTGCGAAGCTCGTAGACGTTGGCGGAGAGCTGCACCAGCTCGCTGTCGCCGGACCTGGAGACCACGATCTCGTAGGCGGCCGGGTTCGGCGCCTCGCCGAGCAGCTTCGCTGCCTTGGCCTGCGCGACCGCGACCAGCGCAGCGGCGGGCGGTGCGGTCTCGACCTTCGGAGCGGCGGCAACGACAGGCTCGGCCGCGCTCGGGCGAGCGGCATCGGAAACCGTCGGAGGCGCGGGCTCCGCCAGGACAGGCTCGGCCGCAGCGACGGGTGCCGGCTCCCCCGCAACGGGCCCGGAGGCCGCCACCGGCGAGGGCTCTACCCCGGACGGCTGCGAAGCGACGACCGGCGCGGCTTCGATCCGGGCAGGCTCCGACGCCACGATCGGCGCCGGCGCGAACGCGACCGGCTCGGAAGCGGCGATCGGAGCGGGTTCCGGCTCGACCGCCCTGGACGCGACGACCGGAGCGGGGTCGAACTCGACCGGCGAAGAAGCGGCGATCGGCGCCGGCTCGGTCGGCGCGGGCTCCAGCGCAGTGACCGGCACGGGCTCCGGCGCAGTGACCGGCGCAGGCTGCGGCGCGGTGACCGGCGCGGGCTCCGAGGCGGCGACCGGCGCGGGCGCGGCTACGGGCTTCTCGGTTGGCTGCGACAGCTCGACCGCGGGTGCGGATGCCTTGTCGATCACGGGGCTGGCAGAAGTCGCGACCGGGGGCTCAGGCACGGCCACCACCGGCGATGCAGCGGCCTCCGCCCGCGTCGCAACGGCCTCCGCGGGCGCCAAAGCCGCCACCGGCTGCGCAACGCTGCGCTGCGCGGCCAGCCGCCTGGCCTCGGCCAGCAGCGCCAGGTTCTCCCGGGTCTTCACGTTCAGCGGATCGAGGTCGTGAGACCGCCGCAGAGACTCCCAGGCCTCGTCGAGCTGGCCCGCCTTGAGCTGCGCGAAGCCGAGGTTGTTCAGCACGTGCGCCTGCGCCGGGCCCGAGGCCAGCGCCGCGCGGAAGGCCTCGGCCGCCTCGCCGAAGCGGCCGGTCTGCCCGTAGGCGACGCCCAGCCCGTTGTGCGCCTCGACGAAATTCGGGTCGAGTTGAAGGGCCGCCTTGAAGCGCCTGATCGCGGCCGGGTAGCGCCCTTCGGCCAGGTCGATCCGGCCGATCGCGTACTGCCCGGCGGCGGTGCCGACGGGCTGCTGCACGCGGTAGACGGGCTCGACCTTGGCGCGCAGCGCGGCCGGGTCGCCCGAGCCGGCCTGCATGCCAATGCCGGTCTGTGCGCAACCCGTGACCAGGGTGACGGCGCATGCGCCGAGTAGAACCGGATAGCGACTGGTTTGCATGTCGGTCTCCCTAGGAAGTTCGCCGCCCCTCTCGGGACGATCAGCCGCCGCCCTGCATGGTGGGGATCATGATCCGGTAGATCTGGATGAACGCCGGACCGAGCAGCACCAGCAGCAGCGAGGGGAAGATGCAGAAGATCAGCGGGAAGAGCAGCTTGAGCGGGATCTTGGCCGCGGCTTCCTCCGCGCGCAAGCGGCGGCGGGTGCGCAGCATGTCGGCGTGCACCCTCAAGGACTCGGCCAGGCTGGTGCCGAAGCGGTCGGCCTGGATCAGCATCGTGGCGAAGGTGGAGATCTCCTCGAGCCCGGTTCGCATCGCCAGGTTGCGCAGCGCACGTTCGCGGCTCGACCCGACGCGCAACTCCAGCGCCATCATCTCGAGCTCCTCGGCTAGCACCGGGCTGCGCAGTTTCATCTCCTCGGCGGTCTTGTTGATCGCCATGTCGAGGCCCAGGCCGGCCTCGACGCAGACGATCATCAGGTCCAGCGCGTCGGGAAACGCCTCGAAGAGGTCGCGCTGCCGCAGGGCGGTCATCCGCGCCAACACGACGTTCGGCAGGTAGTAGCCGATCGCGGCGAGCAGCAGCAGCAGCGCGGTCGACGTCTGCGTCGACAGCTTCCAGTCCACCGACCGGGTGACGAACACGAACAGCAGCGGGAGGATCGCGGCGAGCAGCGCCTTCGCCGCGAAGTAGAGCACCGGCGCCGACGGCGAGCGGATGCCGGCGTGCAGAAACTTCGCCCTGAGGTTGGAGACCTCCTCCTCGCTGGTGGGTGTCGCGAGCTTCGCGACCGGCGCCGCGACCTTGACCACCTTGGCCTGCCACTCGCCCACTTCGGCAGGCTGGTCCAGCACGGTGCCGCCGGCGGTGAGCCCGCGCAGCCGCTCGCGAACCTCGGAACCGCGGGTGACGATCAGCCCGACGCCGATCACGCCCGAGGCCACGGCCACGAAGATCAGCGCGAGATACAGGATCTGTTCGTTGGTCATCGCGGCTGCCTCACACTCGGATCTTCACGATGCGCCACATCCAGAATGCGCCGACGATCATCGCGACGATCGCCGCGAAGACCAGGTTCAGGCCCGCCGGATCGGTCCACAGCACGCTCATGAACTTCGGGTTGACCAGGAAGATCATGCCGGCCGTCACGAAGGGCAGGCCGATCAGGATGTAGGCCGACAGCTTCCCTTCCGCCGACAGCACCCGGATCTTGCCGAGCAGCTTGAAGCGCTCCCGGATCAGGGTGGCGAGATTGTCGAGCAGCTCGGAAAGGTTGCCGCCGGTCTCGCGCTGCAGCAGCACCGAGATCACGAAGTACCGGAGGTCGATGCTCGGGACCCGCGTGGCGAGGTTCAGCATCGCGTCGCCGACCGACACGCCGTAGTTGATCTCCTCGAAGGTGATCTGGAACTCGGTCGCGATCGGATCGGCCGCCTCGGTGGCGACCATCTGCATCGCGGACGGGAACGCGTGCCCCGCCCGCAAGGCGCGCGACAGCAGGTCGAGCGCGTCGGGCAACTGCTCGTCGAACTTGTGCAGGCGGCGCGAACGGAGGTTGACGACGACCAGCAGCGGCACGCACAGCGCGATCGCCGCCATCGCCACCGCGAAGAAGAACGGGGTCCGCAGGACGAGAAGCACCAGGAAGGTGGCGGCGCCCGCCAGCAGGCTGATCAGGATGAATCGGGCGACCGTGACGCTCACTCCCGCCTGCTCGAGCAGCCTGTCCAGCGACGACACCCGCGGCATGGAAAGGAGCAGCCTGTCCAGCCAGGGCGTGTCGCTCAGGTTGCGCTCCTTGAGCAGCGACCCGAACTCGGTCCCGTGCCGGCCGGCCGACAGGCTGCGCAGGCGCTTCTCCAGGCGCTGGACCTCCGGGCCCTTGTAATCGTTCCACAGCAGGTAGGCGCCCTCGATCAGCAGCACGACCGCCAGGAAGGCCGCGAGGATGAAGAGGCTCAGTCCGAGGTCCATCGTCATGCCTCCGTATCGAGTGAAGCCGGCTTCATTCGTATATCCGCGACGGGTCGAACAGCGCGTCGGGAAGGGCGATGCCGAAGGCCCTGATGCGCTCGAGGAACTTCGGCCGCACGCCGGTGGCCTTGAAGTGGCCGAGAACCGCGCCGTCGGGCCCGATGCCGGTCTGCTGAAAGACGAAGATCTCCTGCATCGTGATGATGTCGCCTTCCATGCCGGTGATCTCGGACAGGCTGACGATCTTGCGCTTGCCGTCCGACAGCCGCGAAACCTGCACGACCGCGGTGAGCGCCGAAGCGATCTGCTGGCGCATCGCCTTCGGCGGCATCGTCATGCCGGCCATGCCCAGCATGTTCTCCAGCCGGGTCAGCGCGTCTCGCGGCGTGTTGGCGTGCACCGTGGCCATCGAGCCCTCGTGGCCGGTGTTCATCGCCTGCAGCATGTCGAAGGTCTCGGCGCCGCGCACCTCGCCCAGGATGATCCGGTCCGGGCGCATCCGCAGGCTGTTGCGCACCAGCGACCGCTGCGTGATCTCGCCGCGGCCCTCGATGTTGGGCGGCCGGGTCTCCAGGCGCACCACGTGCGGCTGCTGGAGCTGCAGCTCGGCCGCGTCCTCGATCGTGACGATCCGCTCCTTCGGCGGGATGAAGGCCGACAGGATGTTCAGCAGCGTCGTCTTGCCCGAGCCGGTGCCGCCCGAGATCAGGATGTTCAGCTTCGCCTTGACCATCGCGCCCAGCAGCTCGGAGAGCTGCGGCGTCATCGACTTGAACCGGATCAGGTCGTCGGCCTTCAGCGGCACCACCGCGAACCGGCGGATCGAGAGCAGGGGGCCGTCGATCGCCAGCGGCGGGATGATCGCGTTGACCCGCGAGCCGTCCGGGAGGCGAGCGTCGACCATCGGGCTCGACTCGTCGATCCGGCGCCCGACCCTGGAGACGATCTTGTCGATGATCTTCATCAGGTGGTCGTCGCTCGCGAAGCGCACGTCGGTCCGCTCCAGCTGGCCCCGGCGCTCGACGTAGACCGTCTGGTAGGTGTTGACGAGGATGTCCGAAACCGTGGGATCCGCCAGCAGCGACTCGAGCGGGCCGAGGCCCATGACCTCGTTCTGAACGTCGGCGACGATCTGCTTGCGCTCGTTGGCGTTCAGCGCCAGGCCCGCCTCGCCGATCATCTTCTCGACGAGCAGCCTGAGCTCCTCCCTGAGCCGATCCGGAGGCAGCTTGCCCATCACGTCGAGGTCGATCCGGTCGAGAAGCTGGCGATGCAGCTCGCTCGCGATCTTCCGGTAGGCCGAGCCCGCGGCCTCGCCCGCTACCGCGGGCCGGGCCACGCCCGCCGCGATCTGGACGTCTTGGAGGGTGTCACGAAGGGAGGACATGTCGGGATACTCCGGGATGTCAGGCGCTGCTGCCGAACACGCCGCGCAACCAGCCGGTTCGGCGCGGGGCGTCGGGGGCGAAGTCCATCGCGATCTCGCTCAACGAACGCGCCACGGGGTCGCGTGGTGCGTGCTTGAGCAGCGACAGGCCGTGGTTGATCGAGTATGCGACCGCGGCATAACTGTTGGGAATCTGCACCTCGACCTTCGCGCCGAGGGTCTTCTCGATCTCGGACACGCCGATCTCGTCGCTCTTCACGTAGCGGTTGAGGATCACCTTGACCTTGTCGCGGTCGTAGCCCAGACCCACCAGCACGCCGATCAGCCGCTTCGCGTTGTGAAGGTAGGGCAGGGTCGACTGGATCACCACGTAGATCGTGTCGGCCTCATCCAGGGCGCGGACCGTCACCTTGTCCAGCACGCGGCCCACGTCGAGCAGGACGAAGTCGTAGCGGGCGCGAGCCACGGCCATGATCCGCTCGATCGTCTCGGCCTTCACGTCCACCGCGCGCTCAGGCGCCTCGGGCGCGGCCAGCACGCAATAACCCGCCTGCGGGTGCATCATGTTGGCCTCGAGGAAGGCCGGGTCCAGGCGGTCGATCTCGCGCGCCACGTCGGCGATGTTGCGGCTGGCCCTCTGGTCCGAAACGAAGAGCGAGGCGTCGCCGAACTGCAGGTTGAGGTCCAGCAACGCCACCTTGCGATTCCGCGCGGCAAGGGCGAAGCCCAGGTTCGTGGCCAGGAAAGTCGCTCCGCCGCCCCCCTTGGCCGACATGAACGCGATCGTACGCGCCTTGCGCGCAGGCCCGGAGACCGCCGCGTGCCGGTCGAGCTGCCGCTCGAGCGCCTTGGCGAGCGCGTCGGGCGGCGAGTTCGGCAGCACGATCTCCCTGATGCCGGCACGCATCGCACGCAGCAGGAACTCGGAAGAGGAGTCGCCGCAAGCCAGGATCAGCGTCGTTCGCGGGTGCGAGGACAGCGTGGCCTCGATCAGCGAGAGCTCCGTGTCGCTGACCACGGGCAACTCGGCCACTGCGATGTCGACCTCGTCGCGCAGGATCGCGGCGCTCAACTCAGCCGCCCCGCCGATCCGCGAGGCGATCTGGGTCGCTTCGCCGCGCTGCGGCAGCGCGTTCGACAGCGCCGACAGCCTGTCGGAGGAAGGTGCGAGGAGGAGGATTCGCAAGCTCATGGAGTCGTTCGCGCGTGCGCGCTTGGCGGTGTCACTGGCATATCGGGTTGCTGCTGCCGTCGATCGCGCTGGCAAGGCTCTCGCGGGTCAGCGAAGTCGAGAACGCCGGGATCGGCAACGAGACCGGCAGGAACCAGGCGATGCTGTCGATCGTGACCCCCTGCAGCCTCACGTTGACTCCCGCGCAATTGCTGGCCGTGCACCCGCTGACCCAGGTTCCCGGCGCTACCGGATTCGAACCGTAGTAGGTGATCTGGATCTGCGCGGAACTCGCCTGCGGCAGGATGCCCTGCATGCGCTGGATCACCGCCTCGTCGTTCAGGTCACACACCACGGCCACCCGGGCCCCGAGGCGCGTCGCTTCGGAAGCGGCGTTCAGCGTGTAAAGCCAGCGCCCGAAGTCGGCGATCCCCAGCAGCAGCGTAAAGAACAGCAGCGCGACGATCGCGAACTCTACGATGGCCGCGCCGGATTGTCCGACGGCCGGGCCCGGAGTCCGTCGGCGATCGCGCGATCTGGTTGCCTTCATCGCCCGCCGCCTCAGAAGAAACTCTTCGGCATCGTCGCCGAGATCGGCCCGAACTCGATGTCGGGGATCACGAAGGACACCACCGAAACGAAGGTGTAGGGCGTGGCCGGCGCGCCGATCGTCACGCGCACCAGGTCCATCGTCCCCATGCCGGTTTCCACGCCCTGCAGCGAAGCGTCGTAGCCGGGGGCGCCGGCCGTGCCGACCGCCACCGCGACGTTCGCGACCGACAGCCCCGGAACCGCCGGCACCACGCCGGCGGCGGCGCAGTCCGGATTGCCGAACACCGCCACGCAGCGCGCGCGGCCCTGCACCGCGGCGTCGGCCGAGTCGTAGACCGCAAGGTAGCGCGCGGCGGCCCGCGCCGACTTCGTGAGCGCGTCGTACTGGTACATTGCCCGGCCCAGTTCGGTGATGCCGAAGACGATGATCGCCAGCAGGCCCAGGACGATGCCCATCTCCACCGCGGCGACGCCGCGCTGCCTGCCGCCCAACCTCTGGCGCCCTGACATCATCACTGGACCAGCACCGGGACGAGCGGGCCCGCGGTTCCGCCTCCCAGGCCCGAGGTCGCGCAGGGCGAGCCGGGCTGGTTGGCAAGGCCGAGATATTCCAGCTTGGCGGCGAAGGCGCCGCCGCCGGGATTGGTCATCGGCGAGAGAAGCAGCACGCAGGCCCAGGCGTCCATGTTGACCGTCTGGCTGGTGGTGAAGTTCGAACAGTTGACGATCGGCGCGAGAACGAGCCTGCGATCGCGCCCGTACTGCTGGTGCTGCGCCGAACTGATCGCGGTGGAAGGGCTGATGCTCACGCCCGAGCTCGTGTTGAAGGGTTCGTGGTTGGTGCGCCGGGTCACGAAATCCGAATAGGCGTTGCTCTGGGACGGCCAGTTCGCAGCGGTGTACGAATAGCCGGTGAAATCGGGCGGCGCGGTGTTGACGTTGCCGCCGCCGGCGCCGGGCTTGTAGATGCCGAAGCGGGTGCCCCAGGCGTCGGCCAGCGAGGCGACCACACCGGTCTGGCCGATCGGATTGTTGATCGTCAGGTCGCACTGGCCCTGCCCCTGGATCAGGGCGGAGAGCTCGGAGGCGCCCCCGGCGGGCGGCGAGAAGTCGATCCAGCAGAAGTTGCCGGTGCCGGTGCCGGAGCCGCAGCCGGCTGGACCGCCGCCGCCACCGCCTGGCGCGCCCAAACCGCTGACCCAGCTGCCCGGCACCAGGCCCCAGGGCGGGGACTGGGAGGCCGTAGCCGTCGAATCCCTGCAGACCGCCACCGGGAAGCCGCAGTTCGTCTGCGACGGCGCCAGCGTGGCAACTGCAGTGGCGGCGACCGTCGTCTCGGTCACCGCGTTCAGGACCCGCATGAAGAGCACCGGCACGTTGGCGAGCGGATAGGTGCAGCGCGCGTAACGGGCCGAGTGCGCCAGCGCCGTGGCCCCGCCGGCCTGATAGGTGTAGGCGGTGTAGGGCCCCGCCAGCGTGTCGGAGAACGAGAACTGGATCACCGCCGGGTCCAGGCCCTGCGCCTGGAAGTTCGCGCGATTGGCTGGCGTGCGCCCGTAGGCGATCGCCCGGTCCAGCGCGTCGTCGTCGTTCAGGCCCGGCCGCAACTGCGAAGCCGCGGCCAGAGCGCAGGCGTCCATGCCGGTCTGCAACTCGGCCTTGATGACGAACAGGCGCCCAAGATCGACCGACAGCCCGAGAAAGCCGATCAGCACCGCAATCGTGAGACCGGTGATGACCGCGACCGACCCTCGCTGCCCGCGCCTTCCGGCGAATCCGTACTGCATTGCAACTACTCCCGGCCGTCGGCGCAACGGCCCGTGCCTCCGGCGCGGATCACTGGCCCGACAACCCGCCGCCGATGTTGAACACCTCGATCGTCTTCGGCGGCGTCCTGAAACTCTCCTGGTAGCGGTCGATCGCCGCCTTGCCCGCCTCGCCGTCGATGCCAGTGACCGGGTCGGCATTCTTGCCGGCGTCGGGATTCAGGGTCTGCAGCGCCTGCGCCTGGCGCACCGACTCGCCGAACTTCGCGTCGTAGCTCGGCGTGGCCGGGTTCGCGCAGGCGCCGAGCAGGAGCGTCAGGCCGGCGAGCGTAACCAGGTTGATCGATCGTTTCATGGTTCGCTCTCCGCTCACTTGACCTGGAAGCCGCCGGTGCCGCCGGGCGCCGGCGTCACGCCTTCGTTCATCATCTGCGTCTGCCGCTCGGTGAGCGGCACGTCGGGATGCCCGGAACCCTCCAGCTGTCCGTTCGCGAAGAATTCGGCGCGGCTGGGCGGCACGAAGTTGTCGGTGGGCAGCGTGAGCTGGCCGGACGGCAGCGGCTTGACCAGCCGGGCGGTGACCACGAACATCAGCTCGGAGCGGTCGGTCTGGAACTCGCTGCTTCGGAACAGCGCGCCCAGGATCGGCACCTCGCCGAGCACCGGGAAGCGCTTGACCGTTTCGGTCATGTTGTTCTTGATCAGGCCCGCGATCGCGAAGCTCTGCCCGTCCATCAACTGCACCGTGGTCTGAGCGCGCCGCGTGGTGAAGCTCGGCAGGATCGAGGTCTGCCCCCCGATCGTGGTGAACGGCGAGCCGGTTTGCGACAGCTCCGACACCTCGGGCGCCACCCGCAGGTTGATCCGCCCGCCGTCGAGCACGGTTGGCGTGAACTTCAGCCCCACGCCGAACTCCTTTTCCTCGAGCGTGATCGTGGTGCCGCCCGTGGTGTCGTTGGCGCGCGCGACGGGGATGAAGATCTTGCCACCCGCCAGGAAGCTGGCCTCCTGCCCGCTGATCGCCACGATGTTCGGCTCGGCCAGCACCCTCACCAGGCCATCCTGCTTCTCGGCGTCAAGTTGCAGCGAATTGCCTCGCGTGGCGATTCCGAGCAGGCCCGAAGAATTCGAAAGGAAGTTGCTCAGGATGCTGTAGCGCCAGTCGCCGTTGGTGCGCGTGCCGTTGATACCCACGCCGAGCTTGTCGAGCAGGTTCTTCGACAGTTCGGCGACCTTGACCTCGAGCATCACCTGCTGCGGCTGCGCGATCCTCATCATGTTGACGATCTTGGGGCCGGTCTGGCCCCCGGCCATGCCCTGCTGTCGGGACTGGGTGATCGCGAGCACCTGCCCCTGCTGCGCCTGAGGAATCCCGGCCTGGATCGGCGCCTGAACCCCGAAAGCGTAGCTCCGTGCGAAGGCCTCTGCAATCGACACCGCATGGTTCGCCTGCAACGCGCTCGACACCTCGCCGGCGAGCACCACCGAATCGGCCGCGGTCTTCACGACGATGCCCTGCTCGTTCGGCAGCAGCTCGCGCAAGCGGTTCTGCAGCGCGCCCGAGTCGATGCCCACCGCCACGTCCACGATCGTGGTCGGGCCGTTGCGGCTCCACAGGATCACATTCGTCGACCCGTAGGTCTTTCCGAGCAGGTACAGCTCGCGCGGATTGATCAGCGTGACGTCGGCGACTGCGGGGTTGCCGACCGAGATCCGGGAAATCGGCGCCGGCAGCCTGACCAGGGTCGACTTGCCGATCGTGAGGCTCATCGCCGGGCCGATCTCGGCCGGACCCGCCTCGTAGGGGGCGGCGGAGGCGCTGGCGGCGCCCGCCGGCGCGGACGCTGCCGGCCGTTGAGCCGCGCGCGCCGCCGGCTTGGCCGGGCTCGCGACACCGGTCGTGCCCCGCATGATCACGCCCGACTCGACCGCGGTCTGGGCGAGCTGCTGCTGGGCAGAGGCAGGCACGGCGAAGGCCGCGAGCAACGAGACCGTCAGAACGCTGGAAAACCGATTCATGTCGAACTCCCTATCCCGTGTTCTTCTTAGAACTGCGCCGTCGAGCGCTGCACCCCGCGAATCACCTCGACGGTCTCGGGCTGAGGCGCGGGCTGCCGCACGATCCGCGGCGGCCGGGGTTTCGGCTTGGGCGCGGGAGCCGGCGCCACCGCGACCGGCGGCGGCGGGGGCGGCGGCGTCTGGCCGAGCAACTCGCGCTTGGTGATGCCCTCGGTGGCCGACGGGTTCTGGTCCACCTGGTTGCGCAGCACCAGCGACAGGCTACCCACGCTCCGGGCCAGGTCGAGCCGCTCGGCTTCCTCGGGCGTGACCTCGAGCGTGACCGCGTTGACCACCTTCGGCTTGGTCTCGTCGCGGCTCGCCTCCTGCGCGACCGCCAGCACCAGGATGCGCTCGAGCACGATCTTGGAGATCGGCTTCTGCTGCTCGTCCTGCGTGTTGACCATCACGTCCACGTAGTTGCCTGGCAAGGCGAAGCCGGCCACGCCAACCACCTCGTTGACCCGCACCGTGATCGCGCGCTTGCCCTCGGGAATCACGGCGGAAAGGCCGCCGCGAGTCCCGACCGGCGCGAGCTTGCCCTCGAGCACCGGTTCGCCCCGCTGGAGGCTGGTCAGCAGCACCCTGCCCTCCAGGTCGGCCCGGTTGCGGAACGCCCCGGTGGGAACCGCCCCGGCGGGCCACGGCACCACCTCGAGCATCGCCGCGTTCAGCGGCGTGCCCAGATTGACGTCGCGCGCGGCGACGATCACCACTTCCGTGGCGGTCGAGGTCTGCTGCGACAGCCAACGCGCCGCCAGGACGACCGCCGCGATGCCGGCCACCAGCGCCAGCACCAGCATGATCACAGCTCGAGAGCCCCTCATTTCGTCACCTCAAGTCGTCCAGAGAACGGGCGCCGCCGAGGTCCTCGTCCGGCGCGAAGTAGAGATCCCATGCCCAGCGCAGCGAGTCGGGATCCAGCCGAGGCTGCTCGCCGAGGAAGGTGGCGCGATCCCGGAGTTTACTAAGCACGTCGTAAGGAATAGTCGCATAAAGCGGTAAGCGGTTCTCTGCGTGCATGACCCGAATCAGGAAATCTGCCGCAAACTCGTCGTAAACGAGCCCGGCACGCGCGCAGGCCTGCCGGAAGACTTCCCGATACCCGGCTTCATCTAGCGCCCCAACGTGGATCTTGTAACCAAGCCGGCGGAGGAACGCGGGATCCCCGATGTCGGACGGCGCCAGGTTCGACGAAAAAACAACGGTCACGTCGAAGGGCACCCGGAACTTGGTTCCCGTGTGCAGTGCCATGTAGTCGACGTTCCGATCCAGCGGGACGATCCAGCGATTCAACAACTCGCGAACCGGAATCCGCTGCCGCCCCAGGTCGTCCAGGATCATCATCCCGTTGTTGGCCTTCATCTGCGGCGGGGCGATGTAGAAACGCGAGTGGCTCTCGAACTGCAGGTCGAGCATGTCGACCGTGAGTTCCCCGCCGGTCACGACGACCGGCCGACGGGTCTTCATCCAGCGGCGGTCGCCGACGGCCTGCCTGTCGAGCTTGCTGGCGGAGCCGGCCTCCTCGATCGGCTGGTGAACCAGCGGGTCGAACACCTGCACGATCTCGCCGTCCACGTGGACCGCGTGCGGCACGAAGATCGCGCCGGAAGCGGTGCGCACCATCCGCTCGGCCAGGTAAGTCTTGCCGGTGCCGCTGGCCCCGTACATCAGGATGGAGCGGCCCGAATTGAGCGCGGACCCGAGCCGCGACATCAGGTTCTCGGAAACCACCGCGTCGCCCAGCGCCGCCCGGATCTTGTCCCGGTCGATCCGCAGGCCCTTGACGCTCTGGCGATCCACCTGCCGGACGTAGTCGGCCAGAGAAACCGGCGCCGGGCCCACGTAGCGGCATTTCTCGAACGCCTCTCGGGCGCGCAGGCGGCCCAGGTCGGTCAGCGCGTAGGCGACGTCGGCGTCGAAGCTGCCGCGGCGCGGCACTTCCACGACTTTCTCGCCCCGCAGGAAATTCAGAGTGGGCTCGATCACGGCCAGCGCCACGCCGAGCCGCCAGGCGAGCTCACCGGCGCGCAGCTCGCCTGCCCGCGCGAGGTGCCTGAGCAGCAGCTCGATCAGCATCGGCTCGGGGAGATTCGCCTCCTCGAGCGTGCGGGGCGCCGCCGGCGCAACGCCCCCGGAGGGACTCATAACACTGTCATCCATCCTGCCCATTTCGCCACCAAGTAAGAGATCGTTCCCGTCGCGATGGCGACGGCGTAAGGCATTCTGTCGGCCGTTCCAGCCTTGGGATCAAACGAGGGCCCCGGCACGCCTGCACCGTGCGCGGCATATCCCGCCAAAATCACCTTGAGGTTGTTGACGACGGCGGCAGCACTCCCGCGCGCCAGCATTCTGGAGATCGCGAGAAGCCCGCCGGAAACCAGAACGAAGAGCGACACGCCAACCAGCTGAACCCAATCGCCGGTCGTCGCACCGAAGAAAGCGCCGACGACCGACAAGAGCTTCACGTCGCCAGCGCCCATGATCCTGAGCGCGTAGAACGGCAGGAAAGCGCTCATCATCGCGATCAGACCGAGAAGGGAACCCGAAACTCCGACTGCTCCCGACTCTTGCGGATCGAAAGCCCAGATCCCGACGGGCGCCGCCCCGTGCCAGGCCGCAGCGAACAACCAGCCGGCCACGACCAGAAAATTGGGGATGCGCCTCGCCCTGAGATCGGTGAAGATCGCCACAAGGAGAACAGACGCAAGCGCGAGAAAGGCGATCGTGACGTGAGGCACGCAGGTCACCTCAAGGCGTCACGGGGATGCTCGCCCGCCTCCCCGAATCAGTTGGAGGTTCGGGCAACTGCATTCGAGACCTCGCCCGCAACGAACGAGTAGAAAGCGCTCAAAGAGGCGCCCAGGTTTGTGACGGACGCGACGATCACCAGCGCAACAAGAGCACCGATTAGCGCGTACTCGATCGAAGTGACGCCGCGCTGCCTGCGGGGTCCACCTCGGTCAGTCGACGGCGCACGGTTCGAGAAAGGGGCGCCCCGCGTGGAACTCGCTCTCGACATGGTTGCATTCACGGATAACCCCTGCATGTGGCGCCCCATGCTTGAAATGGAAGACCGGATCGCCTCGCATCGAGGAACGAGGCGATCCGCTCTTGCTGACGCGCCTCAGTTGAGCGCGTTGGAGAGCGCGCCGGCAATCCTGGTGAACACCTGGTTCAGGTTGCCGCCCACCGCAGTAACCGAAACGATGATCACGACCGCGATCAGCGCGGCGATCAAGCCATACTCGATAGCGGTGACGCCTTCTTCTTCCTGCCAAAATTTCTTCACGAACTTAACCATGACAACAACTCCTCTTTGATCAACGAAAGACTGAGAGCACCCCGACGCCCCAAAAAACAGCCACCGGGTAGCGCCCCTGAAGTTACTACGGGAAACCTGTACTACTGATCAGGTATGACAAGAGTAGCCGAGTGGCGTATCCGGGCAACCCCCTGAAGCGGGGAACTTCGAGGAAAACGAGAAGGAGTTCGCGCCCGCACCATTTCTTCGCGCTCCGACCGCCTCAAGCTTCGGCCCTTCCTGGTCATCGAACCGCCCAGAGGCGCCAATCCCTCTGTGTTTCCACCAGCGTCAGACAGGCGGGAATGGGGCCGACAAGGCTGTTCTCGATCAGGTGTGTAAACCCGCTACCTTCGAGACTGTCACAGTGTAGTTTACCGCCGCCCAGATCCAGGACGACTTGCTGATAACGGGGCTTGAGCGCCCCAACCTCGAAGGCGGGGGCAATTCGGATCTCGCCCGGATTCGCGAACAACGTACTGTAGGTCGCCTGATTAAACGCCGTCATGACGACCGAACCGGGGGGCAAGTCAAATCTGACCATCGTCGCATAATTCGTATAGGTGGAGGAAAGCACCGACATCGAGAGCGCACCGAGCGTGATCGCCATAGACCGAATGGCCACGGGTAGCCTTAGTTCCGCTGTGCGCAACGCGGAAAGTGCATGGAGCGCGAACAACGGAGCCACGATTCCGCAGTAGCGCGCCTGATTCGACAGGAGAAAGAAGAGAGCAAGTACAAAGACTCTTGGCTCTGCGGCCGATCGCCCGAGCGCCCAGAATGAGGCGAATGCGAGCACTAGCATCGACGGCGCAAGCAACACGTTCACGATGCTGACATTCTCACCTACGACTATACCGGGCAATCGATTCGCGACTTGGCTAAATGCCCAAAGCACGGTCTCGAGCGCATGGCCATCAGTGATAAGCCACCATAGCCAGGCCCATAGCGCAGACATGGTCACCAGGATGCCGACCCGT
Source organism: Zeimonas sediminis (assembly GCF_023721795.1). Lineage (NCBI taxonomy): Bacteria > Pseudomonadati > Pseudomonadota > Betaproteobacteria > Burkholderiales > Burkholderiaceae > Zeimonas > Zeimonas sediminis. The sequence goes on from NZ_JAMQYE010000002.1 coordinate 193,914, forward strand.
CCCCTCCACGACAGAGGCAAGAGTATCGCCGCGGGGAAATAGAGAGCGGCCAGCCAGTAGCCCGTCCCGAGGAAGACTCCCGTGACAGACCATATGAGCACGCCGAGTCGCGTCGCGACCAAGGTACCCGCAAGCGCCCAGATCGTGAGGAAGATCTCTGGCCTTGCCAGTACCAGTCGTGCGGACATCGTCTGCATCACGAGCACCATGGCGACCAGCACGAGCACATCGCTGAATGGATGCCCGCCGAGGAACCGCCTCGCAGCCAAGACAAATACGAGCGCGAAGCCGGAAAATGCCAACGCCTGCAATATCCACATCGCGCCTGGCAGACCGACAGCGAACGCGAGAGCCCCGACCACCCGGTCGAATGCGGGGTACAGCGGCGCAGGCGGAAGTGCGGTGTGGACATACATTCCGGCATAGCCGTCCGCCCAAAACGCTGAAGCAAGATGGCGCAGGAGGTCGTCCGACGCCGCAGGGGGTGTCATCACCAGTTTGGCTGCAAGGACCAAGAGAGGCACGCCAACGACAGCCCACCGGTTCCGTTCGAGCAGATCCTCGAGTGTCTTGAGGAATCGCTCATGATTTGCCCAGACTAAAAGGAGAAACGGAATTGCCCCTCCGCCGGAACCCGTTTCGGCGCCGAGCCCAAGCAAAACCACCCCTAAGGCCATAGTCGCCAATACCCCAAGGCGCGACCGGGTACTCGTCGAATAGATATCAAAAAATGACCGCACCCAGGCAATCAATACGGGGCTCATCTACGTCTCCGCTCAAAAAGTCCCGGCCTCATCCCGAACACCGGTTGTGGCCGCGGGACGGCCCTCCATGCCGCTCTGCCATCGCAAGCCCATGTCGCGAAAAGCTTGCGCAACCTTGGCGTGAAACGCCTCCAAGCACCGCTGCAAATTTTTGGGCGAGACTTCAAGTGTCACAATGCGCCGCCGACGATCGGCAAGCGAAACGACAGCCAACGGTCGAAGCGGCGCCAGAATCGGAATCATGACGAGCGGCAGAAACAGCAATCGACGCTCCTGGCCCCACAAGACCACCCTCCGCAACAGCCAGCGTCATCTCGCGATCGCTCCGCAATGGAGCACCCAGACCTCCGCATCGACGTCGATGCCGACTCTGGTACCCCCCTCCCCCCCCGATATCTGCCTCCCCAGGATGAGGACCAAGTCTGGTTGCTCGGCGCACAATCGTTCCGCGCCCCCCTTGGCGATCTTGAGCGGTTGCGACTCAATCCGTCTGATCTCCTCGAATCGAATCTTTCCATCTCGACCGCCAAACGACGCGACCATTGCGGCTCGGCGTACCACCTCATCGGACAATCGACGGTCGAACATCTGCGCCGCAGCCTGCTCAGAAGAAATGAAATTCGCGCGTCCGAGGGCGAGCCATGCCAGCTTAAGGTTTTCAGGCCAGTACACCGTGCTGCCCCCCGCTATTGCCTCTCGAAGTGCGGGCATCCCTGATGAGATCCATCTCTCCTCGATGCGGGTCTTGGCGCTTCTCGAGTCGTTCAATACGAAAGCAGCATAAGAAGTCACGAGCAACACCATCGCCTTCCGCAGGCAAGAGCGTCCCTCCGGCCCACTGATCGCCCGGAGTATCACTGCAAGTGCGCTCGCCAGAATCCAGCCAAAGTAAGTGGTCATCACCTCATGAATTGAGACCCTTGAAGCGAGTACCTGCCAATTCTCGAAAACAACGTACTGGGTCGTAATCACCGCGAGGATGAATCCGGCAAAAAGAAATGCGAACGAGGCAATTCCAAATCGCTCCGGAAAGGCCCCCTGCCAGACTGGCCTTTCCACGACAGCCAACAAAATGAGGGCATGGGCCAACAACATCCACGAAACCGCCGGAACAAAGGAATAAAAACTCAACGCTGCTGAGGGAACAGCACCCAGAAAAAGCAACGCAAGTCCTCGCCTTGGTTTCCACAAGTCGTAAGCGACTGCAAATGCCGCCAATGGAGCCACCCACATCGCAACCCATACCGATCGCCATGTCTGCGCCTGCAAAACGAGCGCCGCATCCATCATTTCTGCGAACACAGAAGCGGCCACCCCAGAAACCGCTGCCATGCCAATCGCAAGAAGCAGTCCGCTCGCCGGAAGCCGTCCCAACCTTGCCGCGGCGATCAGGACGAGCACTGGCGCTGCAATCTTCGCGTAGTAGGCGCCACTCCACTCGCTTGGAAGAATGAACGGATTGCGCATGCGAGTTGCCTCGAGCCAGTCGCCATCCATCGCGCCGAAGGCGATTCTTGCGACCGCGACCGATGCGACCATGGCGAGGAGCAAGAGAAACAGCGACCTGAACCAGCTGCAGCGAAGCACGCGATTCGCCAACATCAAACAGACAGCGATCACCGCAGGAAACGCCATGATCGGATGCACCGCCAGAGCGACGGATACCAAGGCAATGCCGATCCAGGACCTATTCGCGCCGATTGCGAGCAACCCGAGCAGGCTGAGCGGCTCCGCAAATGTTCGGGCTGTAACAAAATTCTCTGCGAGTCGGAATACAAGAATCTCGCCGTACCAGTGTGGCATCAAGGTCAAGACGGGCGCCACAGCCCAGAACAAGCCGCGCGGCACCAGTCTCACACCCCATAACAGGGCAGCGGCCGCCCAGGCCAACTGACCGATAGCGAACATCACCCACGCGCCCGGCACGATCCCAAAGTACTTGATCGCCACCGCATATAGGCGCCCAAAGACGCTGACCTCGAATGGGGATCCTTCGAGGAAGAAGAGATCCTGCCGTATTGCCGAAGGGCCCAGTCGATAGAGAGCTTCGGCCGTGTAGAAAATCGAATCGTGTGTGATGCCCCCAAAAGGATGGACCAGCATCCAGATGGAAACAAAGGCCAGCCACACGAAGGGGCTGCGTAGCAGCCCTTTCCGTTCAGGGCCAACCTGCCCGGATTCCCTCAGTGGCGTCATGCTCCGTGTCCAACATCAGGCCCAGTTACGCAAATAGCTCTGTCACAAGAAGCGCCGGCGACTTTGACGCCCCCTTGCAGCTAGAACGACGCAGCAGATTTGCATCGCTGCGAGTTTGAAGGATGCCACGACGCCAGACGGAGCCCCCAGTTGCGGGAGCAAAGGGTCCAAAGGGAAGCGGAGCCGAATACCGGGGCGATCGACGTTTCGTGAAATACTCGCACCTCAGATGTACGACATCGTGTTCAAATATGACGGTTGCGATCGACAAATAGTTCCAGCCTGTGGGCACAGCACGATCCCCGTTTCGTTTCACCGATGCAAACTCAAGCGGTGGCTCCGCACCCGTACCCGCCATCGCCGTACTCGTCCCTTGCCATAACGAGGCCCAGACGGTCGCAGGCGTCATAGCAGCCTTCAAGCAGGCTCTCCCGACCGCCAGCGTCTACGTATACGACAACCGATCGACCGACGGCACGGCCGCGGTCGCCGCTGCGGCGGGTGCGATCGTCCGCAAGGAACCTCGCCCCGGCAAGGGGAATGTCGTTCGGCGGATGTTCGGAGACGTGGAGGCCGACGTCTACATCCTCGTCGACGGCGACGGTACCTACGACGCCTCCGTAGCGCCGGAGATGGTGAAGCTTCTCGCAACCAGCATGCTGGACATGGTCGTGGCAAACCGACAAGGGGTCTACGCGAACGCCCATCGCGCTGGCCACGGCTTCGGAAACCGCGTGTTCAATGCCTTCTATGGCGCGGTCTTCGGGCCGGAGTTCCGAGACATCTTTTCCGGTTATCGCGCTTTCTCTCGCCGCTTCGTCAAGTCTTTCCCAGCCGTCTCCCACGGCTTCGAGATCGAAACCGAGATGTCGGTGCACGCCAGTCAGCTCAGGCTGCCGGTGGCCGAGATCGAGGCGCCTTACGGCGAGCGGCCGGAGGGGTCGGTCAGCAAACTGAACACCTTCCGCGATGCAGTGCGGATTCTCCGGATGATGCTGATCCTGTACAAGGAGGTCCGCCCGGCCCGATTCTTCGGGTACATTGCTGCCGCGCTGTTCGGCATAGCGGTACTTCTTGGCATCCCACTGATCGAGACCTTCCTACAAACGGGTCTCGTTCCCCGCTTCCCGACCGCGATTTTGGCCACAGGACTAGCGGTGCTGTCTGCGATCTCGCTGACCTGCGGGCTGATCCTCGACAGCGTGGCGCGTGGCCAACTCGAGCAGAAGCGCTTCGCCTACCTAGCGCAGACGGACGGACGATGAGTGCAGTGGACTCCGGGGGCTTCAGCTATTCCGGTCGTGACAACTTGGAGGCGATGCGCCTCGCCGTCCGCTATAACGCGTTCCTGGTCGACCTAATTGGGGCACACGCTGCCCCGGTCGACCGCATTCTCGACTTCGGGGCCGGCCTTGGGTTGTTCGCCGAGGCGTTGCGGGCGCGCGGACACCAGGTATCGTGCCTCGAGGTCGACGATGAACTTGCGCGAGGACTCGCTGACCGGGGTTTCCGGGCGGTTCGCTCGCCCGACGAACTCGCCGACAGTAGTATCGACTACCTTTACTCGCTGAACGTGCTCGAGCATATCGACGACGAGGTCGCGGCGCTCTCCGCACTGATGCCTAAACTGCGACGGGGCGCCCGCTGCCTGATATACGTACCGGCGTTCCCCATTCTCTACAGTGCGATGGACCGGTTGGTCGGCCATCATCGCCGCTACACCGCCGGGAGCCTTCGCGCGGCGCTCGAGGGGGCCGGGCTTAGCGTCGAGCGCGTGGAATACGCCGACTGCCTCGGCTTTCCTGCATCTCTTGCATATCGGATGCTGGGGGGGGACGGCACGCTGAGCCCGGCGTCGGTGGTGGCCTACGACCGATGGGCGTTCCCGGCGAGTCGCGCCATCGATCGGCTCACCCGACGATGGTTTGGCAAGAACGTATTCGCCGTGGCACGCAAACGCTGACCTCGGCAACAACATTCGCGCGGGTCAATCTCGGAAGACGAACAGCCTGTAGCCTGCGAAGCTCAGCAGCATGGAGACCATTGTCGCGAGCACGATGGCCAACACCACCGACCCGATCGCCCCGACAAGCGCCGAGTAGATGCCGTAGTTGATGGACGCAGCCGCGAGCGCGACGGCGGCATAGCGCGACAGGCCAGCCGGCCCGCGACCGCCGCTCCCGCGAAAGGTCAACCGCCCATTGGCGATCCAGGTGATGAATATCGCAAGAGCCAGACCAGGCCAGCGGGCGAGACGAGGCCCCCAGCCGAGTTCGACGAGCGCTGTGGTGATACCGGTATCGACGACAAATCCAGCCACGCCGACGAGCGCGAACCGGCCGAACTGGGCCGCAAATCGAGACAGCATGATGGGAAAGCTCGCTGACGCGTTTCAGTGCACCACCCGCTCGAACCTGAACCCCCCGCCCTCGAAGTCCACCGGAATCACGTCCCCCGGCCCGTACCGCCCCTCCAGCACCAGCTTCGCGATCGGGTTCTCGATCTTCTGCTGGATCGCGCGCTTGAGCGGCCGCGCCCCGTACAGCGGATCGAAGCCCACCTTGGCGATCTCTTCTAGCGCCGCGTCGCTCACGTCGAGCGACATCTCGCGCTCGGCAAGCCGCTGCTCCAGGCCCTTCAGCTGGATCCGGGCGATCGACGCGATGTGCGAGGCGCCCAGCGCGTGGAAGACCACGATCTCGTCGATCCGGTTGATGAACTCGGGGCGGAAGTGCTGGCGCACCTCGACCATGACCGCGTCCTTGATGATCTCGGGGTCGTTCATCGTCGCGTCCGCGCTCAGGCGCTGGATCTCGTGCGAGCCCAGGTTCGAGGTCATCACGACCACGGTGTTGCGGAAGTCCACGGTGCGGCCCTGGCCGTCGGTGAGCCGGCCGTCGTCGAGCACCTGCAGCAGCACGTTGAACACGTCCGGGTGGGCCTTCTCGACCTCGTCCATCAGGATCACGCTGTACGGCTTGCGGCGCACCGCCTCGGTCAGGTAGCCGCCCTCTTCGTAGCCCACGTAGCCCGGGGGCGCGCCGATCAGCCGCGCCACCGAGTGCTTCTCCATGAACTCGCTCATGTCGATGCGGATCAGGTGCTCTTCGCTGTCGAACAGGAACTCGGCCAGCGCCTTGCACAGCTCGGTCTTGCCGACGCCGGTGGGCCCCAGGAACAGGAAGGAGCCGTAGGGACGGCGCGGGTCGGAAAGCCCCGCGCGCGAGCGGCGGATCGCGTCGGACACCAGGCGCACGGCTTCGTCCTGGCCGACCACCCGCTTGTGCAGGAAGTCTTCCATCTTCAGCAGTTTCTCGCGCTCGCCCTGCATCATCTTGCTGACCGGGATGCCGGTGGCGCGAGACACGACCTCGGCGATTTCCTCGGCGCCCACCTGGGTGCGCAGCAGCTTGGGCTTGGCCGACGCGCCGGCCGCGCCCGAGGCCTCGGCCTCGGTGACCGCCTTCAGCCTGCCCTCGAGCTCGGGCAGCCGGCCGTACTGGATCTCGGCCAGCTTGTCGAACTGGCCCTTGCGCTGCAGCTCGGCCATCTGCGCGCGCAGCTGGTCGATCTCGGCCTTGATCTGGGCGCTGCCCTGCACCGCGGCCTTCTCGGCGCGCAGGATCTCGTCGAGGTCCGCGTATTCCTTCTCGAGGCGCCCGATCTCGGCCTCGATCAGCTCGAGCCGCTTCTTCGAGGCCTCGTCGGTCTCTTTCTTGACCGCCTCGCGCTCGATCTTCAGCTGGATGATGCGGCGGTCGAGACGGTCCATCGACTCGGGCTTGGAGTCGATCTCCATCTTGATCCGCGAGGCCGCCTCGTCGATCAGGTCGATCGCCTTGTCGGGCAGGAAGCGGTCGGTGATGTAGCGGTGGCTCAACTCGGCCGCGGCCACGATCGCCGGGTCGGTGATCTCCACGCCGTGGTGCACCTCGTAGCGCTCCTGCAGGCCTCGCAGGATCGCGATCGTGTCCTCGACGCTGGGCTCGCCGACCAGCACCTTCTGGAAGCGGCGCTCGAGCGCGGCGTCCTTCTCGATGTACTTGCGGTATTCGTCCAGCGTGGTGGCGCCCACGCAGTGCAGCTCGCCGCGCGCCAGCGCCGGCTTGAGCATGTTGCCGGCGTCCATGGCGCCCTCGGCCTTGCCGGCGCCGACCATCGTGTGCAGCTCGTCGATGAAGACGATCGTGCGGCCCTCCTCGGCGGCCAGCTCCTTGAGCACCGCTTTCAGCCGCTCCTCGAACTCGCCGCGGTACTTGGCGCCGGCGATCAGCGCGGCCATGTCGAGCGACAGCACGCGCTTGTCCTTCAGCGTCTCGGGCACCTCGCCGTCGACGATGCGCTGGGCCAGGCCCTCGACGATCGCGGTCTTGCCGACGCCCGGCTCGCCGATCAGCACCGGGTTGTTCTTGGTGCGCCGTTGCAGGATCTGGATCGCGCGGCGGATTTCCTCGTCGCGCCCGATCACCGGGTCGAGCTTGCCCTGGGCGGCGCGCTCGGTCAGGTCGATCGTGTACTTCTTCAGCGCCTCGCGCTGGCCCTCGGATTCGGGGTTGTCCACGCTGGCGCCGCCGCGCACCGCGTCGATCGCGGCCTCGAGCGCCTTGCGGGTCATGCCCGCCTGCCTGGCGATGTCGCCGGCTTCGCCCTTGTCCTCGGCCAGCGCGAGCAGGAACATCTCGGTGGCCACGAACTGGTCGCCGCGCTTGAGCGCCTCCTTCTCGGTCAGGTTCAGCAGGCTGACCAGCGAGCGCCCGACCTGCACGTCGCCGCCTGCGCCCGAAACCTGCGGCAGCCGCTTGATCGCCGCCTCGGCGGCTGCCTTCAGCGGCGGCACCCGCACGCCGGCGCGCTCGAGCAGCGCGCGGCCCGAGCCGTCGGGCTGGCCGACGATCGCCGCGAGCAGGTGAACCGGCTCGATGAACTGGTTGTCGTTGGCGAGCGCCAGGCTCTGGGCGTCGCCGAGGGCCTGCTGGAACTGGGTGGTGAGCTTGTCGAGGCGCATGGGCGGAGGATCCTGCGGTTCTTCGTGATGGGCGGATTCTGGGCCGCACGGGCGGCCGCCGGGTTGATCTCGATCTGGGGGCCGGCGGATCGGATTTCAAGGCGCCAGCGCAGCTTGCGGCCGGACCGATAAAGGACTAAATTCGGTTCTATCGACCGGAGCCGCCCCGATGCGCTACTCGACCCGAATCAAACCGATCAGCTACCTGAAGGCCCATGCCGCCGAGGTGCTCGACAATCTGCTCGAGGCGCGCGAGCCGCTGATCATCACGCAGAACGGCGAGGCCAAGGCGGTGATCCAGGACATCGCTTCCTACGAGGAAACCCAAGAGACGCTCGCCTTGCTGAAGATCCTCGCGCTCGCGAACCGGGAGATCGAAGAGGGCAAGACGCTGCCTGCGGAAGAGGTCTTCGAGCGGCTTCGCGCGCGGATACCGGAACGCTGAACCCCCGGCGGCACGCCGAATGTCGTTCGAAGTCCGGTTCACGCGGGGGGCCGAGCGTGATCTGCACGAGATTCACGGCTACATTTCCTCGTTCGACTCGCCGGCCAACGCCGACCGTCTGGTCCAGCAGCTTCAGGCGGTCTGCGATGGCCTCGCCCGATTCCCGGAGAGAGGCTCGCACCCTCGAGAGCTGCTCGAACTCGGAAGCCGTGAATACCGGCAGGCGATCTCCGGACCTTACCGAGTCGTTTACCGGGTCGTCGACCGCAAGGTGATGATCCTGCTGATCGCCGACGGCCGCCGCGACATGCGTTCGCTGCTGGCCCGTCGGCTGCTCGGCGCCTGATCCCAGTCCAAGACCTGATCCATACCAGGACCACACCCCGCAAACCACCATGTCCCACCTGTTCACGCCCCTCAAACTCCGCTCGCTCACCCTGCCCAACCGCATCGTGATCTCCCCGATGTGCCAGTACTCGGCCGTCGAGGGCCGGGTGCAGCCCTGGCACCACGCCCACCTGGGCACGCTGGCGATCAGCGGCGCCGGCATGCTGATCGTCGAGGCCACCGCGGTGGAGCCGGCCGGCCGGATCACCCCGGGCTGCGTGGGCCTGTACGACGACGCCACCGAGGCCGCGATGGCCGACCTGGTGCGCATGCTGCGCAGCGTGAGCCCGATTCCGCTGGCCCTGCAGATCGGGCACGCCGGCCGCAAGGCTTCCAGCGGCCGCCCCTGGGAGGGCGGGCGCCTGATCCCGGCCTCGGGCGGCGGCTGGACGCCGGTGGCGCCCAGCGCCACGCCGATCGGCGACGACGAGCCCGCGCCGCACGCGATGAGCGTGGCCGAGCTCGACGCGCTGAAGGAGCGCTTCGTGCAGGCCACGCTGCGCGCGGACCGCCTCGGCTTCGACGCGATCGAGGTGCACGGCGCGCACGGCTACCTGCTGCACCAGTTCCTGTCGCCGATCGCGAACAAGCGCACCGACCAGTACGGCGGATCGCTCGAGAACCGGATGCGCTGGCCGCTCGAGGTCTTCGAGGCGATGCGCTCGGCCTGGCCCGCCCACAAGCCGATGGGCATGCGCATCTCGGCCACCGACTGGCGTAACGACCTGCCCGAGGGCGATCGCTGGGACGTGCCCGACGCGATCGTGTTCTCGCAGAAGTGCGAGAAGATCGGCGCCGACTGGATCGACGTGTCCAGCGGCGGCGTGTCGCCGCAGCAGAAGATCACGATCGGCCCCGGCTACCAGGTGCCCTTCGCCGAGGCGGTCCGCCAGCAGGTGAAGATCCCGGTCATCGCGGTGGGTCTGATCACCGAGCCGCGCCAGGCCGAGGAGATCCTCGCCTCGGGCAAGGCCGACATGGTGGCGCTGGCCCGCGGCATGCTTTGGAACCCGCGCTGGCCGTGGCAGGCCGCCGCCGAGCTCGACGGCACCGTGGAGGCGCCGCGCCAGTACTGGCGCAGCCAGCCGCGCGCGCACATGGCGATCTTCGGGCAGACGACGTTCGGCCAGCGATGAGCGGCGCGCGTCGGGCGGTCGTCTTCGACATGGACGGCCTGATGCTCGACACCGAGCGGGTCGCGCTGGAATGCTGGCTGGACACCGCCCGCGATGCCGGCTGGGAGATCACCCGCGACGACTGCCTGGCCATGGTCGGGCTCGACCAGCGGGCTTCGGAGCGGGCGCTGATGCAGCGGGTCGGGCAGGACTTTCCGTTGCGCGAGATCTCGGACCGCGCGAAGGAGGTCTACCTGCGCCGACTGAGAAGCGAAGGAATCGGCCTGAAGCCGGGCCTGACCGCGCTGCTCGACTGGCTGGCCGCGCATTCGGTGCCGGTTGCGGTGGCCACGTCGACGCGGCACCTGCTGGCGGTCGAAAAGCTCGAGCTCGCGGGCCTGAGCCGGCGCTTCGAGGTCGTGGTCTGCGGCGACCAGGTGCCGGAGGGCAAGCCGGCGCCCCACGTGTACCTCGAGGCGGTCGCGCAGCTCGGTCTCCAGCCGGCCGCCTGCGTCGCGCTCGAGGATTCGGACATCGGCCTGCGCGCCGCCCACGCCGCGGGACTGGCGTGCATCGTGGTGCCCGACCTGCGCCCGCCGGCGGCCGGGTACGCGCCGCTCGCCCACGCCGTGGTGCCCACGCTGCGCGAGGCGCACCCGCTGGTCGGCGAGCTGCTGGGCCTCCCGGCAGGCGCCGAGGCGATGCCCGCCCGATGAACGAGCGAAGGGCTGCCCGATGAACTTCTCGGCAAGCGACCTGCAGCGGCTCGCCGCGATCCTGTCCGAAGCGGCAAAGGCCGAGATCCTGCCGCGCTTCAACCGCCTGCGCGCCGGCTCCGTTCGCACGAAGACCTCGGCGATCGACCTGGTGACCGACGCCGACGAGGCCGCCGAAAGCGCGATCGCCGCCGAGCTCGCGCGCGCGTTTCCCGGTGCCACGATCGTCGGCGAGGAAGCCACCGCGGCCGACCCGACCCTGCTAGACGCGCTCGGCAGCGCCGAGCTGGCCTTTGTGGTCGACCCGATCGACGGCACGCGCAACTTCGCGGCGGGCATGCCGCTGTTCGGCGTGATGGCCGCTGCCACGGTGCGCGGCGAGGTCGTGGCCGGCGTGATCCACGACCCGCTGGGCCGCAATTCGGCGATCGCGCTGCGCGGCGGCGGCGCCTGGCTGCAACACGAAGACGGCGACGCACAGCCGCTGCGGGTGGCCGAGCCCGCGCAGGATCCGGCCGACATGGACGGCTTCGTGGGCATCACCTACCTGCCCGAGCCGCTGCGCAGCCGCGTGGCCGGCAACCTGGCCCGGCTGCGCTCGCCAGCCAACCTGCGCTGCGCCGCGCACGAGTACCGGATGGCCGCGGCCGGCCACTGCCAGGTGCTGCTCTACCACAAGCTGATGCCCTGGGACCACGCCCCGGGCTGGCTGATCCACCGCGAGGCCGGCGGCTATTCCGCGCATTTCGACGGCACGCCTTACCGCCCCACCCGGCTGGACGGCGGCCTGCTCTGCGCGCCCGACCAGGCAAGCTGGCGGACGGCGCGGGCCGCGCTGCTGGGCGACTGACCGCCGGGCACGCTCGTCGCCGGCGCAGCGCGCATGGCGGCGAGCGGCGCCGAAGCGCCGCGCGCCCGCCAGCCTCACTGCAGCTTGATGCCCGCCTCGCGGATCACCTTGCCCAGCCGCACGTGATCGGCCTGCAGGTTGGCGCGCGTCTCGGCCGGCGTGTTGGCGACCGCGGCCAGGTTCATCGCCTTGAGTTTCGCGGTGAACTCGTCGGAGCGCAGCTGCTTGACCACCTCGGCATTGACCCGGTCCACGATCGCCTTGGGCGTGCCGGCCGGCGCCATCATCACGAAGGTGGTGTCGGAGTCGAAGCCGCCGATGCCGGCCTCGCCCAGCGTGCCGACGTCGGGGAACTCGGGCAGGCGCGACTTGCTGGCCACCGCGAGCAGCTTCAGCTTGCCGGCGCGCACGTTGGGCAGCGACACGCCGGCGTCGAACACAAGGTCGATCTGCCCGCCCATCAGGTCGCCCAGCGCCGCCGCCAGGCCCTTGTAGGGCACGTGGTTGATCTGTACGCCGGTTTCCATCCGGAAGCTCTCGCCGATCAGGTGCGGCGCGCTGCCGTTGCCGGGCGTGCCGTAGCTCTGGCCGGGCCTGGCCTTCAGGTGGGCGACGAGCGACTTCGCGTCGTTGGCCGGGTAGTCCGGCGCGGCCACGATCATCATCGACAGCTTCACCAGCTGGGTGATCGGCTCCAGGTCCTTCGCCGGATCGAAGCTCATCTTGTACAGATAGGGGTTCACCGCGACCATGTCGGCGCTGGTTGCCAGCAGCGTGTAGCCGTCGGGCGCCGACTTCGCCGCGATCTCGCCGCCGATGTTGCCGTTCGCGCCGGGGCGGTTCTCGACGACCACCTGCTGGCCGAGGGTCTCGGAGAGCTTCGGCGCCAGCATGCGCGAGACCACGTCGAGCAGGCCGCCCGGCGGGAAGGTGACGATCAGCCTGATCGGTTTGGATGGCCATGCGTCCTGAGCGGCGGCCGGCGCGCCGATGGCGGCCAGGCCTGCGAAGGCGAGCGCGCACAGTGCGCCGCGGCGCGAGCGAGTGCTTGGTTTCATCTTCTCTCCTCGTGAGTGATCGTTTCGTGTTCGTTCGATGCCGCCCGGCTGCCGGCCGGCATGCCCCGCCGGGTCGACGCGGCCCGATGGCCCCGCTGGGCGAGGCCCGCTCGTTCAGCCCCGCTCGATCGGCCGCGACGGATCGGCGATCCACTCGCTCCAGGAACCGCCGTAGAGCCGCGAACCGGGCAGGCCCGCGATCTCCATCGCGAGCAGGTTGTGGCAGGCGCTGACGCCCGAGCCGCAGTAGTGGACGACCCGCTCCGGCCCGGCGCCGGCGAGCACCGCATCGAAATCGGCGCGCAGCGCCTGGGCCGGCTTGAAGCGGCCGTCGGGGCCGAGGTTGTCCTGCAGCGGACGGTTGCGCGCGCCCGGGATGCGCCCGGCGATCGGGTCGATCGGCTCCATCTCGCCGCGATAGCGCGCCGGCACCCGCGCGTCGAGCAGGACTGCCTCGCGGCGCTGCAGGTTGGCCGCCACGAAGCCGGCATCGACTTTCATCGCGTCGTTGGCCCTGCCTTCGAAGCGCGCCGCGCGCGGCGCCGGCGCCTCGGTGGCGAGCGGCCTGCCCTCGGCAACCCAGCGGGTGATGCCGCCGTCGAGCACCGCCACCGCATCGTGGCCCAGCCAGCGCAGCATCCACCACAGCCTGGCCGCGCTGGCGCCGCCCCGATCGTCGTAGGCGACGACCTGCGTGCCCGGGCCGATCCCGGCCGCGCTGAGCGTGGCGACCAGGCGCTGCGGCTCGGGCAGCGGGTGCCTGCCGTTGCGGCCGGTGTGCTCGCCGCACAGGTCGCTGTCCATGTCGAGGAAGATCGCGCCGGGCAGGTGGCCTTTCGCGTACTCGGCGCGACCGAAGGCGGCGTTGGCGGGGTCGCTGCGGCAATCGACGACGACCCAGTCGGGGTCGCGAAGGCGGGCGGCGAGCGTGTCGGTGTCGACGAGCAGGGTCAGCGGCATCGTTCTTGGGACGGTTGGGTCTCGGAAACGGGGCGAGCGGACGGGCGCCCGGGCGAACGCGACTTTAACGCGGGATCAGCTCGCCGACAGCATCAGCCACGCCACGCCGCCGACCATGATCGCCATGCCGATCGCCTCGCGCCGGCTTGTGCCCTGCGCGAACAGCTTGTGCGACACCGCCTGCGCGAACAGGATCTCGACCAGGCCCACGGTGCGCACCGCGGCGGCGGTCTGCAGCGAGAAGGCGAGGAACCACATCTGCGAAGCCAGCGCGCCGGCGAACCCGGCCAGCATCGACGGGCGCCACAGCCGGAAGATCTCGGCCAGCACGCGTCGGTCGCGCCACAGCAGCCAGCCGCTGAGCAGCGCGGTCTGCATCAGCAGCGAAGTGGCCAGCGTGGTCGTGGCGCGGGCGTAGAACGGCGCGTCGCCGAGTTCGAGGATCGCCCCGCGAAAGCCGACCGCCGACAGCGCGAACATCGCGCCCGAGGCGATGCCGAGCCGCGCCGCGCGCGGCAGCCAGCGGGCGAGCAGGGATTGCGTGCCCGGGGAGCCGCCGCTCGGCGAAGCGCCCCCCGAGGCAGCACCCCCGCCCTGTCCGCCAGCCGCGGCCGCCTTGGCCGGCATCGACATCAGCAGCACCCCCGCCGTGGCCACGATCACCGCGATGCTGGCCGACAGGCTCAAGCGCTCGCCGAGGAAGAGCAGCCCGAACACCGCGATCTGCACCGGCTCGGTCTTCACGTAGGCGATCGACACGACGAAGGAGCGCTCGCGCATCGCCGCAAGCATCAGCCCGGTGCCGAGGATCTGGAACACGCCGCCCATCAGCGCCCAGGCCAGGAAGGCCTCGGACAGCTTCAGCGCCGACAGGTCTACGGCGGTGGCCATGGCCGCGAGGAAGGCGAGCCCGAAGGGCAGGCCGAACAGGAAGCGCACGTGCGTCGCGCCGACGGTGCCGACCCGCTCGGTCAGGCTGCGCTGCATCGCGTTGCGCACGGTCTGCACGCCGCAGGCGGCGACGGTGCAGGCGATCCAGAGCCAGGCGGGCGGGTCGAGGGCGGGCATCGGAAGAGAAGCGGGAAGGAAGGATCCGGCTCGGGGGATCTCAGCTCGCCAGGCGGTAGCCGACGGCGGCGGCGGCCAGCGATCCGAACAGGTGGAGCCCGGTGTGCGCGAGCGCCAGGCCGAAGGCCCCGCGCTGGATCATGCCGAGCGACTCGACCGAGAAGCTGGAGAAGGTGGTCAGCGCGCCCAGGAAGCCGGTGACCGCGAACAGTCGCCACGAGGGATCGAGGTCGGGGTGCCTGGCGAACCAGGCGACCGCCATGCCGATCAGCAGGCCGCCGGCCAGGTTCGCGACCAGCGTGCCCCAGGGCATGACGCGGTCGGCGGTGTTCAGCCAAAGGCCCAGCGCCCAGCGCCCCCAGGCCCCGAGCACCGCGCCGATGCCGACCGCGGCGAAGCCCGCCAGGCTGAACGCCGGGGCGCTCACCAGCGCGCCGCGGCTTCGTCGTCGGAGGCGCGGGCCTCGACCCAGCGCTCGCCCTGGGGCGTGCGCTCCTTCTTCCAGAACGGCGCCTGCGTCTTCAGGTAGTCCATGATGAACTCGCAGGCCGCGAAGGCCTCGCCGCGATGCGCCGAGGTGACGACGACCAGCACGATCTGGTCGCCGGGGTCGAGGTCGCCGTAGCGGTGCACGACCGTGGTGTCGAAGATGTCCCAGCGGGCCTTCGCCTGCGCGCAGATGTCTTCCAGCGCGCGCTCGGTCATGCCCGGATAGTGCTCGAGCGTCATCGCGGCGACGCCCTCGCCTTCGTTCAGGTCGCGCACCGTGCCGATGAAGGTCGCGATCGCGCCGACGCGCCGGTTGCCGGCGCGCAGCGCGGCGATCTCGGCGCCGGCGTCGAAGTCTTGTTGCTGGACTCGAACAGGCATGTGGTCAGGCTCGAATGATGGTCAGGCCCGCATGGCGATCAGAACCGACGCAGGGAATCGGCGAAGCATCCCTGCTGCTCGATCCGCCGGTTGCACGCGTCGATCGTCCCGAGATTGTCGAGCAGCCACCGCCGCCCGACCTGCTCGAAAGACGCGATCGGTTCGGTCCGCGGCGCGTCACTGATTGCTCGCGGACAGGGCGCTCCGGGTTCACGCGGGTCGTCGTTCATCCGGATAAGCTACGTCCATCGCCCCGATCGATCAACCGCCGGTCACCGGCGGAAAGAAGGCCACCTCGGCCCCTGCCCGCAACGGCGTCGCGCCGTCGGCCATCGCCTGGTCGACCGACACCCGAACCGCTCGCCCCTCGGCAAGCTGCTCGGCCCAGGCGCCGCCGCGCTCGCGCAGCCAGGCGCGCAGGTCGCCGGCAGTGGCCACCGAGGCCGGCGCCTCGACGGTCTCGCCGGCGGTGCCGAGCGCCTCGCGCAGCCCGGCGAAATAGAGCACCCTGATGTTCATGCCTTATCCCAGCAAGGATCCGAACGGCAGGTACCGGACCGTGTCGCCGCGCCGGATCGGGTTGCCCGGCGGGTTGTCGATCAGGCCGTCGGCCCACACGGTCGAGGTCAGCACCCCCGAGCCCTGGTTCGGAAAGAGTTCGAGCCGTCCCGACTCGCCGAGTCGCGCGCGCAGGAACTCGCGCCGGCGGTCGGGCTTCGGCCAGTCGAAATCGGCGACGAGCGCCAGCGCCTGCGGCTCGACCTTCTGCACGCCCTGCAGCCGCAGCAGGAAGGGCCGCACGAACAGCAGGAAGGTCACGAAGGCCGACACCGGATTGCCGGGCAACCCGATGAAGTGCGCGTCGCCCGGCAGCGCCGCGGGCACCGCCATCGGCACCCCGCTGAGCGCCGACGCGGCCAGCGCCGCGGCCGACATGCCGTCGCGTCGCACGCGGCCGTGCGCCAGCGGCTTGCCGGGCTTGATCGCGATCTGCCACATGGTCAGCTCGCCCTCGGCCTGCACCGCGGCGCGCACGTGGTCCTCCTCGCCGACCGACATGCCGCCGGAGGTGACGATCAGGTCGTTGTCGATCGCCGCGGCGCGCAGCGCATCGCGGGTGGCCTCGAGCGAATCGGGCACGTTGCCCAGGTCGCTCACCTCGCAGCCCAGCCCGCGCAGCAGCGACACCAGCACGTAGCGGTTGCTGTCGTAGATCGCGCCGGGCTTCAGCGGCTCGCCGGGCCGCGCCAGTTCGTCGCCGGTGAAGAAGCACGCTGCGCGAAGCCGGCGGCGCACCGGCAGGTGCGCGAGCCCGACCGACGCGGCCAGGCCGACCGCCTGCGGCGCGAGCCGGGTGCCGGCCGGCAGGATCACGCTGTCGGCGCGGATGTCCTCGCCGGCCCGGCGCACCCACTCGCCCGGCCGTGCGGCCTGCATCACCAGCACGTCGTCGCCGTCGGCGCGGGTCGCCTCCTGCATGACGACCGCGTCGGCGCCCTCGGGGATCAGCGCGCCGGTGAAGATCCGCGCCGCGGTGCCCGCGGCCAGCGGCTCGCCCACGTGACCGGCGGGAATCCGCTGCGCGACCTTCAGCCGCGCCGGCGACTCGGGGCTCGCGCCGGCCACGTCGGCGCTGCGAAGCGCGTAGCCGTCCATCTGCGTGTTGTCCGCCGGCGGCACGTTAAGCGTGCTGCGGATGTCGTCGGCCAGCACGCGGCCGCTGGCGTTCAGCGTGTCGACGCGCTCGATGCCGTCGATCGTGCCGGCCTGCGCGAGCAGCGCGGCGAGCGCCTCATCGAAGGGCAGCAGTCCGGAGTTCATGGCGTCGGTCCAGGTACTCGATGATGAAGTCGGAAATCGCGTCGGGCGCGTTCAGGTCCAGCCGGGGCACGCCGCAATCGACGGGGGCGTCGGTCGCGACCGCCACGATGTTCGGGTCGCTCGGCTGCAGCAGCGGCTTGCCGACCGAGGGACGGTGCACCTCGAGCTTCGGGATGTCGGCGTGCTTGTAGCCCTCCACCAGCACCAGGTCGCAGGGCGAGAAGCGCTCGAGCTGCCGGTGCAGGTCGGGTTCGGCCTCGTCGCGCAGCTCGTGCATCAGCACCCAGCGCTGGTCCGACGTGATCAGCACCTCGGAGGCGCCGGCCTCGCGGTGCCGGTACGAGTCCTTGCCCGGGCGATCGATGTCGAACAGGTGGTGGGCGTGCTTGATCAGAGACACCTTGAGGCCGCGCATCACGAAGCGCGGGATCAGCTGCTCGATCAGCGTGGTCTTGCCCGAGCCCGACCAGCCGGCGAACCCGAAAACTTTCTTGGGCGACATCCGTCCCCTCTCGGCTAGCCCTTGGACGGGCCGAGTGTAACCCCGGCCGGATGCCCCTGCGGCGCGTGCGGCTGCGACGTGCGCGACTGCTCCACGCGCGGTTGCGGCAGGTGCGTGACCAGCCGGCTGCCGGCCACGATCAGCGCCAGCCCCGCGAAGGCGCCCGCGCCGAGCCGCTCGTCGAGGAACAGCGCGCCGAACGCGATCGCGAAGAAGGGCATCAGGAACATGCCCAGCGAGGCCCGGGTGGCGCCGACCCGCTGCAGCAGCAGGTAGTTCAGCGCCGCCGGGAAGATCGTGCCGACGACCGCCAGCGCGAGCAGGCCGCCGAGGATCGACGCGTCGACGTCCAGCGTCCAGGGCCGGTCGACGACCAGCGCGACCGGCACCAGCACCAGAGCGGCCGCCAGGAACAGCCCTGCGGTCAGGCCGACCGGTTCGAGATGCCGCGAGCGGCGCATCAGCACGGTGGCGATCGCGTAGGCGAGCGGCCCAAGCAGCGTGACCAGCTCGCCGAACAGGTGCCCGCCCAGGCCGCCCAGCAGCGACGGCCCGATCACCGCGACCACGCCGGCCATCCCGAAGCCGATGCCGACCAGCTTGCGGGTGCCGAGCTTCTCGTCGGGCAGCATCAGGTGCGCGGCCAGCAGCGTGAACAGCGGCATCGTCGAGTAAAGGATGCCGCTCAGCCCGCCGGCGATCGTCTGCTGGCCGATCGCCAGCGCGCAGTACGGGATCGTGATCACGCCCAGCGACACCTTGAGCACGGTGAGCCTGTCGTCGCGGCCCCGCGGCAGGCGGGCGCCCGGAAGAAGCAGCGCGAGCAGGCAGAACGGCAGCGCGAGCAGCACCCGGGCGGCGGCCAGCGTGAGCGGCGGCAGCTCGCCGACCAGCATCTTGTTGAGCACCACCGAGCTGGCGAAGCTCGCGGCGGTGGCGACGAGCAGCGCCCAGTTGGCGGGCGTCATCGGGCGAAGCGGCATGTCAGCCGGCCCGCGACGCGAGCACCCGCTCGGCGATGTAGTGCTTGAGCATCGTCACGTCGCGCGGCATCAGCGTGAAGCGCTGCGCCCGCGACTCGATGCCCTCGAACGCGGCGGGCCGCGGCGGCTCGATGCCCAGCGCCTCGCGGATCGTGTCGGCGAACTTGGCCGGCTGCGCGGTTTCCAGGCACAGCATCGGCACGCCGGGCTCGCGCCACTGCCGGGCCACGTACAGGCCGTCGGCGGTGTGCGTGTCGACCACCACGCCGTAGCGCTCGCGGGTCTCGCGGATCGTGGCCACGCGATTCGCGTGCAGGCTGCGGCCCGACACGAAGCCGAAGTCGCCGATCGCGGCGAACTCGGGCGTGTCCGACAGGTCGAACTCGCCGCGCGTCTCGAGGTCCTTCCACAGGTCGGCCACCTGGCCGGTGGCGCCGCCGAGCAGGTCGTGCACGAAGCGCTCGAAGTTCGACGCCTTCGAGATGTCCATCGACGGGCTGCTGGTCTGCTGCGTTTCGGCCGAGCCGCGCGGCCGGTAGCGGCCGGTGCGGAAGAACTCGTCGAGCACGTCGTTCTCGTTGGTGGCGACCACAAGCCGCGAGATCGGCAGGCCCATCATGCGGGCGATGTGCCCGGCCAGCACGTTGCCGAAGTTGCCCGAGGGCACCGCGAACGAGACGCGCTGGTCGTTGCTCGTGGTGGCTGCGAACCATCCCTTGAAGTAGTAGACGACCTGCGCGACCACCCTCGCCCAGTTGATCGAGTTGACCGTGCCGATCGCCCAGCGCTGCTTGAAGGCCAGGTCGTTCGACACCGCCTTGACCATGTCCTGGCAGTCGTCGAAGACGCCCTGCACCGCCAGGTTGAAGATGTTCGGGTCGGCCAGCGAGAACATCTGCGCGGTCTGGAAGGCGCTCATCCGGCCGTGCGGCGACAGCATGAACACCCGCACGCCGCGCTTGCCGCGCATCGCGTACTCGGCGGCGCTGCCGGTGTCGCCCGAGGTGGCGCCCAGGATGTTCAGCTCCCGGCCCTCGCGCGCCAGCACGTACTCGAACAGGTTGCCGAGCAGCTGCATCGCGACGTCCTTGAAGGCCAGCGTGGGGCCGTTGGACAGGCGAAGCAGTTGCAGGCCGGGCTCGAGCTGCAGCAGCGGCACGATCTCGTCGCTGCCGAAGGCCCGAGCGGTGTAGGTGCGCGCGCAGAGCTCGCGCAGGTCGGCCTCGGGAATGTCGGGGGCGTAGAGCCGCAGGATCTCGAAGGCCAGCTCGGCGTAGGGCAGCGCGCGCCAGCGCGTCAGCGTGGCGTCGTCGATGCGCGGGTAGGCCTCGGGCAGCACCAGGCCGCCGTCGGGGGCCAGGCCGCCCAGCAGGATCTCGGAGAACGAGGCCGGCGGCATGCCGCCGCGGGTGGATACGTAGCGCATCAGGCAAGGTCCTCGCGACGGATGCGGATCGCCTTCGAAAGCACGGTGGGCAGGGCCTCGATCCGCTCGATCGCGGCGTCGACCTGCTTCTCGATCGTGCGGTGGGTCAGCAGGATGATGTCGGTGCGCTTCTCGCCCTCGTGCGGCTCGCGCTGCAGGACCGCGTCGATCGAGATTCGCTCGTCGGCCAGGATGCGCGTGATGTCGGCCAGCACGCCAGGCTCGTCGGAAACCCGAAGCCGCAGGTAGTAGGCGGTCTCGGTCTCGGCGACCGGCAGGATCGGCAGGTCGGACATCGCCTCTGCCTGGAAGGCCAGGTGCGGCACGCGGTTGCCCGGGTCGACGGTCATCGTGCGGGACACGTCGACCAGGTCGGCGATGACCGCGCTGGCGGTCGGCTCGGCGCCGGCGCCCTTGCCGTAGTACATCGTGTGGCCGACCGCGTCGCCCTTGACCCACACCGCGTTCATCGCGCCCTCGACGCTGGCGATCAGCCGCTTCTCGGGAATCAGAGTGGGGTGCACCCGCAGCTCGATGCCGAAGGGCTCGCCGTCGGCGCCGGCCCGCAGCCGGGTGATGCCGAGCAGCTTGATCCGGTACCCGAGCTGCTCGGCGTAGCGGATGTCCTCGCTCTGCAGCGCGGTGATCCCCTCGACGTGGGCGCGGTCGAACTGCACCGGCACGCCGAAGGCGATCGCCGACAGGATCGTGATCTTGTGCGCGGCGTCGATGCCCTCGATGTCGAAGGTCGGGTCGGCCTCGGCGTAGCCGAGCCGTTGGGCCTCCTTCAGCACGACGTCGAAGGCCAGGCCCTTGTCGCGCATCTCGGACAGGATGAAATTGGTGGTGCCGTTGATGATCCCGGCGATCCACTCGATCCGGTTCGCGGTGAGGCCTTCGCGCACCGCCTTGATGATCGGGATGCCGCCGGCCACCGCCGCCTCGAAGGCCACCATGACGCCCTTTCGCGAAGCGGCCAGGAAGATCTCGCTGCCGTGCACCGCGAGCAGCGCCTTGTTCGCGGTGACCACGTGCTTGCCGTTCTCGATCGCGGACAGCACCATCTCGCGCGCGATGCCGTAGCCGCCGATCAGCTCGATCACGACGTCGACGTCCGGATCGTTCACCACCTCGCGCGCGTCGGCGACCACCTGCACGTCGGGCCCCACGATCTCCCGCGCCCGCTCCACGTTCAGGTCCGCGACCTTGGTGATCAGGATGCTGCGCCCCGCCCGACGCCGGATCTCGTCCTGGTTGCGCCTGAGCACCTCGAAAGTGCCGCCCCCCACCGTGCCGATGCCCAGCAGGCCCACGCGGACCGGACCGAATTTTTCGTTAGTCATTGTCTGTTTTCAGCTAGCGGAGAAAGCCAGTGGAGAAAGGATGCCGGCTGATCGAGGGCGGGGCCCGACGGTTCGCAGGCCACGACGGCATCTCGACGGGGCCGGGTCAGGGGCCTCGTCGACCAAGCGAGTATCGGGGAGCGACTCGACGAGGCCCCTGACCCGGCCCCGTCGCGCGCAAACGCCACGCGTGCGAGAACTCAGGCCGCGACCTTGATCAGCCCGTCCTTGCGGAACATCTCCTTGATTCCCCGCACCGCCTGCCTGATCCGGTGTTCGTTCTCGATCAGCGCGAACCGCACGTGATCGTCGCCGAACTCGCCGAAGCCGATGCCCGGCGACACCGCCACCTTGGCCTCGATCAGCAGCTTCTTGGCGAACTCGAGCGAGCCCATCGCCCGGTAGGGTTCGGGAATCTGCGCCCAGATGTACATCGACGCGCGCGGCACCTCGACGTCCCAGCCGGCTTCCTGCAGGCCCTTGGCGAGCACGTTGCGGCGCAGCTGGTACTTCTGGCGGGCCTCCTCGACGCAGTCCTGCGGGCCGTCGAGCGCGGCGATCGCAGCGACCTGGATCGGCGTGAAGGTGCCGTAGTCGTGGTAGCTCTTCATGCGCGCGAGCGCGCCGACCAGCTCGGCGTTGCCGACCATGAAGCCGATCCGCCAGCCCGCCATGTTGTAGCTCTTGCTCATCGTGAAGAACTCGACCGCGACGTCGCGCGCGCCGGGCACCTCCATGATCGACGGCGCCCGGTAGTCGTCGAACACGATGTCGGCGTAGGCGAGGTCGTGCACGACGATGATGTCGTGCTCCTTCGCGATCTCGACCACCCGCTGGAAGAACGACAGGTCCACGCACTTCGCGGTGGGATTGCTCGGGAAGCCGATGATCATCATCTTCGGCTTGGGCGTGGTCTCGCGCACCGTGCGCTCGAGCTCCTCGAGGAAGTCCACGCCCGGCGTCATCCGCACCGGGATGGTCTCGGCGCCGGCGATCACCGCGCCGTAGATGTGGATCGGGTAGCTCGGGTTGGGCACCAGCACCGTGTCGCCACGGTCCAGGGTGGCCAGCATCAGGTGGGCGATGCCCTCCTTGGAGCCGATGGTGACGATCGCCTCGGTCTCGGGATCGATGTCGACCTGGTAGCGGCGCTTGTACCAGTCGGAGATCGCCTTGCGCAGCCGGGGGATGCCCTTCGACACCGAGTAGCCGTGCGTGTGCGGCCGCTGCGAGGCCTCGACCAGCTTGTCGATGATGTGCTGCGGAGCCGGGCCGTCGGGGTTGCCCATGCTCATGTCGATGATGTCCTCGCCACGGCGCCGCTCGGCCATCTTGAGCTCGGCCGTGATGTTGAACACGTAGGGGGGCAGGCGCTTGATTCGCGAGAACTCGCGTCGAGAATTCATGTTGGACTCCGCTTAGCCCATTAATGTAACATTTTCAGTGAGTTACACCTCAGCGAACCGCATGGACGGGACCCGATGAAGCTGCACGCCGACATGCCGTCGCCGTTGAACACCGTGACCGCCTACGGGCCGGACTGGATCGAGATCAATCGCCGGCGCTTCGAGGGCGCCGTGGTGGTGATGCCCGAGGGCGAGGTCGCCGCGTGGTCCGCGCAGCGCTTCGACGCGCTGTCCGAGGCCGATTTCGAGGGCCTGCTGGCGCTGTCGCCCGAACTGGTGCTGCTCGGCACCGGCGACAGGCAGCGCTTCCCGCATCCGCGCCTGACCGCCGCGCTCGCGGCCGCAGGCATCGGCGTCGACGTGATGAGCACGCACGCGGCCTGTCGCACCTACAACATCCTGATGGCCGAGGGCCGGCGCGTGCTGGCCGCGCTGCTGCCGGGCGAGGCCTGATCGCAAGCGGGCTCGGGTCGACGGACACGCGAGCCCGGCCGGCGGGCACGAAACCTGCATGAAACTTGCCTGTGGTATGTTGAGCCGAGTCCCCCGCCCGGCACGCGGCCGGGCCGACCGATGGAGGTGCGATTGAGCGTGACCACAGGCCAGAAGGTGCCCGATTTCGAGGCGGCATCGACCGGCGGCGGGTTTTCGATGGCCTCGATGAAAGGCCGCAAGCTCGTCCTGTATTTCTACCCGAAGGACAACACCCCGGGCTGCACGAACGAGAGCATCGACTTTCGCGACCGGGTCGACGCCTTCGCCCAGGCCGGCGCCACGATCGTCGGCGTCTCGCGCGACAGCCTGAAGTCGCACGAGGGCTTTCGCGCCAAACACTCGCTCCCCTTCGACCTGATCTCCGATCCCGACGAGAAGGTCTGCGAGCTGTTCGGCGTGATGAAGATGAAGAACATGTACGGCCGGCAGGTCCGCGGCGTGGAACGCTCGACCTTCGTGATCGCCGCCGACGGCAGGCTGGCCCGCGAATGGCGCGGGGTGAAGGTGCCCGGCCACGCCGACGAAGTCCTCGAGTGCGTTCGCGCCCTCTGAGCCCGCGCATGCCCCGCTGCCGGACCGCAGCGCGCCCCCTCTCCCGCACGGACCACGCGTCCACGACACCATGCCGCTCCCCAAGCCGCCGACCCGGCCCGCCACGCTGATCGACCTGTCCACCGCCACCCGGGCGCGCGCCGCGCGGCCCAAGGCGAAGAAGACCGAGGCGGCCGTCGAAGCCGTCGCGCCCGAGGCGGTCGCCCCGGCGCCGGTCTCGCCGGCCGCCGCCAGCACCGCCGAAGCCGCGGTCGTCGCGCCGCTGAAGCCGGCCGCGAATGCCAGGCCCGCCGCGCCCCAGCAGGCGCCGGTCGCCGCGGCCCCGGCCCCGGCGCCCGCGACGGCGCCGTCCCCGGCGCCGGCCGCCGCCCCGAGCGGCCGCCGCAAGCGCCAGTCCGCCGAGTCGCCGCGGCTCTTCGTGCTCGACACGAACGTGCTGATGCACGACCCGAGCAGCCTGTTCCGCTTCGCCGAGCACGACGTGTTCCTGCCGATGATGGTGCTCGAGGAGCTCGACCATCACAAGAAGGGCATGTCCGAGGTGTCGCGCAACGTGCGGCAGGTCAGCCGCGCGCTCGACGAGCTGATCGCCACGGTCGACGGCGACATCGACGACGGCATCGCGCTGTCGGCGCTGGGCAGCAAGGAGGCCACCGGCCGGCTGTTCTTCCAGACGCAGGCCGTCGCCTCGATGCTGCCGGCCAGCCTGCCGATGGGCAAGGCCGACAACCAGATCCTCGGCGTGGTCCGCGCGATGCAGGACCAGCACCCCGAGCGCAAGGTCGTGCTGGTGTCCAAGGACATCAACATGCGGATAAAGGCCCGCACGATGGGCCTGCCCGCCGAGGACTACTTCAACGACCAGGTCATCGAGGACACCGACCTGCTCTACGCCGGCACGCTGCAACTGCCGGACGACTTCTGGGACCGCCACGGCAAGGGCGTCGAGTCGTGGCAGCAGGGCGGCCAGACCTTCTACCGGATCACCGGCCCGCTGGTGTCTTCGCTGCTGCTCAACCAGTTCGTGTGGTCCGACGGCGAGCTGCCGCTCACGGCCAAGGTCAAGGAGATCGCCGGCCGCACCGCGGTGCTGCAGACACTGCGCGACTACGGCCACCTGAAGAACGCGGTCTGGGGCGTCACCGCGCGCAACCGCGAGCAGAACTTCGCGCTGAACCTGCTGATGGACCCGGAGGTCGACTTCGTGACCCTGCTCGGCCAGGCCGGCACCGGCAAGACGCTGCTCGCGCTCGCCGCCGGCCTGGTCCAGGTGCTCGAGAGCCGGCGCTACACCGAGATCATCATGACCCGCGCCACCGTGCCGGTCGGCGAGGACATCGGCTACCTGCCCGGCACCGAGGAAGAGAAGATGCAGCCGTGGATGGGCGCGCTCGAGGACAACCTCGAGGTGCTCAACCAGACCGACAGCGGCGCCGGCGAGTGGGGCCGCAGCACGACCAACGAGCTGATCCGCAGCCGGGTCAAGGTGAAGGCGATGTCCTTCATGCGCGGGCGCACCTTCATCAACAAGTTCCTGATCGTCGACGAGGCGCAGAACCTGACGCCCAAGCAGATGAAGACGCTGATCACGCGGGCCGGCCCCGGCACCAAGGTCGTGTGCCTGGGCAACATCGCGCAGATCGACACGCCCTACCTGACCGAGGGATCGTCGGGCCTCACCTACGTGGTCGACCGCTTCAAGGGCTGGGCCCACGCCGGCCACGTGACGCTGCAGCGCGGCGAGCGCTCGCGGCTGGCGGATTTCGCGGCCGACGCGCTGTAGGCAGCGGGCCAGGTCGTCGATGAGCCGACGGGATTCGCATACGCTGACGGTGTCGGCCGAGGGCATCGCGACCCTGCAGATCGCCAACGGCACGCCGCTGAACATCCTCGACTCCCGCACGATCGCGGGGCTGACCGGCGCTCTGCGCGAGGCCGCCTCGGATCGGGCCATCCGCATGCTGGTGCTGCGCGGCAGCGGCGACAAGGCGTTCGTCGGCGGCGCCGACATCAAGGAGATGGCCACTCTCGAGCCGGCCTCGGCCAGGGCCTTCATCACGCGCCTTCACGATCTGTGCGAGGCCGCGCGGGACTTCCCGGTGCCCACCGTCGCGCGCCTGTCCGGGTGGTGCCTCGGGGGCGGCATGGAGCTGGCGGCCTGCTGCGACATCCGCGTCGGGACCACGGCATCGCGCTTCGCGATGCCCGAGGTCAGGATAGGGATTCCGTCGGTGATCCACGCGAGGCTGCTGCCGCGCCTGATCGGCGAAGGACGCACCCGGCTGCTGCTGCTCACCGGATCCGCGATCGACGGCCCGACGGCGGAGCGCTGGGGTTTTCTCGAGAAGCTGGTGGAACCCGACGCGCTCGACGACGCGATCGTGCAGGTCGCCGCCGAGATCCTCGAGTGCGGACCGGCGGGCGTGCGGCTTCAGAAGTCGCTGCTTCGGTCGTGGGAAGGCCAGACGATCGAGCGCTCGCTCGAAGCGAGCATCGAGGCCTTCGGGGCGGCCTACGAAGGCAGCGAGCCGCACGAGTACATGCAGCGATTCCTCGAGAAGATGCAGGCCAAGCGCGCCGGGTGACGCGGTCGCCCGAAGCTTGCGTTCAACGCCAGGCAGCCAGCCCCTCGAGCGTGGCGTGCTGGATGCCGATCGCGTGGCCGAGCACGCTGCGCCGCCAGTCGGGCGACGGCGGCGAGAAGGCCTCGAGCACCCTGGCCCGCAGTTCGGCCTTCAATGCGTCCGGCGCGGCGCCCGCATCGAAGCGCAGGAAGCGATCGGCCTGCAGCGCGAGCCGGGCATCGTCCATTTCCACCGTGCCGAACTCGATGACCGCGCCGGTGAGCTCGGCGTGCGCGGCGAAGCGTTGCACGCCGTGGAACAGCAGGCCGGTGTAGTTCGGCCGCGCCGCGCCGCCGAAGCCGCCGGTGGTCTCCACCCGGTCGCGCCCCCACCAGTCGCAGGCGCGCTCCCAGGCCGGACCGCCGCGCTCGTTGAAGCACAGGAAGAAGGGCTGGCCGCGCTCGCCCAGCGCGGTGTGCCAGTCGATCAGCGCGATCCGCCTCGCCGTCGACAGGTGCCGGCGAACGACGGCCTCCAGCGTGCGGTTCGACCACTCGGGCCCGCTGCCGCCGTAGTTCAGGCCGGCGGGGTGCGAGTACTGGCCGCGGCTGGTCATGTCGACGAAGGCACTGTCGCCGTTGCGCGCGATCCAATCGAGTCGAGCCGAATCCGCCGCGGCGAGCGCCTCGGGCGTCCACGCCGACGGGCACAGCGCATCGTGCAGCGCCAGGTAGGCCGGGTTCGCTGGAGCGCCCGCCGACCAGTCGATGAAGTTGCGGTTCAGGTCGACGTTGTTCTCGGTGGTGCGGCTCAGGTGCGCGAAGCCGAACGGGTTGATCGCGTGGACCAGCACGATTCGCACCGGCGGCGACGCCGCGCCGCCGGCCAGCGCGTCGAGCAGCGCGACCTGCGCCGCCGATCCGACGAAACCCTCCGGCCCGTGCGTGCCGCTGACCACCAGCAGCGCAGCCTCGGCGTCGGCCGGACCCAGCACCGCGACGTCGGTGCTCAGCGAGCCGCCGTCGGGGCCGGCGGCAAGGTCGTTGACGAACACGTCGACGCGCGCGCCCGCACGCGCGGCCGCCGCAAGGAAGCGGGCCCGCGCGCTCGCGTAGTCGGGCGCGAAGCAGGCGCCGGCCAGCGCTTCGGAAACCGGGCGGGGAACGAAGGCCATGCTCAGCCCTCTCGCCGTCCCGGCACGGCCGCGGCCTCGCCGTCGTCTTCGTAGGTGTAGCGGAAGTCGCAGTGGCTCGCGCCGCCCATGATGGTCTGCGAGCGCTTCATCCTCAGCTTCGGGTCGTAGCCCTCGCAGAAGCTGCCGTCGCGCTGGCAGGACAGCAGGTGGCCGATCTCGCCGAGCCCCATCTCGCGGTACATCTCGGCGTAGCGGCAGCGGACGACGTCGAAGTCGTACTCGGTGTCGGTCTTGCGACGCACCTCGATCCTCAGCGCGTCTTCCTTCTGCCAGAGCTTGCTCATGTCGACGAAGTGCTGCAGCGAGGTGCCCTCCTTCGACTCGGCCGCGAAGCGCTGAGCCTGCTCGATCGCCGAGCGGCGCACCGCGTCGCCGATCGTCTTCATCGCGACCTCCTTGCCGTGGCTGGCCTTCAGCACCTGGTAGACGTGGCCGAGGATCTCGGCCTCGATGCGCCGCTTGGCGAGCATCGACAGGTTCTCGGGATGGGCCGGCGCTGCCGGCCGGGCTTGCGTGTCATCGCTCATCGATCGCCTCCTTCGGCGTGCGAGGGGTGCAAAGGGACAACGGCCCCGGCGCGGGGCTCCGTGGCGGCGGCCGCGAGCGCCGCCTCGGCGGCGACGCGCTCGGACCAGTGGCGGCCCGGGATCGCGTCGATCAGCGCGCGCGTGTACTCGTGGGTGGGCGCGGTGAACACCTCGGCGGCAGGGCCGGTCTCGACCACCCTGCCGTGCTGCATCACCGCCACCCGGTCGCAGATCTGCGCGGCGACCCGCAGGTCGTGGGTGACGAAGATCATCGACAACCCGAGCCGCGACTTCAGGTCGGCCAGCAACTGCAGCACCTGCGCCTGCACCGACACGTCGAGCGCCGACACCGGCTCGTCGGCCACCAGGATCTCCGGCTCCAGCGCGAGCGCCCTGGCGAGCCCGATCCGCTGGCGCTGGCCGCCGGAGAACTCGTGCGGATAGCGGTCGACCGCGTTCGGGTCCAGCCCGACCAGCTCGAACAACTCGCGAGCGCGCGCAAGCGCCCGGGCGCGCGGCACGCCGTGGGCGACCGGCCCCTGGGCGACCAGGTCGCCGGCGCGCCGCCGCGGGTTCAGCGACGCGAACGGGTCCTGGAAGACCATCTGCACCCGTTGCGTGGCCGAGCGCAGCTCGCGTCGCGACATCGCGGCGAGGTCGGCGTCGCCGATCAGGATCCGGCCCGCGTCGGGGTCGAGCAGGCGCACGATGCAGCGCGCCAGCGTGGACTTGCCCGACCCGGACTCGCCGACCACGCCCAGCGTCGCCCCCCTGGGCAGCGCCAGCGAGACGTCGTCGAGCGCGCGGGTGACGCGCGCGCCGCGCCCGAGGAAGCCGCCTGTGCGGTAGGTCTTGCCCAGGTTCTCCACGACCAGCGCGGGCACGTCGCCGACCGCCCTGGCGGGCGGCGGCGCCAGTGGCGGCACTGCCGCGATCAGCTGCTTCGTGTACGGATGGCGCGGCGACTCGAGCACCTGCCGCACCGGCCCCTGCTCGACCAGCTCGCCGTGCTGCATGACCGCGACCCGGTCGGCGATCTCGGCGACCACGCCGAAGTCGTGCGTGATGAACAGCACCGCGGTGCCCTTGCGCCGCTGCAGGTCGCGGATCAGCGCGAGGATCTGCGCCTGCGTGGTCACGTCCAGCGCGGTGGTCGGCTCGTCGGCGATCAGCACGCGCGGCTCGAGCGCGAGCGCCATCGCGATCATCGCGCGCTGGCGCTGGCCGCCGGAGAGCTCGTGCGGATAGGCGCGCGCCGAGGCCCCGGGATCGGGAATGCGCACCTCGGCCAGCAGCGCGAGCACCTTCTCGTCGATGGCCGCCGCGTCGAGATCGGTGTGGATGCGGAACATCTCGCCGATCTGGTCGCCCACTGTGCGCAAGGGGTTCAGCGCGGTCATCGGCTCCTGGAACACCATCGCGATCTGCGCGCCGCGCACCTCGCGCATCCGAGCCTCGGACAGCGCCAGCAGGTCATGCCCGTCGAACTCGATGCCGCCCGAGACGACCCTCACGCCGGTGGGCAACAGCCGCATCAGCGCGCTGGCGGTCATCGACTTGCCCGAACCGGATTCCCCGACCACGCAGAGGATCTCGTTGGCCGCCAGCTCCAGGTCGAGCCCCCGGATAGCGTGGGCGCGATCGGCGCCCGGCGGCAGCGCGACGTCGAGGCCGCGGACCCGCAGCAGCGGCGCGCTCGGCGCCGCCCCCGGCAGCCCGGATGCAGGCGCGGCGCTCATCGCGACCTCAGGCGCGGGTTCAGCGCGTCGTTCAGGCCCTGGCCGACCAGCGACACCGCCAGCACGGTGAGCAGGATCGCCACGCCGGGAATCGCCGACACGTACCACTGGGTGCGCAGCACGCCGCGGCCGTGGCCGATCAGGTTGCCCCACGAGGCCACGTTCGGGTCCGACAGGTTCAGGAAGGCGAGCGCGCTCTCCATCAGGATGGCCAGCGCCATGACCACGCTGGCGTAGACGATCAGCGGCGGCATCGCGTTGGGCAGGATCTCGCGAAAGATGATCGCGCCGTCGCGCAGTCCGATCGTCCGGCAGGCCTGCACGAACTCGCGGTTGCGCAGCGACAGGAACTCGGCGCGGGTCAGCCGCGCCGGCGCCGGCCAGGACACCAGGCCGATCGCGAGCATCACCGTGGTGAGGCCCGAGCCGAACACCGCCACCAGCACCAGCAGCAGCAGGAAGTTCGGCACGGTCTGGAAGGCTTCGGTGATCCGCATCAGCGCGTTGTCGACCCAGCCGCCGTAATAGCCCGCCACCGCGCCGACCACGATTCCCAGCGCGATCGCGACCAGCGTGGCCACGAAACCGATCAGCAGGGAGATCCGCGCGCCGTGGAAGATCTGCGCGGCGATGTCGCGGCCCGACGCGTCGGTGCCGAGCAGGAAACGATCGGTCGCGAACGGCCATTGCAGCGGGCGGCCGGCCAGGCTCAGCGGATCGCGCGGATACAGCACGTCCGCGCTGGCGGCCATCGCCATTACCAGCGCCAGCAGCACCAGCCCGATCACCGCGCCGGGATTGCGAACGTACAGGCGAAGGAACTCCATGGCCTCAGTGCCCGGCGCCGATGCGCGGATCGAGCCGCGCATAGGCGAGATCGACGACGAAGTTGATCACGATGACCAGCAGCGCGGAGACGAAGACGATGCCCAGCAGGGTGTTCAGGTCGCGCTGCACGACCGAGTCGTAGGCGAGCCGCCCGAGCCCGGGAAGCGCGAACACGCTCTCGACGACCACCGAGCCGCCGAGCATCGCGCCGGCCTGAAGGCCGATCAGCGTGACCATCGGCAGCAGCGCGTTGCGCAGCACGTGGCGCACGACGACGGCGGTCTCGTTCAGGCCCTTGGCGCGCGCGGTGCGCACGAAGTCGAGCGTGAGCACCTCCAGCATCGACGCGCGCATGATCCGCAGGTAGATCGCCAGGAAGATCAGCGCGAGCGTGACCGTGGGCAGCAGCAGGTGGCGGGCGATGTCCAGCACGCGCGCGACGCCGGTGTAGCCGGCGCCGATCGTCTCGAAGCCGCCCGGCGGCAGCCAGGCCAGCCGCACCGCGAACACCACGATGCCCATCAGCCCGAACCAGAAGGACGGCGTGGCGTAGAAGACCAGGCCCAGCGTCGAGATGGCGGTGTCGGGCCACTTGTTGACGCGCCGCGCGGCGATCACGCCCAGCGCCATGCCGGCGGCGAACGCGAAGGACAGCGCGGAGACCATCAGCAGCAGCGTGGCCGGCAGCCGCTCGAGGATCACGTCGACGACCGGCTTGCCGTAGATCGCCGAGTGGCCCAGGTCGAGGCTGACCAGCCGCCACAGGTAGTTGCCCAACTGCACCGCCACCGGCAGGTCGAGCCCGTAGTGGCGGCGCAGCTCCTCGATCATCGCCGCGTCGCCGCCGCCCATCTGCGCGACCAGCGCGTCGACCGTGTCGCCCGGCGCCAGCTGCAGCAGCAGGAAGAGCCCCGCCAGGATGACGAAGAGCGTCGGCAGGCTCGCCGCCAGCCGACGCAGAGCGAGAGAGAGGATCCTCACGTCAGGCGGAGAGCCACAGGTCGTGCCAGCTGCTGGAGATCCAGCGCGGCTGGTTGTGGTGGTTCTGCAGCGACTTGTTGGTCACCGAGATCAGCAGCCGCTCGATCGCCATCCAGAGCGGAATCTCGTCGTTGACCCGCTTGACCCAGTCCGCATACAGCTGGCGCCGCTTCGCCGGATCGGTCTCGAAGGCCGCCGCGTCGATCAGCTTGTCGACCTGGTCCGACTGCCAGCCCCACTGGTTGGTCCAGGGCGCGCCCTTCGGGCTGCCCGAGCGGTACCAGACGGTGGTGGACACCGCCGGGTCGCCGCGATACTGGTGCCAGCCGGTGGCCAGGTCGAAGTTCCAGTCCTTGTAGACGTTGCTGAGGAAGCCGGCCGCGTCGTAGCGGACGATCTCGACGCCGATGCCGACCTGCTGCAGCGACTGCTGGATGAAGGTCGACCAAAGCGTGATGTCCTCGCCCCAGGGAGCAGGCACCAGCCGGATGCTGAAGCGCTTGCCGTCGGCGCCGCGCTTGTAGCCGGCCGCATCGAGCAGGGCCTCGGCCTTCTTCTTGTCGAAGGGATAGGCCGGCGCGTCCTTCGGGAAGAACTTCGGCGAGGAGCTCGGGATCGGCCCCTTCGCGGGCTTGGCGAAGCCGTACAGGAAGTTCTCGCAGAAGAATTCGACGTCGAGCGCGCGCACGATCGCCTCGCGCACCCGACGGTCGGCGAGCTCCTTGCGGCGGAAGTTGAACTCGATCGTGTTCATCACCGCGTTGCCCTCGTTGCCGCGGCTGGACACCTCGAACTTCGGGTCCTTCTTCAGGCGGTCGAGGTCGGCCAGCGGCAGCGCGCCTTCGGCACTGATCTGGATCTGGCCGGACTCGATCGCCGCCACCGCGGCGGCCGGATCGGGAATGAAGCGCCAGACGATCTGGTCGAGGTAGGGGAAGCCCTTGCGCCAGTAGTTCTCGTTGCGCACCGCGATCACGTACTGGCCGCGCTCGTACTTCGAGAACTTGAACGGGCCGGTGCCGATCGGCGCGGTGTTGGCCGGGTTCTCGAGCACGTTGGTGCCCTCGTAGACGTGCTTCGGCGCGATGTAGCCGAGGTCGGACATCGCGCGCAGCATCAGGTCCATCGGCATCGGCCGGGAATAGCGGAACACCGCGGTGTGCGCGTCGGGCGTGTCGACGCCGTCGAGGTAGAGCTGCAGCGCGGTGCCGTAGTTCAGGTGCCTCTTCCACATCTCCATGGCCGTGAACTGGACGTCGGCCGAGGTGAAGGGCTTTCCGTCGTGCCAGTTCACGCCCTGGCGCAGCTTGAAGGTGATCGTCTTGCCGTCGGGCGACGACTCCCACGAGGTGGCCAGCACCGGGTCGGGCTCGCCCTTGGCGTTCAGGTCGACCAGCGGCTCCATGATCTTGCCGCCGACCACGTAGACGCCGGTGGACGCGCGCAGCGCCGGATTCAGGATGCGCTGCTCGCCCTGCATGTGGACGGTGACGGTGCCGCCACGGCGCGGCTCGCCCTTCGCCTGCGCCTGGGCGAGCGCCGGGATGGAGGCGCCCAGCGCGACCGCCGGGCCGGTTTTCAGTGCATCGCGGCGTGTGAAGCTCATGTCGGTTCCCCTTTTCGAGATTCCTGGTCGGCGCCGACCACGGTCGGCGAATCGGACTTTTTACCCCGCTGCCGCGGCGCGTGTCGACGGAATCCGTTCCGCGAATATCGTTATCGGCGCGCTCAACCGGCGCGGAACTCGCGCCGGTCCAGCTGGCGGTAGCGCAGCAGCATCAGCGGCGCGACGCGCCGGGCGAGCGAGTGCAGCGGCAGCGGCGCCGGTTCGGTGAACGGCAGGGCGAGCTCGTTCTCGGGCACGCCGCGGACCGCCTTGGCGAACTCTCCGCCCAGGGCCACCGAAAGGCCGACCGCCCGGCCGTTGCAGCCGGCCCAGGCCCAGGCATCGGGACCGAGCCGGTGGAAGCGCGGCAGGAAGTCGTCGGTCATCCCGACGTAACCGTTCCAGACGTGGTCGAAACGGACCTCGCCGATCTGCGGCCAGAGCCGCTTCAGCCGCTCGCCGATCATCGCCTTCAGCCGCTCCGCCTGGTTGAAGGGCACGATGATCGCGCCGCCGGTCACAAGCCGGTTGCGGGCGTCGTAGCGCGCGAAGTGCAGGTCGCCATGGGTGTCGGACATCGCCTGGCGGCCCGGGATCACCGTGGCCCGCACCGCGTCGGGCAGCGGCAGGGTGGCCATCTGCCACGACAGCACCGGCACCACCTCGCGCGCGATCCGCGGCGCGAGCGCAGGGGCGAACTCGCCGGTGTAGGCATTGGTGGCCAGCACCAGCGCGCGGGCGCGCACCTGCCCGGCGGGCGTTCGGACCAGCCACTGGTCGCCGACCCGAGAGAACGACAGCGCCGGCGACTGCGCGAAGATGCGCCCCCCGGCCTCGACGACGGCGTGCGCGAGCCCGCGCGCCAGCGCGAGCGGATTGACGTGGCCGCCGGTGCGGTTCCAGAAGCCGCCGTGCCAGGCGTCGGAGCCGAGCATCTCGCTCGCCTGGGCGCGGCTGAGCAGCTCGACCGGCGCGCCGCGCTTCGACCATTGCCGCACCCGGCGCTCGGAGATCGCGATGCGTCCCGGGCTGTGCGCGGGCTGCACCCAGCCGGTCTGCTCGGCCTCGGCCACGATCGCGTGCTCGCGGACCGTATCGAACAGGATCGACGCGCAGTCGCGCAGCAGCGCGACGAATCGCTCGCCGGCCTCGCCGTGCTTGGCCTCGATGTCGTCGGGATCGGGCCGGGACAACGTGGGAATCACCTGCCCGTTGTTGCGGCCCGAGGCGCCCCAGCCCGGCTCGGCCGCCTCGACGACTGCGACGTCGACGCCCGACTTGCGCAGGTTCAGCGCGGTGGACAGGCCGGTGAAGCCGGCGCCGATCACGACCGCGTCGGCTTCGACGCTCGCCTCCAGCTTCGGGCAGGCCGGGCCGGGCGGCGCGGTGGCGGCCCAGATCGAACCGTGGTGTGCGGTCGACGGCGCGCGGGCTGCAGCGGACATGTCCGGATTCCTTTTCTCGTTTTCGGGACGACTGCGACGAATCCGGGAATTCTATGCCCTGCCCCGGCCGCCGGCGGCAAGGACACGCGCAGGGATCGACCACCGGCGCTCGGGTACGATTCCCCGATCCGACGACCACTGCGTGCACCGATGAATCCGCGAAGCTGGGAAGCCCAGGCGATCCGAAGGATCGAGGCCGACTTCAACCGCTCGGCCGACACCCACCTGATTCCGGTGCCGCTCCCCGCCTTCCCGGGCGTGCAGCTGTACCTGAAGGACGAGTCCAGCCATCCGACCGGCAGCCTCAAGCACCGTCTGGCGCGCTCGCTGTTCCTGTACGCGCTGTGCAACGGCTGGCTGCACGAGGGCAGCACCGTGGTCGAGGCCTCGTCGGGCTCGACCGCGGTGTCCGAAGCCTACTTCGCGCGCCTGCTTGGCCTGCCCTTCGTGGCGGTGATGCCGCGGACCACCTCGCCCGAGAAGATCGCGGCGATCGAGTTCTACGGCGGACGCTGCCATCTCGTCGACCAGCCCGGGCAGGTCTACGGCGAATCGGAGCGGCTGGCGCGCGAGCTGGGCGGCCACTACATGGACCAGTTCACCTACGCCGAGCGCGCGACCGACTGGCGCAGCAACAACAACATCGCCGAGTCGATCTTCGCGCAGATGGCGCACGAGCCGCACCCGGTGCCGGCATGGATCGTCTGCGGCTGCGGCACCGGCGGCACCACCGCCACGATCGGGCGCTTCATCCGCTACCGCTGCCACCCGACCCGCGTGTGCGCGACCGACCCCGAGAACTCGGTATTCTTCGACGCCTACGCGACCGGCGACGAGGGCCTGCGGCTGGACTGCGGCTCGCGGATCGAGGGCATCGGCCGGCCGCGTGTCGAGCGGTCCTTCGTGCCCGGCGCGATCGACACGATGCTGAAGGTGCCCGACCTGGCGTCGCTGGGCGCGATCCACTACCTGCGCGGCGTGCTCGGCCGGCGCTGCGGCGGCTCCACCGGCACCAACCTGGTCGGCGCGCTGCAGCTCGCCCGCCGGATGCACGAGGCCGGCGAATCGGGCTCGATCGTGGCGATCCTGTGCGACGGCGGCGAGCGCTACGCGCACAGCTACTACAACCCGGACTGGCTGGCGGCCAACGGCTACGACGTCGCGCCGGCGGCGGCGGCAGTGCGCGACTGCGCCGAGCGGGGCCGCACCCTGCCGTGGGAGATCGCCGAAGCCGTCCGGCCGTAACCGGCGGCACCCGCTGCGCCAGCGAGCCGCTGACGCGCGGCCGCGCCTCGCGGGCTCAACTCTGCTCGAATCCGCCGCCGGCGAAGTTCTCGAACTTCGTGTACTGGCCGACGAAGGTCAGCCGCACCGTGCCGATCGGACCGTTGCGCTGCTTGCCGATGATGATCTCGGCCGTGCCCTTGTCGGGCGAATCGGGGTTGTAGACCTCGTCGCGGTAGATGAACAGGATCACGTCCGCGTCCTGCTCGATCGCGCCCGAGTTGTGGCTCACGATTCCGTCGGCCAGCCAGGACGCCGGACCCGGCACGGTCAGGTCGAAGACCTCTTCGTCGCCGTCGGGCTCGATCGCCACGACCCGGTCCCAGAACAGGTCGGAATCGGCCCAGGTGCGCAGCGCGTCGTCGTCGAGCAGCTCGGCATAGTGGCCCAGCGTGGCGCGCGACGGGGCGAATCGGAAGTGAGAGGCGCCGCCGTAAGAGGTGCCGCGCAACGAAGCCATTTCCCGTTGCGTGACGCCGCGATCGCCCATGACCGCGCGCACCTGCGCGAACACCTCGCGAGGAAGCGCGTCGACGTTCGCGTTCGCCCGGGGCACAAGCACCTCGAGTCGCGCGGCCAGTTGCCTCGCAGGCTCGGCGCGAGGCCCGAAGGCCCCGACGCTCGCAAGGAACTCCCGCTGCTGCTCGCTGCCCGACACGTCGACATTCCAGA
This sequence comes from Zeimonas sediminis, assembly GCF_023721795.1. Classification (NCBI taxonomy): domain Bacteria; kingdom Pseudomonadati; phylum Pseudomonadota; class Betaproteobacteria; order Burkholderiales; family Burkholderiaceae; genus Zeimonas; species Zeimonas sediminis. The sequence continues at coordinate 230,717 of NZ_JAMQYE010000002.1, forward strand.
CCGTCCTGCCGGTGGCCGGCTTCATCGCGCGAATGCGGGCCACGATGCCGAAGCGCAGCAGCAGCGCGGCGACGTCGCGCGCCAGCCCTTCGCTCGCGGTCGCGAAGTACACGCGCGCCGCCCCGCGCTGGCCGGCGGGGCGCAAGAGGATGGAGCCGTCGGTGGCCCACAGGTGGCGCAGCAGCAGCGCGACCTGCGCGTTCGACAGGCCGAACACCTCGCCCGGAATCCGCTTCTCGTGCGAGCGCTGGCCGAAGATGCCGAGCTTGCGCAGCCAGGCATTGACGCCCTTGTGATGCCAGCGGTCGCCGTTGCCGGAAATGACCAGTTGGTGCCAGTTGCCGCGGCCCGCATGGCGGGTCACGGTGCAGCCGAAGGACTCCGCCGCTCGCCGTACCGCCTCCGAGTTCTCCTCGGAAGCGGTCGTGTAGCGCATCGGCTGGCCCGACAGGTAGCTGCCGTCGCCGATCATCTGGCCGAGCAGGATCACGTGCTCCTCGGGCCAGACGACGAGCGAGGCCGGTTCCGGTACCCGGCGCGCGAGGGCGATCCGGTCCCCGACCGAGACATCGTCCAGCGTGCGCCATCCCGCGCCGGTGAAGATGCGGTGCCCTGCGGTGGCGCGCAGCGTTCGGCCGCTGGCGAGCGACAGCCTGAAGACCGGCTTGCGCCCGACCGGCCAGACGCGATCGCTGCGGGCCGCAACCACCCGCTGCGACGCGTCCATGGCCAGTACCTCGGGCTCGGCGCCGACCAGGCTCGCGATCGGCGCGCGGCGACCGTCGGCCAGCATGACCAGGGTGTCGCCAGGCACGCACTCCCGAAGGTCGGACATCACCGGCCGCTTGTTCGGCCGCTGCTCGAGCGAGCGGTTCAGCTGCGACAGCGCGATCACCGGGCAGTTCAGCTCCTTGGCCAGCCCCTTCAGGCCGCGCGAGATCTCGGAGATCTCGGTGGCCCGGTTCTCTCCGGACGATGACCCTGCCATCAGCTGCAGGTAGTCGATGATGACCAGGCCGAGCTGGCCGCACTGGCGCGACAGCCTTCGCGCGCGGGCGCGCAGCTCGAGCACGCTGAGCGCCGGCGTCTCGTCGATGAAAAGCTGCGTGTCCTGCATCTTCTGCATCGCGTTGGTCAGCCGCGGCCAGTCGTCTTCGAGCAGCCGTCCGGTGCGCAGCCGCTGCTGGTCGAGCCGTCCCACCGAGCAGACCATCCGCATCGCGAGCTGGGTCGCGCCCATCTCCATCGAGAAGACCGCGACCGGCAAGCCTTGGTCGACCGCGACGTGCTCGCCGATGTTCAGCGAGAACGCGGTGTTGTGCGTGACGACGTAGTCGTCGGTCAGGTAGAGCCGCGACGGATGCGACACCGCGATGCACTGCGCCTGCGCGCGCCGGCTCGGCTCGATCGACACGATCACCGGCTGGCGACGCCGGCTGCGCCCGCCCTGCAGCCGCTCGCACTTCGCGCTCATCAGGAACAGGCTGGCGGGGTCCGGATGTGCGATCGTGCAGACCCAGGCCGGCGCGCCGGGCTTGCGCCGGCCGTCCACCGTGAACGAGGTGCGCTTGCCCCGCACCGTGCACCAGCCGCCCAGCGAGCGAGCCAGTTCCTGCACGTCGCGAGCGAGCCGCTCGCTGGCCGTCGAGAACCGCACGGTGCCCCAGCGCTCGACCCATCCGTCGGTGTCGAGCAGGCCGCGCAGCAGGTCGAGGCGCGCGGCGCGGCTCGCGTCGAGGTAGCAGCGCGGAATGAACTTCGTCGACGAATCGGTGCCCCAGAGCCCGAGCGTCTCGAGCGCGCACCTCAATGGATTGCGTGCCGGCCGGCCAGGCTGCCCGATTCGCCTGGTGATCCGCCAATCCGGCCCGCCGGCCGCCACCAGGGTCAGCGACTCACCGACGCGCTCGCGCATCCGCTCGAGGACGTCGTCGGCGACGTTCGAGAACCCGACCGAGGTCCCGTTGAGGTTGCCGTCGCCGATCAGCGCGCCGAGCACCCACGGATCGACCGGCAGCGGATCACGATGGCCGAAGTCGCCCGATGGCATGTCGATCCACAGCCGCCGCTGGTAGCGGCGCTCGCCGAGCAATTCGCGCAATTCGGCGAGCGTCAGCGTGCGGGGCGCGCTCCACGCGCGATGATGAACCGTCCAGAGATGCTCGTCGCAGCACTCGGCGCCGCGGCCGTCGGAGAAGGTGACACGCCAGATCTGCCGCTCGCCCTGTGGGTAGACGGCAGTGACGATCGAGGGTGCGCCGTCGACCGAGGCGAGCGCGTCGCCGACCGCGAGCTCGCCCATCGTCTTCCACCCTGAAGGCGTGCGAACCCGTGCGTCGAGCGGCTGGGCCTTGCCCATCGACGGGCGACCGGCCACGATGATCAGGTCGCCCTGCTGCAGGCCGGAGGTCATCCGGTCGAGGTCGACGAACCCGGTCGGCACGCCGGTCACATCGTTCGGGTTGTTCTGGTTGTACAGCTCGTCGATCCGCTCGACGACCTTTCCGAGGAGGTCGGGCAGCTGGTGGAAGCCGGCCTGGCCGCGCGAGCCCTCTTCCGAGATCTGGAAGATCCTCGATTCGGCCTGGTCGAGCAGCTGGCGGGTGTCCTTGCCCTGCGGGTTCAGCGCGGCCGACGAGATCTCGTCAGCCGTGGAAATCAGCCGGCGCAGGATGCCGCGGTCGCGAACGATCTCGGCGTAGCGCCGGATGTTGGCCGCCGACGGCGTCTCCTGGGCGAGCGCGTTCAGGTAGACCAGCCCGCCCGCCTCGTCGGCCTTGCCGGCGTTCTGCAGCGCCTCCAGCACGGTGACCACGTCGGCCGGCTGGCCGCGCTCGATCAGCCGCGCCACCTGGTGCCAGATCAGCCGGTGGTCGTGGCGGTAGAAGTCGTCCTCGCGCAGCACGTCGGCCACGCGGTCGAAGGCGTTGTTGTCGAGCAGCAGCCCGCCGAGCACCGCCTGCTCGGCCTCGATCGAATGCGGCGGCACGCGCAGCGCGGCGATCTGCGGGTCGAGGGGCGCTCGGCTTTCGGGAACGGATGACATCGGGATCGGGCTGGCCGCGAAGAGGATCGATGTTAGAGCAAATTCACCGGGCGCGATGTCAGGGAGCGGAACCTTCGCGCGCCGTCACGCGGCAGGGCCTTGCGACGGCCCGGAAAGACGAACGGGGCGCCGAAGCGCCCCGTCGTCAGGTGCCGTCCGGGCCGCGAAGCTCGCGGGGAGGACCGGCTCGCCGGCGGCAGGCCGCCGCCGGCGCAGGGATCAGGCGGTCTCGCCGATCACCGTGACCTTGATGTTGGCCAGCACGTCGGTGTGCAGCGCCACCTCGACCTCGTACTCGCCGATCGCCTTGAGCGGGCCGTTGGGCATGCGCACCATGGCCTTCTCGACCGCGGCGAAGCCCTTCTTCTTAAGGGCCTCGGCGATGTCGAAGTTGCCGACCGAGCCGAACAGGCGGCCGTCGACGCCGGCCTTCTCGGTGATCTCGACCGCCAGGCCCTCGAGCTGCTGGCCCATCGCCTGCGCGGCGGCCAGCTTGTCGGCCTGGATCTTCTCGAGTTCGGCGCGGCGCGCCTCGAATTCCTGGATCGCGGCCTGGGTAGCGCGCCGCGCCTTGCCGGTCGGGATCAGGAAGTTGCGGGCGTAGCCGTCTTTCACCCGGACGACGTCGCCGAGCTGGCCGAGGTTCACGACCTTTTCGAGCAGGATGATCTGCATGTTCTCGTTCTCCCGCGGCTCAGTGGTTGTCGGTGAACGGCAGCAGGGCGAGGAAGCGCGCGCGCTTGATCGCGACCTGCAGCTGGCGCTGGTAGCGCGCCTTGGTGCCCGTGAGACGGGCCGGGATGATCTTGCCGGTGTCGGTGATGAAGTCCTTCAGCAGGTCGACGTCCTTGTAGTCGATCTGCTCGATCTTCTCGGCCGTGAACCGGCAGAACTTCTTGCGCTTGAACAGCGCGGCCTGCGCCGGACGGCGCGTTTTCTTGTCCTTGGAACCACGACGGGCAAAAGCCATTTCAGTACCCCTGTCAATTCGATGTCGGTTCGAGTTCGGCGAAGCGGGTCACGTGGAGCACCAGCGTCTTCGACAGCTTGCGGCGCGGCGCGAGAAAGCCGAACGCCGCGATCGCCTGGCCGAGCCTCAGGCCGTCGGCGCGCTGCGCGGCCGGCCCGGAAAAGCTCAGTGCGATGTCGAATTCCACCTGCCTGCGTTGCCCCGCCTGGGTCACCTCGCTGCGGTGCGCGAGCCTTGCGTCGAGGATCGGGATGCCCGCCGGCGTGTAGCGCAGCGTTTCCCTGCCGACCAGTTCGCCCGTGAGGCGGATCTCGTTGGCCGGATCGATCGTGGATCCCGCCCGAGATTCGCTGCCTGGGCCTTGCTGGCGCCCCGTCACTCGGTCATGCCGCGCGGCAGCCTGGCGACCTTTCGCGTCAACCCTGTTGCGGCTCGGAAACGGCCTTGCGGGCCTCTTCCTTCTGGATCTGCTTGAGCATCGGCGAAGCGCCGGTCTCGGCCTTCTTCATCGACACGACCAGATGGCGCAGCACGGCGTCGTTGAAGCGGAAGGCGTGCTCGAGCTCATCGAGCGTGGGCTGGCCGCACTCGATGTTCATCAGCACATAATGCGCCTTGGCCATCTTCTGGATCGGGTAGGTGAGCTGGCGGCGGCCCCAGTCTTCGAGGCGGTGCAGCTTGCCTTCCTGGCTCTCGACCAGCGTCTTGTAACGCTCGATCATTGCCGGAACCTGCTCGCTCTGATCGGGATGCACGATCAGCACGATTTCGTAATGACGCATCGTTTCTCCTTGTATTCGCACGAACGCTGCACCCGCTCAAAGGGGACGCCCAAACCATAAGAGGACGCCCAAAGAGAAAGCCCGACTAGGACACCGAATACCGGCGCCCGGGCAGGGTGCGACGCGCTGTGCCTCGTGGACAAAGGCCGCCGGCGACAAGCGTCGATTCACCGTGCGGCGAGGAACCCGAAATAATAGCGGATGAACCGAGATTTCTCAAGCCTGACGGCCCGGCACCACCGGGCCGGCCGCACCCGGGGCCGGGCCAGGTGATCGCCTGGCTCGTCCGGGGCGTGCTGGCCGCCCAGTTGCTGGCGGCGCTGGCGGTCGGCTGGTGGCTGGCCGAGCGGGCGGGCTGGCCGGCCTGGGCGGCGGCGCTCGCCGGGGCGGCGGTTCCGCCCTTCTCCCATGCCTGGACGATCGGCATGCAGTCGCTGGCCGGGGCCTGGCATCGCGCGGGGTCGGCCCCGCCAGCCGGGGGGCCCGTGGCGGCGGTCCGCGCCTGGCTGGGCGAGACCGCGGCCTCGATTCGCAGCTTCGCGCTGCTGATGCCCTGGTCGGGCGACGCGCCGCTGCCCTCTGGCGCCGATCCCCGGCGGGTGCCGATCGTCCTGGTGCACGGCTACTTCTGCAACCGGGCAGTGTGGCGCCCGCTGGCCGGCTGGCTGGCCACGCGCGGCCACCCGCTGGAAGGCGTGAACCTCGAGCCGCCGTTCGCCGCGATCGACGACTACCTGCCGACGCTCGAGCAGGCGGTCGAGCGCCTGCGGGCCCGCACCGGCGCGGCGCGGGTCGCGCTGGTCGGGCACAGCATGGGCGGCATCGTGATCCGGGCCTGGATCGCGCGCCACGGCCACGACCGGGTCGCCGGCGTCGTGACGCTGGGCAGCCCGCACCAGGGCACCTGGAGCGCCCGGTTCGGGATCGGCCGCAACGTCGCCCAGATGCGCGCGGGCAGCCCCTGGCTCCGCTCGCTGGAGGCCTCGGAGTCGCCGCAGGCCAGGGCGCTGTTCACGGTGATCCTGACCCTTCACGACAACATCGTGATGCCGCAGGCGGCCCAGACGCTGGCCGGAGCCCGCCTGCACGTGATCGCGGGCGTCGGGCACATGTCGCTCGCGCAGTCGCCGGCCGTGCGCCCCGTGTTGGCCGAGGCGCTGGCGCGGGCCGAGTCCGCGCGATGACCGGCAAGGCGCCCCGGCGGACCCGCGAGCGGATCCTCGAACGCTCGCTGGCGCTGTTCAACGAGCTCGGCGAGCCGGGCGTCACCGTGGCGGCGATCGCCGAGGACCTGCGGATCAGTCCCGGCAATCTCTACTACCACTTCGCGAACAAGGAAGAGATCGTCACCGCCCTGTTCGCGCGCTTCGACACGCGGATCGGCGCGCTGCTCGACGAGGCCGGGCGCCGCGAGATCCGGCTGGAGGACGTCGCGCCCTTCCTGAAGCTGCTGTTCGAGGCGATCTGGGACTACCGCTTCGTCTACCGCGACATCAACGACCTGCTGTCGCGCCATCGTTCGCTCGAGCTCGGCCTGCAGGCGATCGTCGCACGCAAGACCGAAGCCGCCGCGATGCTGTGCAGGGTGCTCGCCGAAGACGGCGAGTTGTCCGCCACGCCCGACGAGGTCTCGGCCCTGACCACGAACCTGGTCGTGGTGGCCACCGGCTGGCTGCCCTTCGAGTACATCGGCGGCGCGCGCCGCTTCGGGGACCCCGGCTTCGCGCGGGCGTCGATCGAGCGCGGCGTCGGCCAGCTGCTCGCGCTGCTGCGCCCCTGGCTGTCGGAGAGCGGCCGGCGCCGTCTGGACAGGGCAAGGAACGACGGCTAGGATTCTTTGTATACAGAATCCAGAGGCCACGATGATCCGCCCGCTCGTTCCCGAGCCCGACCTCGTCGACAAGGCGCATGCGTCGCTGCTCGAGGCGATCCTCTCCGGCGAGCTCGAGCCGGGTCGGCGCTACACGCAGGAAGCGCTGGCCGAGCGGCTCGGCGTCTCCCGCCAGCCGGTCATCCAGGCGCTGCGGCTGCTTCGGATGCAGGGGCTGATCGTAGACACCGCCAACCGTCGCGGCGTCGAGGTCGCGCCGCTCGACGAAGCCTTCGTCGGCTGGCTGTACGAGCTTCGCGCCGCGCTCGACGCCGCGGCCGCGCGGGCCGCCGCCCGCGCGCCGCGCCCCGAGCTTCGCGCCGAAGGCGCCGCGATCCTGCGCGAGGGCCGCGCCGCCGCGGCCGCCGGCGACCTCGAAGCGCTGGTGCGCGCCGACCTGCGCTTTCACCTGTTCGTCTACGAAGCGGCGGGCAACCCGCTGCTGCTCGAGACCGCCCGCCAGCACTGGCACCACACCCGGCGCGCGATGAGCGCCTACGTGCGGCGCGCCGGACCGATGCGCAAGGTGTGGGCCGAGCACGCGGCGATCCTCGAAGCGATCGTCGCCGGCGATGCCGAGCGAGCGGCCCGGCTGTCGCACGACCATGCGGCCAACTCGGTCAGGCAACTGCTGGCGGCCCCCCGGGAGGGGCCTGCCGAGGCCGAAGCCGGCCGCTCGACCCGGCTCGGGCGCCCCGCCGCCTGAGCCTCCACCAACGACAACGAGGAGACCCACATGAAACTGAGCCCCGAACAGCTCGCGCAATTCGAGCGCGACGGCTACCTGTTCTTTCCGTCGCTGTTCAGCCCCGAGGAAATGAAGGTGCTGCTCGACGAGGTGCCGAAGATCTACGCCGAGCACCGGCCCGAGATCGTCCGCGAGAAGGACGGCGTGACGCCGCGCACCAGCTTCGCGGCGCACACCTACAACGACGCCTTCGCCAAGCTGGGCCGGCATCCGCGCATGGTCGAGCCGGTCACCCAGATCTTCGGCGAAGACGTCTACATGCACCAGTTCAAGATCAACGGCAAGCAGGCCTTCGACGGCGACGTCTGGCAGTGGCACCAGGACTACGGCACCTGGCAGCGCGACGACGGCATGCCCGAGCCGCGCGCGATGAACGTGGCGATCTTCCTCGACGAGGTCAACGAGTTCAACGGCCCGCTGTACTTCATTCCCGGCTCGCACCGCGAAGGCGTCGTCGAGGCCGGCCACGACGTGACCACCACCAGCTATCCGCTGTGGACGCTGGACAACGCGAAGGTGTCCGAGCTGGTCGCGCGCGGCGGCATCGTCGCGCCGAAGGGCCCGCCCGGGTCGATGATGATCTTCCACGGCTGCCTGGTGCACGGCTCGCCGTCGAACATGAGCCCGTGGAACCGCGTGATCGTCTACCTGAGCCTGTGCGCGGTGTCGAACCACATCACGCAGTTCAAGCGCCCCGACTACATCGCGCACCGCGACTTCACGCCGATCCAGTGCCTGCCGGACGACTGCCTGCTGCGCGACGACGTCCGCGGCCTGCCCTGGCCTACGGCCGCGCGGGCGGCTTGACTGGCCGCCGCACCGAACGTGAGTCGCCCGTTTTCTCTTGGCGAGCCTCGCGCGGGCTGGCTGGCGAGGCGCCGCGCTTTCCGCTCCGGGTGCTGCGGCCCCGCTGCGCGGGGCTTCCCTCGCCTTCCTCGTCCGCGGCGGGTCGGGCGCAACTCGCGGGCCTACCGGCCCGCTCAGACAGCGCCCTCCCTGATCGCCGCTCCCTTCGGAAGCGCTCGGCTTGCACAAGGAGCGGAAAGCGCGGCGCCTCGCCAGCCAGCCGGACACGTCATTGAAGCGCGAAAACGGGAAGCTCCGATCCGCTCCCGCGCGCGGCCGACACCACTGCGCCCGAGCCTCAGCCAGCCGAAGTGCAGGGCGCTTCCGGATGCCACAACGCGCGGAGGTCGGCACAATTCATCCAACCGTGAAGCCAGGACGCATCGAGTGCCGGCGTGCGGGCGAGGCCCGTCGTTTCGCGCCCTTGTGCAAGCCGAGTGCTTCCGAAGGGAGCGCGGGAGAAGGCGCGCAGCCTGTCTGAGCCCGCGAAGCGGGCGAGTTCTGCGCGCCCCCGCGCGGACGAGGAAGACGAGGGAAGCCCCGCGCAGCGGGGCCGCAGCACCCGGGCGCGAAACGACGGGCCTCGCCCGCACGTCGGCACCCGCACCGTCACCAAGAAGAGGAAGAAGAAGTTGAACCTGCACCGCATGCTCCAGAAGCGCGCCGCCGACGGCAACCCGATCCGCATCGGCCTGATCGGCGCCGGCAAGTTCGGATCGATGTACCTGTCGCAGGTCCGGCGCACGCCGGGCATGCACCTGGTCGGCGTCGCCGACCTGTCGCCGCCCCGCGCGAAGGCCGCGCTCAAGCGCGTCGGCTGGCCGGCTGCGGCGCTCGGCGCGCGCAGCCTGGCCGATGCGGCGAAGAAGGGCACCACGCACGTGCTCGACGACGCGTTCGCGATGATCGCGAGCCCGCACGTGGACCTGGTCATCGACGCGACCGGCCATCCGTCGGCCGGCATCGCGCACGTGCTGGCCTGCTGCGAGCACGGCAAGCACGTCGTGATGGTCAACGTCGAGGCCGACGCGCTGGCCGGCCCGCTGCTCGCCAGGAAGGCGCGCGAGGCGGGCATCGTGTACTCGCTCGCCTACGGCGACCAGCCGGCGCTGATCTGCGAGATGGTCGACTGGGCGCGCGCCGCCGGCTTCGAGGTGGTGGCCGCGGGCAAGGGCACGAAGTACCTGCCCGAGTACCACGCGTCGACGCCGGCCACGGTCTGGCCGCACTACGGCATCAGCCCCGAGGACGCGAAGGCCGGCGGAATGAACCCGCAGATGTTCAACTCATTCCTCGACGGCACGAAGTCGGCGATCGAGATGGCGGCAGTGGCCAACGCCACCGGCCTGACGCCCGCGCCGCAGGGGCTGGAGTTCCCGCCCTGCGGCGTCGACGACCTGGCGCACGTGCTGCGCCCGGCGGCCGAGGGCGGGCACCTGCACCACCGCGGCCAGGTCGAGGTGATCTCCAGCGTGGAGCGCGACGGCCGGCCGGTGTTCCGCGACCTGCGCTGGGGCGTGTACGTGACCTTCGCCGGCGACTCGGACTACGTGCGCCGTTGCTTCAGGGAGTACGGGCTGGTCACCGACAAGACCGGCAACTACACCGCGATGTACAAGCCCTACCACCTGATCGGGCTCGAGCTCGGCATCTCGGTGGCCTCGGCGGGGCTGCGCGGCGAACCCACCGGCGCGCCCGAGGCGTGGCACGGCGACGTGGTGGCGACCGCCAAGCGCGACCTGAAGGCCGGCGAGACGCTCGACGGCGAAGGCGGGTTCACCGTCTACGGCAAGCTGATGCCGGCCGCCGACTCGCTGGCCGTGGGCGGGCTGCCGCTGGGCCTGGCGCACGGCGTGAAGCTCAAGCGCGCGGTGAAGGCGGGCCAGCCGGTCCGCTGGGCCGACGTGGCCTTCGACGCGAACGCGCCGGCGGTGAAGTTCCGACGCGAGATGGAGAAGATCTTCGCGAAGAAGGGGAAGGCTGCGCGCAAGTGAGGCCCGACGCGGGTCGCGGCGAGAGGCCCCCCGGCGGCCCGGTATCCGGGGAAGGATCGCGCGGCTCACAGGCCGCGCGAGACGACCTCCTTCATGATCTCGCTGGTGCCGCCGTAGATGCGCTGGATGCGCGCGTCGACGTAGAGCCGGCCGACCAGGTACTCGTTCATGTAGCCGTAGCCGCCGAATAGCTGCAGGCATTCGTCGACGACCTTGCCCTGCAGTTCGGACGTCCACAGCTTGGCCATCGAGGCGCCGACCGTGTCGAGCCGGCCCGCGACGAGGTCCTCGACGCAGCGGTCGATGAAGACGCGGGCGACCCTGACCGAGGTCGCGATCTCGGCGAGCTTGAACTTCGTGTTCTGGAAGTCGGCGAGCGGTCGCCCGAAGGCCTGTCGGTCGCGAACGTAGGCGAGCGTGGCCTGGTAGGCGCCTTCCATGGCCGCCACCGCGCCCACGCCGATGAAGGCGCGCTCGTAGGGCAGGTCGGCCATCAGCTGGTAGAAGCCCTGCCCTTCCTTCTCGCCGAGCAGGTCCGCCGCCGGCACCCGGACGTCGTCGAAGAAGAGCTCGCAAGTGTCCTGCGCCTTCAGGCCGATCTTGTCGAGCAGCCGGCCAACCCGGAAGCCTTCGCGCCCCTCGGTCTCGACCGCGAGGATCGACATGCCGCGGGCGCCCTGCGAAGGGTCGGTCTTCGCGACCACCAGCACCAGGCCCGCCAGGAATCCGTTCGAGATGAAGGTCTTCGCGCCGTTCAGCAGATATTCCTGGCGACCGTCGGGCAATGCGCGCCGCTCGGCGCGCGTGCGGATTCCCTGCAGGTCCGAGCCCGCGCCCGGCTCGGTCATCGCGATCGCGCCCACCAGGTCGCCGCGCGCCATGCGGGGCAGCCAGCGACGCTTCTGGGCCTCGGTGCCGTGGTTCAGCACGTAGTGGGCGACGATGCTGTGCACCGAGGCGTTCATCCCCGAGAGCGCGCGCCGCGACATCTCCTCGCACAGGATCGCCTCGTGCCGGAAGTCGCCCCCGCCGCCGCCGTACGTCTCGGGAATGTCGGTGCACAGCAGCCCGAGCTCGCCGGCGCGCCGCCACAGCGCGTGGCCGACGTGACCGCGTTCGCGGGCCTCGGCGTCGCCCGGCTGCATCTCGTGCTCTACGAAGCGGACCACCGTGTCCCGGAAGGTCTCCAGCGAGTCGTCCATCCAGGACGGGCGCAGATCGATCGGCATGGCGCGGGCCTCGAGAGTCTTCGAAAGGCGGGGCCGCCGAGCGGCGGCACCGTCCGCGATGATGACATCGATCGGGGCGCGCGACTGCGGCGGTCGCCGCCCGACTGCCGGCCCGCCCGCTCAGTCGGCCACCGGCGCCTCGCCGAGGAGCTGCGGCTCGAACGCGTGCAGCGCCGGCGCGCCGCCGGTGTGCAGGAACAGCACGTTCTCGCCCTTCCGGAAGTAGCCGCGGCGGCTGAGGTCGATCAGCCCGGCCATCGCCTTGCCGGTGTAGACCGGGTCGAGCAGGATCCCCTCTGTCCGCGCGAGCATCTGCACCGCCTCGACCATCCTGGTGTTGGGTACCGAGTACTTCGGCCGCCAGTACTCGCCGAAGGTCAGCACCGCGCTGGCCGGCACGTCGACCTTCAGCCCCAGCAGATCGGCGACTGCCTGGGCTTCGCGATGGACCAGCGGGTCCTGGTCCGCGGGGTCGCGGCTCACGCCGATACCCACGATCGGGATGTCGATGTTGTTGCCCAGGAAACCCGCGATCAGGCCTCCGTGCGTGCCCGAGCTTCCCGAGCCGACGACGATGCGATCGATGCGCACCCCCTGCTCGAAGAACTGCTGCTGCATCTCCTGGGCACAGGCAACGTAGCCGAGCCCGCCCAGCGCGTTGGAGCCGCCGCCCGGGATCACGTAGGCCTTGCGGCCCTGCGCCGCGAGCTCCTCGGCCACCCGCGCCATCTCGCGATGCATGTCGGTGCCGGCGGGCACCACCGTCACCGCCTCGACGCCCATGAGCCGGAAGAGGAAATTGTTGCCGCTGGCGTCGACGCGGTAGCTGCCGGGGACGCGCTCCTCGATCACGAAGCGGCACTTCAGCCCCTCGCGCGCGGCCGCGGCCAGCGTGATCCGGCAGTGATTGGACTGCGGCGCGCCGCAGGTCACCAGCGTGTCGGCGCCCTTCTCGAGCGCGTCGGCCACCAGGAACTCCAGCTTGCGCGTCTTGTTGCCGCCCGGCGTCAGGCCGAGCATGTCGTCGCGCTTGACCCACACGTTCGGCCCGCCCAGCGCGCGGCTGAAGTTGGGCATGAATTCGAGCGGCGTGGCGCCTTGCGTGTAGCGACGCCGGGGAAAGCGTGAGAGATCCATCGTTCTTCCTTCAGGAAAGGGTTCGCGGTCGCCGCGCCGTCGGCCCGAGCCGCGCGGCCGGCCGCGGGTTCAGGGCCAGCGGACTTCGTCGTCGATCGGCCAGACGGGCCGCGGCATCCGGGTCCAGGGCAGGGTCTTGAGATTGGGCGTCGTGAGCCCCGGGCAGTCCACCTCGAGGATCCTGTCGGGCGGTGCGAAGCCGTCGAACGCGGCGCGGAAGTGCCCGCGGCTCTTGACGACCAGCGTGCGCACCTGGCTCGTGTCGACGCCGAGCGCCTCCAGCTGTGCCGGGTCGAGAAGCTGCTGCCGCTTCGAGATCACCGCGACCCGGATGCCGTCGAGCTCGAGCAGCACCGAGGGCCCCATCTCGAACGCGGAGCCGGCCAGCAGACCGCGCTTGCCGACGAATCGGCCGTCGCTCGTGGCCAGCACCCGGGCCGGCCACTCGAAGGGCTCGGCGAAGCGGTCGGCCTCGCAGTCGCGATTGAAGCGGGCCACGAACCGGGCCCCCGCACCGAGTTCCCGGGCCTCGGCGGCGAGCGCCGCATCGGTCTGCACGCCGCAGACCACGCCGGCGGCGCCCGCCTGCAGCAAGGCGCGCAGCAGCGTGACGGTGTTGCCGCCGCCGCCGCCGCCGGGATTGTCGGCGACGTCGGCGAGGATCAGCGGCGGCAGCGCAGCGCATTGTCCTGCTTCCACGGCCGCCGAGACCGCCTCGGCCAGCGGCGTCAGCCGCGACTCGAATCGCCCGCGACGCGCCCAGACCTCGCCGGCGAGCGCCTGCGCCGTGCGCCTGGCCAGGTCGCGCGCGCCGCGCGCGGCAGAGACGACCACCGAGAAGCCGCACTTCGTGCAGTCCGCCAGCGCGAAGCCGCCGCACATCGACACGTTCAGGACGTCGCCGCCCACGCGCGACTGGCCGATCTCGACCAGCTCGGCGTAGACGCTGCCCGGCGCGATCAGCTGCGAGGTCGCCGGCGGCACCAGCGGCAGCTTGACCATCTCGACGACCCCGGGCCCCTTGGCCAGCAGGGTCAGCAAATGGGCCGCAGCCTCTTCGCCCCGCTCGCGCAGGTCGACGTGCGGATTGGTGCGATAGGCGACGAAGGCCGACAGCGCATCGGTCATCCTGCGCGACACGTTGGTGTGCAGGTCGAAGACCGCGACGATCGGGACGTCGGGCCCCACGACTGCGCGCAGCCGCGCGAAGAATTCGCCGTCGGGGTCGTCGACCCGGGTGGTCAGCGCCGCGCCGTGCGAGGAGACGAACAGCGCGTCCAGCGGCATCGCCGCGCGCAGCCTCGATTCGATGTCGGCGACCAGCGACTCGAAGTAGGCGTGATCGACCGGCCCGCCGGGCTGGGCGGCAGCCATCCTGAGCGCGACCGGCGTCCAGTCGCCGCCCTGGTCCATGCGATCGATGAAGCCGGCGAGGTCTGGCAGCGTGCGCGGCGCGGCCGCCCGAAACTGCTCTGCGAGCGCCTCACCGGCGAGATCGATGGCCTGTTCGAAGGACTCGCGCGTGGTGACCGGCGACCAGCGGTTGCACTCGATGAAGAAGCCCGCGATGCCCACCCGGGGCGCGCCGGCGCGCGACTTCGAGGCGGACATCGCTCACTCCGGCTTGATGCGTTCGGCGATCGGCCGGTAGGCGGCGGCCTCGGCCTCGAAGAAGGCCTTCGCCTCCTCGACCGACAGCGGCCGGGCCAGCGCTGCGCCGGCCTTCTGCAGGGTCGCCTGGGTCTTCGGCTGCATCAGGACCTCGTTGATCGCCGCGTTGAGCCTGCGCACCACGGCGTCCGGGGTGCCCGAGCGCGCGAAGACCATGCCCCAGGTCTGCAGGTCGAGCGACTTCAGCGATTCGGTCTCGCCGAAGGACTGCGTGTCCTTCAGCGCCGGGATGCGCTCGCGCGACGACACGCCCAGCGCCTTGATCCGGCCGGCGCCGACCAGCGGTGCGACGTTGGGCGCGGTGGTCACGCCGACGTCGATCTGCCCGGAGACGACGTCGTTGACGATGTTCGAGCCGCCGCGATAAGGGATGTGGACCATGAAGGTGGCGGTGCGCGCCTTCACGGTCTCGGCCATCACGTGCTGGAAGGTGCCCACGCCGGGCGATCCGTAGGTGAGACCGCCGGGGCGCTTGCGCAGCATCGCGACCAGTTCGTCCATCGTATTGGCCGGGAAGTCCGGGCGCGTCACGAACGCCACCGGTGTCTTTCCGGTCATCGCGATCGGCAGCAGGTCCTGGCTGCGGTAGCGCGCCGCGGCCGCGTTGACGATCGGCACCATCACCGTTTCGCTGAGGCTGCCGTAGAGCAGCGTGTGCCCGTCGGTCTCGGCGCGAAGCAGCCTCTGCACGCCGAGCGCGCCGCCGGCGCCCGCGACGTTCTCGACGATCACCGGCTGGCCGAGCCGGCTCGAGAGATCGGAAGCGATCAGCCGGGCACCGAAGTCGGACGCGCCGCCGGCGTTGTAGGGCACGATCAGCGTGATCGGCCGCGACGGCCAGGCCGGCTGCGCGAGCGCGGCGCCGTGAAGCGCGGCAGCGACGGCGGAAGCGGCGGCGACCGCGAAGAAGTGGCGTCGGGTGGTCCGGTTCGTCATGGGTGGTCTCCTCGCTGGAATGCACCGCGATCCTGAACCGGGCGAGACTTCGTGGTAAGAGGCATTTTCGCCAAGCTGCATGGCAGAATCGCCACCATGTCCAAGCCCGTCCCGAAGCCGGTCACGTCTCCACGCGCGGCGCGCGCCGCCAGGCCGGGCCATGGGTCAGGCGAACAGGCACCGCCGCCGCGCCGCCCGCTCCGGGTCGAGATCCTCGCCTGCGACGACGCGATGCACGGCCCGGCAATGGCAGCGATCGACGTGATGGCGATCGCCAACATCCTCGCGTCGATGCGAGGCCGGCGGTCGGCGGCCGTGCACTGGCAGTGGCGAAGACCGGACGGCAAGGCGGCCCCGCGAAACCTGCCCGCATCGGGCGCGCGCGGCCGCGCGGCCGACCTCCTGATCGTGCCGGGCTGGCAGGCGCGCAACGGCCCGCACCTCGACGCACTGGTCCGCAGGGACCGCGCCGCCATCGCCCGAGTGCGCGAGGTCCACGAGTCCGGCGGCCATGTGCTGGGCATCTACACGGGCGTGGCGATGCTGGGCGCCGCGGGCCTGCTCGACGGCCGCGACGCGGTCGTGCCCTGGCCGTTCGTCCAGTCGGTCAAGCGGCAGGCGCCGCTGCTCAGGCTGGAGGCCGGCGAGGGATGGATCTGCCGCGACCGGATATGGACCTGCGACTCGCCGGCTCTGGTCACCGAGGCCATGGTGTCGGTGCTCAGGGAGCTCGGTCTGCAGGCGCTGTCCGACTCGGTCGGCCATGTGCTGCTGCACTCGCGCGAGCGGCAGCGGCTGTCGGGGCAGGTCGCCGCGACCAGCACGACGCGGATCGGCGCCGGCACGCTGGAGCGGGCCCGCCGCTGGCTCGAGGACCACCTCGACCGGCCCTACAGCCTGGAGGAAACCGCCCGGGCCGCGGCGACCAGCAGCCGCTCGCTGCTGCGGCACTTCCGGGCCGCGCTCGGCACGACCCCGCTCCAGTACCTGCACGAGGTGCGCGCCATGCGCGCGCGCATGCTGCTGGAGACCTCCTACCTGCCGGTGGACGGCATCGCCGAGCTGTGCGGCTATCGCGACACGGCCATGTTCCGGCGTGTCTTCGAGAAGTCGACCGGCATGACGCCGTCGGCCTATCGCGAGAAGTTCCGGCTGCGCGACCGCCGGCGCGAGTGGGGCCGCGACCTGCGCGCCTGAGGCGGCCGCCGCGCGGGCCGGCGGCTCAGGCCGCCTTCGCCAGCGCGGCGATCTCGTCGAGCCGCTTGCGATACTCGCGGCGCAGGCGGTCGACCAGCTCGCCGGCGGGCACGATCGCGTCGACCGCGCCGATTCCCTGGCCGGCGCCCCAGATCTGGCTCCAGGTCTTGGGCTTCTCGCGCTCGCTGCCGAAGTTCATCCGGTTCGCATTGCGGCTGTCGAGCGCCTCGGGATCCAGCCCGGCGGCCCGGATCGACGGCTTCAGGTAGTTGCCGTGCACGCCGGAGAAGTAGTCGGTGTACACGATGTCCTGCGCGCCGCTTTCGACGATCATCTGCTTGTACGCCTCGGGCGCGTTGGCCTCCACGGTGGCGATGAACGGCGAGCCGATGTAGGCGAGATCGGCGCCCATGGCCAGCGCCGCCACGATCGCATCGCCGCGCGCGATGCAGCCCGACAAGAGCAGCGGGCCGTCGAACCAGCCGCGGATCTCCTGCACCAGCGCGAACGGGGACTGCACGCCGGCGTGGCCGCCGGCGCCCGCCGCGACCGCGATCAGCCCGTCGGCGCCCTTCTCGATCGCCTTGCGCGCGAACGTGTCGTCGATGACGTCGTGCAGCACGATGCCGCCGTACGAGTGGACCGCCTCGTTGACCTCGGGCCGCGCGCCCAGCGAGGTGATGACGATCGGCACCTTGTGCTTCACCAGCACTTCGAGATCGTGCTCGAGCCGGTCGTTCGACCGGTGCACGATCATGTTCACCGCATAGGGCGCGGAGGGCGCGTCCGGGTGCCGGCGGTCGTGCTCGGCGAGCTCGGCCTCGATCCGCTCGAGCCACTGCGCGAAGGCCTCCTTCGGCCGCGCGTTCAGCGCCGGGAACGAACCGACGATGCCGGCCTTGCACTGCGCGATCACCAGTTCGGGATTGGAGACGATGAACATCGGCGAGCCGACGACGGGCAGGCGCAGGCGGTCGCGCAGGATCGGGGGAAGCGACATCGGGAACTCTGCAGGTGGTGGGGCGAGCCGCGGATCTTAACCGCTGGCCGAGGGCTCAGCCGCCGTTCGGGGAGGCCTCGCCCCGCTCATCCCGCTCATCCCGCTCCTCGCGCTCCCGTTCGTCGCGCACCGCCTGCGCGGCGGCCTGGCACTCGTAGAAGATCCGGGCGCTGCAACGCGCGCACACCTGCCGATCGAGCCGCTCGTAGATCGCGGCGATCGCCTGGTCCTTGGTCGGGAAGAGATTCTCCTCGCCGATCGCCTCCAGCAGGCCCGCGCGGCGCATGAGGGACTCGGCGTTCTGGCGCAGGCCGTGCAGGTACAGGCGTCCGCCGCCGGCCCGGCGTCGCGCCGCCTCCTGCGCGAGCAGCGACGCGCCGGCCACGTCGACGAAGTTCATGTTCCTGGCCAGCAGCAGCAGGTGCTTCTGGTCGGGCGAGATCTCGCGCAGGATGTCGAGGTGCGTGGCAACGTGGTCGACCGCGCCGAAGTAGATCGATCCCTCGATCGTGAGCATCTTCAGCTGCGGGCATTCCTGCCGATCCTTGTCGAGCGGCACGAAGGTACGGGCCGGGTCTCGCACGTCGGGCACCTGACTGCGCATCACCGGGCGCGAGGTGCGGTTCAGGTAGAAGACCAGCGAGGCGGCGACGCCGCTGAGCACCGCCACGTCGAGCCGCAGCACCAGCGTGGCGGCCAGCGTGAGCAGAAGCACGCCGCCTTCCGAGCGGCTGGCGGCCATCGTCTGCCGGATCCGGCGCACGTCGATCAGCGAGATCGCCGCCAGCAGCAGGACCGCGGCGATCGCCGGCTGCGGCAGCCAGCGGACCGCCGGTGCGAAGGCCACGACGATCGCCGCCAGCACCAGCGCCGAGAACACGGCGGCCAGCGGCGTGACTGCGCCCGCCTCGAAATTCGGCCCCGAGCGGTTCACCGAGGCGCTGACCGGCAGGCCCGAGAAGAAACCCGCGGCGATGTTCGACAGGCCCTGCCCGATGAACTCCTGGTTGCCGTCGATCCGCTGGCCCGAGCGCAACGCCACCGCGCGCGCGATCGACACGGACTGCGTGAGCGCCACGATCGACAGCGCCACCGCCAGGCCGAACAGTTCGCCGAGGCTCGCCAGGTCGTGCAGCGGCCAGGACAGCGGCGGCAGGCCGCGCGGGATCGCGTCGAGATAGCGCAGGCCGCTATCGCCGTCCGAGACCCGCGCCAGCGCATCGAACGCCGCTGCCGCGGCGGTGCCCGCCAGCATCGCGACCACGATGTGCGGCCAGCGCGGCCGCCAGCGGCGACAGCCGAGCCCGGCGGCGACCGTGACCGCGGCGACGGTCAGCGCGCCGGGCTCGATCTGCGCGGCCTGCGCCGCCACCTGCGCCAGCGCGCCCGCGATGCCGCCGCCCGGCTCGGCCGGCAAGCCGAGCAGCGCCGGCAACTGGCTGACGACGATCAGCAGGCCGGCGCCCGCCATGAAGCCCACGATCACCGGCTGCGAAATGAAATTGACCAGCGTGCCCAGCCGCAGCAGGCCCAGCAGCAGCATGAACGAGCCCATCAGGAAGGCCAGCGTGAACGCGAGCCTCAGGTACTCGGGACTGCCCGGCACCGCGAGCGAGGCCAGCGCCGCGAAGGTCATGATCGACACCGCGTTGGTGGGGCCGGACACCGTGTGCAGCGAGGACCCGAACAGCGCGGCCACGACGGTCGGCACCATGGCCGCGTAGAGCCCGTACTCGGGCGCCACCCCCGCGAGCGTCGCGAACGCGATGCCCTGCGGCAGCACGATCAGCGCGCCGATCGCGCCGGCGACCAGGTCGCGCGGCAGGCTGCTGCGGTCGACCAGGTGCCACCAGCGCAGCGGCGGGAACAGGCGCGCCAGCAGCAGGCGGCGGCTCATCGGCCCGCTCCCTCGCCGCCGGCCGCGGCGGATGCGTCGGCCGAGGCCGTCGCGGCGGGCGTGGCCAGCAGCGCGGCGATGCGATCGGCGAGCCGCCCGTGGCGGTCGGTGCGGCGGCGCGCGCCGTCTTCGAGCGCGGCGGCATCGGCCCAGACCTCGACCCGCTTGCGGGCGCGGGTGGCGCCGGTGTAGAGCAGCTCGCGGTTGTTGAGCCCGTGGGCCGGCGGCGCCGGCACGAGCGCCACCGAGTCGAACTCGGAACCCTGCGACTTGTGGACCGTGATCGCGAAGGCATCGTCGTGCGCCGGCATCTGCCTGACCGGCAGCCAGCGCAGCGATCCACCGGCGTCGAAGACGACGGCCAGCGGCGACGCGGGCCCGGTCGATGCGCCTCGCGCGCCCGCGTCCTCGCCTGCCGCCGACGGGTCGGGCAGGCACAGGCCGACGTCGCCGTTGAAAAGGCCGAGCTCCGGGCGGTTGCGGTTGACGATCACGATCCTGCCGATATACCAGATGGCGCCGGCCGGTGCGCCGACGCGGCGCCTGAGCCGGGCCGCGACCGCAGCATTGATCGCCGCGACCCCGAGCGGACCGTCGCGCAGCGCGCACAGGACGCGGTGGGCGTCGAAGGCGGAGAGGATCCGTTCGGCCGGCTCGCCGTCGGCCAGCGCGGCGAGCGCCGTCGCCCACGCGGCCATCGCCTGCTCGGCGATCGCCGCCGCCGAGGCCGGGCCGTGCAAGGCCACGCCCTCGACGACGGGCGGCGGCGATGCGGCCTCGCCGCGGGTCCAGCGGTCGCGAAGCCAGCCCGAGAAGGCGGTCAGGCCGGGAACCGACGACTGACGGTAATTGCGCTCCAGCCTGACGACCGCGGCCAGCCCGCTCGCGCAGGCCTCGGCGAATGCCGCGCCCGCCTCGACCGACGCCAGCTGGTCGCGGTCGCCGGCGAGCACCAGCCGCCCGCCGTCGGGCAGCGATTCGACCATCGCGCGCGCGAGCTCCAGGTCGAGCATCGACGCCTCGTCGACGATCACCAGGTCGTGACGAACCGCGCCCGGGGCGGCCCGTGCCTCGTCGCCGCGCAAGCCGAGCAGGCGGTGCACGGTCATCCCGGTGGCCGGAAGCCGCCCGGCCAGC
Organism: Zeimonas sediminis; assembly: GCF_023721795.1. Taxonomy (NCBI): domain Bacteria; kingdom Pseudomonadati; phylum Pseudomonadota; class Betaproteobacteria; order Burkholderiales; family Burkholderiaceae; genus Zeimonas; species Zeimonas sediminis. The sequence goes on from NZ_JAMQYE010000002.1 coordinate 251,177, forward strand.
GCGCCCTCGGGATCGAGGTGCGCGAGCTGGCCTGCGAGCGCCTGCGCGAGCCGCGCGGCGGCCTTGCCGGTCGGCGCAGCGATCGCCACGCGCGCGCCGGGCGCCAGCCGGGAGAAAGCGACCAGCAGGCGGGCCATCGTCGTGGTCTTGCCGGTGCCCGGGCCGCCGGTGACGATCGCGAGCCGCCGAGTCAGCGCGGTGCGGATCGCCTCGCGCTGCAGCGGATCGACCTCGGCTTGCGGCGCGGCCGCGTCGAGCGCCGCATCGAGCGCGGCGGCGTCTGCCACCGGCGCCGCAGCGTCGAGGGCGACCAGCCGCTCGGCCAGCACCGATTCGGCCCGCCAGAGCCGGTGCAGGTACAGCGCGGCGCCGTCCAGGACCAGCGGAGCGACCACCGGCGCGGCGCCGGCCGCTGCCGCCACGGCGGGGCTCGCCGCCAGGCGCGCGCGCTCGTCCGGGTCGTCGACCGGCACGAAGGCGTGGCCGTCGGCGGCGGCCAGCCAGGCCCGGCGGGCCCAGCGGGCGATCGGCGCCTCGCTGCCAGGATCGACCTCCGCGCCGGTGCGGTGCAGGCGAAGCACCGCCTGCGCGAAGGCCTCGGCGACGAGCGCGCCGGGCGCGCCGGGCTGCCCGCGTGCCCCGTTCATCGCGCCTCCCCGTCGAACAGCCGGTCGAGGCGCTCGATCAGCGCCCGGGACGGCTTGCTCGCGTGCACGCCGGGCACCGACCCGCCCGGGGGCGACGGCCGCACGCCGCGCAGGAACACCCAGAAGGCGCCGCCGACGTGCCGGTCCCAGTCGTAGCCGGCCAGGCGCCGGCGCAGGAAGCGATGCAGCACCAGCAGGTACAGGCAGGCCTGCAGCGAGTAGGCGTGGTCGCGCATCGCCGCGTCGAGCGCCGGCGCGCCGTAGTCGGCGAAGCCGCCGCCGAGCCGGTTGCTCTTCCAGTCGAGCACGTACCAGCGGCCGTCCTGCTCGAACACGAGATCGATGAAGCCGCGCAGAAAGCCGCTCCAGCGCGAGCCGGCGACCAGCGCGTCGACCGGGTACTCGCCGGCGACCGCCTCGACCAGCGCGCGATCGTCGACGTCGCGCCCGGGCAGCAGGAAATCCATCTCGCGCACCGCGGCGCGGGAATCGATCCCGCGAAGCGAGACCGCGCGGCCGTCGCCGGGTGCGCGCAGCCCGGTGTCGAGGACCTCGTCGAGCCAGCCGGCCACGCCCTCGGTCGCGGAAAGCGGGAAACCGGCCCGGCCGAGTTGCGCCGACACCAGGCGGCGATCGATCGGCGCGCCGAACTCGCAGTGCTCGAGGATGCCGTGCAGGCAACTGCCCGCGCGCGCCCCGGCGGGAAAGGCGAAGCGCAGCGCCTGCCCCGAGGCTTCTGCCGCCTCCCGCCCCTCGCCGGGCGCCCCGGAGCCCGGGGTCGCCTCGGATTCGGCGATGCCGGCCTCGGATTCGGCGCTGCCGCCTTCGGGCTCGGCGATGCCGGCCTCGTATCCGGCGCCGATCCCGCCGGCATCGACCTGATCGTGATCGGGACGCTCGTCGGCGACCGGCCCGGTCCCGGCATCCGTCCGGCCCCCCGCGTCGGCGATGCGCTGCGCGAGCGCGCTGAAGCTGGTCCGGATCCACGGCGCCGGAATCGGCCCCTGGAACCCCCGGACGACCGGCATCGAGGCAGGCGTGCGGCTGCCGGCAACGATGGCGTCCGCGTCGGCGGCGACGTCCTCTTCGGCAGCGGCGCCCGCCTTGGCCTCGGCCGTGAACGGCAGCCCGGCCGCCGCGAGATCGACCACCGCCACGCTGCCGCCCGGCGCCGCGTCGCGCCAGGCCTCGACCGCGCCGGACAGCACGACCGGATCGCCGGATCTCTCCGGATCGCCGGCGAAGCCGCCCAGCGCGGCGAGGCGCCCGGCGAGCGGCGCGTCGGCCGCCGCGTCGACCGGCCCCCACAGCAGGTAGCAGCGCTGCTCGGCGCGCGTCAGCGCCACGTAGAGCCGGCGAACCGATTCGGCCCGGATCTCGTGCATGCGCTGGGCGACCGCCTCGTCGGCGGGGCGGTCGGACAACTCCAGCACCGGCCGCCTTCGGGCGGCGCGGTCGGGGCCCGGGGCCGGGTCCGGATGATGGACGAAGGGCGCTTCGGCCTTCGCCTCCCGGCCTTGCCAGGCGAAGGGCAGGAACACGAACGGGAACTCGAGCCCCTTGCTCTTGTGGACCGTGAGGATCCGCACCAGGTTCTCGTCGCTGTCCAGGCGCAGCTCGAGCGCCTCGCCGCCCCGCGCATCGCTGCCGCGCTCGCGCATCAGCCAGCGCCAGGCCTGGCGCGGCCCCTGGGCGGCCTCGTGCGACGCCGCGATCAACTCGAACAGGTGCAGGAAGTTGGTCAGCCGCCGCTCGCCGTCGCGCAGACCGGCCAACCGCGCCGCGGCGCCGCTGCCGAACAGCAGGCCGCGCAGCGCCGCCTGCGGACCGCGTCGCGCCCAGGTGTCGCGGCAGTCGGAGAAGCGCTCCACCCAGGCATTCCAGCGCGCGGGCTCGGCCGGCAGCGCCTCGAGCGACGCCGCGTCCAGCCCCGCCGGCGTCGCCAGCAGGGCCGCACGGACCAGGCCGCCGTCGGCCGGCTCGGCGACCGCCGCCAGCCAGCGCGCCAGCTCCTCGGCCTGCGCCGAGTCCACCACCCGCTCGCGGGAAACCTCGACCGCCCCGATGCCGACCGCGCCGAGCGCGCGCTTGACCAGGCTGCCCTGGCGGTGAGAATCGACCAGCACCGCGATGTCGGAGGGCGCGACCGGCGCGTCGTCGAGCCTCAGGCCCGCTGCCAGCAGGCGGCCGATCTCGGCCACCGTGGCCGCCACCGCCAGGTCGCCGGCGCGATCGGCCGAAAGCGCCGCGCCGCCGGGCCCGCCGGCCAGCCGGAGCACGGTGAGCGGCGCGCGCGGCGCACCCGCGACGGCCCGGTCGTCGCCGCCCTCGCCGCCCGCCAGGGCCCTGCGCCTGCGGGTGCCGACGCGAGCCGCCCGGAACTCGATCCCGGGCACGCCGAAGGCGTCGCCGGCTTCGAACAGCGCGTTGACCGCCTCGACCAGGCCCGGCACCGATCGCTGGTTCTCGCGCAGCGCGTGCCCGGCCGGGCCGGCGTCGCGCGCCTCGAGGTAGGAGTAGACGTCGGCCCCGCGGAACGCGTAGATCGCCTGCTTCGGGTCGCCGACCAGCACCAGGCCTCCATGGCTCCCGCCGCCGGGCGCGCCCGGCCCGTCGAGATGGATCCGGCGGAAGATCGCCCACTGCCTGGCGTCGGTGTCCTGGCATTCGTCGATCAGCGCGAGCGGGTAGCGCTCGCGCAGCGCGCGCGCGAGCCTGGCGCCGGATCCCGGCGCGTCGAGCGCGTCGTGGACGATCGCGAGCAGATCGTCGAAGGCCAGCCGCTCGCCGCCGGTGCGGCGCGCGAGCCGGCGCGGCTCGCCGTCGCGCCAGACCTCCTCGGCAAGTTCGGCAGCGACGTCGTCGCAGCGGGGCAACAGGCCGAGCAGCTCGCTGCAGAGATCGGGCAGCGCGTACGCCGGCATCGGCCGGCCTGCCAGCGCCTGCTCGAATCGGTCGCGCGCCAGCTTGCCGACCGTATCGGCGAACTTCCCGCGCGCGCTGCGGGTCATCGGCACGCCGGCCGGCCGATTCGCCCAGTCGGCCAGCTTCGCCAGCCAGCCCCGTGTCCAGCCGGACTGGAAGAACTTCCCGCTGACGTTGCCCTTGGCACCGATCCAGTCGAGCAGCGGCGCCGCCTCGGCCGCCAGCGCGGCGGCCAGCCGCGCGCGCAGCCCGGACATCTCGACCGACAGCGCCCGCCAGTCGCCGGCCGGGACCGCGCGCAGCGCGTCGGGGTTCTCGTGGATCGCCCGGACCCGCCGCGCGAGCGACTCGGGGTCCACGCCGCTCTCGGCGAGCAGCGCGAGCCCGGCGGCGTCTGCCGGCACCACGCGGCGGCGCCACCAGTCGTCGACCATCGCATCGATCCAGCCGTCGTCGCCCTCGCCGACCTCGACGCCGCCGGCCAGGCCGATCGTCAGCCCGTGCTCGTCGATGACGCGCTGGCAGAAGCCGTGGATCGTTCGAACCGCCGCCTCGTCGATCCGCGCGTGCGCGATCCGCAGCCGCCTGAGCGCGGCCTCGCGATCGTCGATTCGCGCGAGGTACTCGCGGCAGAACAGCTCGTCGACCGGCGACGGCGCGCCGGCGATCGACGCCTCGAGCAGCGCGGCCATCGCGGCGATCCGCTCGCGGATGCGCGCCGCCAGCTCGGCGGTCGCCGCGTTGGTGAACGTGACGACCAGGATCCTGTCGATCTCCAGCCCTTCCTCGACGAGCGCTCGCACGACGAGGCCGGCGATCGTCCAGGTCTTGCCGGTGCCCGCATCGGATTCCAGCAAGTGGAAACCGCGCAGGATTCCCGGATCGAAGACGGGATGGGCGTCGAGCGCGGCCGGCGTGCTCACCGCAGCACCTCGATCGCGATGCCGGCCACCACCGGCGCCCAGAGCCTGTCGCCGTCCGACACGACCCTGCGCAGGTCGGGCTCGGCGTCGCGCCAGAACACGGCCTGCCAGGGCTTGTCGAGCTCGCCTGCCGCCCACGGCCCGCCGACGATCGCGTTGCGCAGCGTGCGCAGCAGCTTTGCGGCGCGCTCGGGGTCGGCGTCGAGGCAGGAGGAAAGCGGCCCGCCCTGCCTCGACTCGCGCCACGCCGCGAGCCAGGCGCGAGGGAAGGCCGCCGGCGGCCCGGCGAGGATCGCGTCGACCGCGTCGACCGCGTGCCGGAGCGCGGCGACCGGGTCGTCGATCCGCACGACGGCGGTCGCATCGGGCGCCGCGACGACGGTCTCGGCCAGCGCGAGGCCCGGCGGTCGGCGAGGCGCGCCGCCGGACACCGCCGCCGCGGTGTCGTCGGCGCCCAGCCATGCCGCGATCAGCGCGTGCGCGAGCCAGGCCTCGACCAGGCCGTGCAGATTGAGCGGAAAGCCGCTGACGATACGCAGGCGGCCGTCGGGCGCAGGCAACGGCAGCCTTGCGCGGATCGCCGGGCCGTCCGCCAGCGCGACCTCGATCTCGGCCGACCGGCTCGACTGCGCTCCGCCGGCACGCTCGACCAGCCCGAGCGCATGCTCGACGATCGCGCGCGCCTGTCGTTCGCCGACCGCGCCGCCGGCGGTGCGCGGCGCGGCGCACAGCAGCGATTCGACGCGCGCCGGGTCCTCGCCGGCCAGCAGACGGCGCGCCGTGGCCCCCAGCAGGTCGCGGTCGTCGGCGTCGCGCGGCCACAGCGGCTCGCGGGCATCGGCCTGCGGCGCGAGCGACGGCAGGCTCGCCCCGATCCGTCGGCGCAGCCAGAACGGAATCGGGTCGGCGAGGGCCGAGCGCAATTCGTCCAGGGCGAGCGGGCCGGCTTCCGGCACCGCCCCCGCGTCCGCGGTCGCGGTCGCGCCGGCAGCGGGGCGAATCTGCGGCTGCGCCCCGGTCTCGCGCACCGGCCCCGCCTGCCGGGCCCTCGCCGCGAAGGGCGCGGCCAGCGCGACGGCGGCGCCCAGCCACTCGCGCGCGTGGCTGCCGCCGAGCGCCGGCGCGAAGGCCCGCGGCGAAAAGGGATGCAGCGGATGCTCGACGATCGTCGACGCGTCGGCGGTGGCCGGCATCCTGCGCCGGGCCGGCGCCTGCGCGTCGAGCCCGAGCCGCTCGCGCAGCCAGCCCATCAGCTCCAGGACCACCGGCGAGGGATTCAGCGGGGCGTCGTCGCGAACGTCGCGACCGCGGAACAGGATCGCGAGCCGGTCCTGTGCGGCGAGCACCGCGTCGAGGAAGACGCCCCGCTCGTCGGTGCGGGGAAAGCGATCGCCGAAGCGTGGCGCACGCGGCATCAGGTCGGCCTCCGCCCGCGCACCGCGGCGCGGAAAGACGCCCTCGTCCATTCCGAACAGGCAGACCACCCTGAAGGGCACGCCACGCAGAGATCCGAGCGGGCAGACGCTGACCGCCCCCGATGCGGTGGCGGCCGGCGCCGATGCGCGAAGCGCCTCGTCGAGCGCCAGCGCGAAGGCCCTGCCGTCGATTCGCGGCGTTTCGCCACCCCGCGCGCCCTCGCCGCCGGCCGGCCAGGTCGGGCCCTCGGCCGCCTCGCGGGCGGCTTCGGCCAGCCCGCCCAGCGCTTCGCGAAGCCGCGCGAGCGCCGCCTCGTGCCGGCGGGTGCGGCCGAAGATCCGCTCGACCGCCGCGGCGAAACGTTCGCACCACTGCGCGACCGGGCGCTCGCGCCCGGCGAACGCGCGCAGCGACGCGAGCGTGTCGAGCAGCCGGAGCACCGGCTCGATGCGCAAGGCCCGGCTGCCGCGCAGGCCCTGCACCGGCGCCATGCCCGCAACCAGCGGCAGCTCGTCCGAGACCGCGGCCCCGATCAGCAGCCGGTCGATCGCATCCCGCCAGCCGTGCTTGACCGCTCCGTCGGAGGCGTCGAGGCCCCAGCGCGCGCCCGCCGCGTCGAACACCCGCACCAGCTCGGCCACGTCGTCGGCCGAGAGGCCGGTCGCCTCGGCCACCGCCGGGTTCAGCAGCCAGGCCTCGACGGCGGGCAGCGACGGCCCGGGCCCGGCGAGTTCCAGCAGCTCGCGCGCGGCGCGCAGCAGCGGCTCGGTCCCGGGCGGCAGGCCGGAGATCGACACCGGGATGCGGCGGGCCTCGCCGACAGTGGAGAAGACCGCGTCGATCGCGGGCGCGGCGCTCTCGATGTCGGCGCAGAACACCGCCACCTCCGACGGGTGCAGCCCGGGCAGACGCGCGAAGCAGTCGAGCAGGTAGTCGTGCAGCACCTCGGCCTGCCGCGTCGCGCTGTGCGCCGCGTGCACGACGATCGAGTGGTCGGGGCCGGGCACCCGCTGCCAGGGCGCGTCGCTGCGCAGGAACACCGACTGCCTGAGCGCCCGGAGGCAGCCGGGCGGATCGTCGGCGCGCCCGTCGGGATCGTCGAGCTCGCGAAACGGCTCGCTCGCCTGCACGCCGAAGCGCTCCTGCAGCGCGGCGACCTGCGCGACGAAGTCGCGCTGCGCGCGTCCCCAGTCGCCCAGCACGGCGGGCTCGCCGTCGTACAGCCAGGCCTGGTCGGGCCGCTCGGCGAGCACCCTGGCGCGCTGGCGGCTGTCGGCCAGGTCCTCCCACCACTCGCGGCACGGATCGGGCGCGAAGAACGCCACGTCGGCGACCTCGCCGAGCAGTCCGAACAGCGCGAACTGGGCCGGCGACATGCCCGGCATCCCGAACAGGCTGACGCGGCGCCCGCCGAGCGCGGCGCGCACCGCGCCGGGGTCCTCGAGCACCAGCCGCTCGAGCCGCTCGTAGGGATGCTCGTCGGCGAGCCCGGGCATCGAATCGAGCAGGCCTCGCCAGAGCCAGGCCTGCCAGGCCTCGTGCGGACCCAGGTCGGCCTGCGCCCCTGCCGCGGGCTCGCCGCGCCGCCAGCGCTCTAGCCAGTCGCGCCGCCAGGCGAGATAGCGATCGAACAGCCCCGCGACCTCGGTCGCCACCGCCAGCCGCTGCCGCGCCGGCGCGCCGGCCACCCGCTCGCGCAGCGGCGCGAGCGCGGCCTCGTCTTCGGGCAACGCATCGAACATCGCGAGCAGGCGCCAGCGGACCACCTCCGGCTCGAAGGGCGACCGGGCAGGCAGCGCGGGCATCAGCTCGCGCAGCCATCGCCAGAGCAGGCGGCCCGGCAGCTCGGGCTCGAGCCTGGCGCACACGCCGAGGCGCGCGGCGACCCGCTGCTGCAGCCAGCGCCCGACGCCCACGCTCGGCACGATGACCGGGTGCAGCGCGAGCGGATGGCCGGCAGCCGGGGCCGCGACCCGCTCGATCAGCGCATCGGCAAGGCGGTCGAGTCGGTTGTCGAAGCGGATCGACAGCGGCATCGGCGCGGCGGCGGCGAAGGAACCGGGCGCGAGGCGCGGCGACTCAGTTGGCGAGCCGGCCGACGGTCGCGACCGCGATCGTGGCGAAGCCCAGCGCGAGGTTCAGCGTGACCAGCCTGCGAATGCCGTCGAGGGCGGCGGCCGCCGCCTTGAGCTCGCCGGCGGCGAGCGCCGACTGCATCGCCGGATGCCTGCGCAGCCAGATCACCGCGAACACCGCGGTCATCACCACCGCGATCGCCGCCATCAGGTTCCAGGACAGCGGCGGCTTGCCGCCCGCCATCGAGAACTGCGCGAACATCGCGATGCCGCTGCCCCAGAGCAGAACCAGCGACCATGCGACGGCGGTGAAGAACCGCCCGAGCGCTGCCGACATGAACGGGAGCCGCTGCGGCGGCTCCAGCCTGGCGACCGCCGCCGGGCGCATGCAGAAATGCGCGAAGAACATGCCGCCGATCCAGACCACGACGGCGACCAGATGCGCCAACAGCCAGACTTCCCTCATCGTCGCTCCACCGTTTCGCCAGTGCCCGTGTTCGTCCGGGCAGGGATACCGGTTGATATCATAGGCCCGGCAACGACCCGGATCGGTGGAGCGCGAAGATGGCGGATCTCCAGAAGCAGTTCGAGCAGGCGGTGGCCGATTCCAAGGCCCTGACCGAGCGTCCCGACAACATGACGCTGCTGCGCCTGTACGCGCTCTACAAGCAGGCGAGCAGCGGCGACGTCGAGGGCGAGCGACCCGGCTTCACCGACATGGTCGGCCGCGCCAAGTGGGACGCCTGGGCCGCGCTGAAGGGAACCAGCGCGCCCGACGCGATGCAGCGTTACATCGCGCTGGTCGACGACCTGAAGGGCTGACGCCCCCGCCGACGCCGCCGCGCGTCCATCCGGGCCGCCCTGCCGTCGCGGCCGACTCCCGTCAAATCAGCCGGAAGGCCGCGATCGCCACCAGCGTGGGCACTGCCGCCGAGGCCAGCAGGCCCAGCGCGCTGATCTCCTCGTCCTCGAAGCGGCTCTTCAGGATCGAGTAGCCGGCCGGGTTCGGCGCGTTCGCGATCACCGTCAGGCCCCCGCCGGTCACCGCGCCGGCGACCAGCGCGTACTTGAACTCGTCGGTCAGCCCGCCGACCAGGGACCCGAGGTAGGTCAGCGCCGCGTTGTCGGTGATCGCGGTCAGCGCGGTGGCGCCGTAGTAGACGGCGGTGGGGCTCATCGACGACAGCAGCGGCTGCAGCCACCATTGCTGGTAGCCGCCCAGCACCACCAGGCCGGCCAGGAAGAATGCGACCAGCAGGCCCTCGCGCAGGATCAGGCGGTCCTGCCAGCGCGGATAGGCGCTGGCGATGCCCATGAAGAACAGGAAGAGCCCGACGAACACGACCGGATGGTGGGCGCCCAGCACCACGCCGACCAGGCACGCGAGGTGCACGAGCATCAGCGGCAGCGGCACGCCCTCGACCTTCTCGTCGCCCGCCAGCTTCAGGTTGCGCAGCTCGCGGGCGAACAGCAGGGTGACCCCGAGCGCGTTGACCACGACGGCCAGCGCCGATCGCCAGCCGAAGTGCGTGAGCATGAACCAGAGGTCCCAGTCCCACTTGCCGGCGACCATCAGCACCGGCGGCGCCGCGTACGGCGTCAGCGTGCCTCCGATCGAGACGTTGACGAACAGCACGCCGATCGTCGCGTACTTCAGCCGCGTCGACAGCATGCCGGTGGCGTAGTAGCGGTCGCGCAGCAGCAGCGCCGCCAGCGTCATCGCGGCCGGCTCGGTGATGAAGGAGCCGAGCAGCGGCACCAGCGACAGCGCGACGAAGTAGGTGGCCATCGGCCTGGGCATCGGCATGGCCCGCGAGGCGAGCGCCACGGAGCCCTGGGCGAAGCGCAGGATCGGGCGGCTCGCCGCCACGACCATGATCACGAACACGAACATCGGCTCGGTGAAGTTGCGCGAATCCAGGTACTCGAGCGCCCGGTGCGGGCCGCCGACGATCGCGATGAAGGCCACCAGCACCATCGCCCAGAAGCCGAACACGATCTCGACCTCGCCGAGCATGTGCAGCACGCCGGAGTGGGCGGGATGGCGATGGGCGAGCTTCTCGAAGAACTTCGCCGAGAAGGTGTGGACGAGCGCGACGGCGAACAGGACGGCGCCGACGATCTGCGCCGGGGTGGCTTCGGTCAAGATGGTCTCCGGCGAGCGCGCCCGCGCGTTCCTAGCTGAAGTAGTGGTCGAAGTTCTTCTGAAGCTGCTCTTCGATCCGCGGCCTGAAGGCCGACAGCAGGACGCCGAGCTCGGCCTCGAGCAGGATCTCCGCTTCGGCGACCGCCAGGGTTCCGGACACCCCGGCGCGCGAGAAGCTCAGGACGTCCCCGGCCCATTCGCACTGCAGCCCGTACTTCGCGGTCATCTCGTCGGCGACGCGCTGCACCGCCTGGCGCGCGCCGTCGAGACCGAGGACGTGGGGCCTCTGCAGGTGGATCTTCGACATCGCCGGTCCCTCCGTTCGCGTCAGCCGAGCGGCACCTGCGCCGGCATCGGCCTGCCTTCGAAGAAGGCGATCAGGTTGTCGGCCGCGAGCATGGCCATGCCGACCCGGGAACTGCGGGTCGCGCTGCCGATGTGCGGGGTCAGCACGACGCCGGGCGCGTCGAGCAGTTCGGGATTCAGCGCGGGCTCGTTCTCGTAGACGTCGAGCCCGGCCGCCGCGATGCGCCCCGCCTTCAGCGCGCGCGCGAGCGCAGCGTCGTCGACGATGCCGCCGCGCGCGATGTTGACCAGGGTGGCGGTGGGCTTCATCAGCGACAGCTCGCGCTCGCCGATCGTGTGGTGGGTGGCCTGCGAGTAGGGCAGGACCAGCACGACGTGGTCGGCGCGCGCCAGCAGCTCGTCGCGCTCAACGTACTGCGCGCCGACCTCGGCCTCGTTGGCCGCCCTGCTGCGGTTGCTGTAGAGCACGGTCATCTCGAAGCCGCGCGCGCGGCGGGCCACCGCGGAGCCGATGCGGCCCATGCCGATGATGCCGAGCGTGCTGCGGAACAGGTCGGCGCCGAGGAACTGGTCGAAGGCCCAGCGCTTCCACTGGCCGTCGCGCAGCCAGCGCTCGGACTCCGACACGCGCCGGGCGGCCGCCATCAGCAGCGTCCAGGCCATGTCGGCAGTGGCCTCGGTGAGCACCTCGGGCGTGTTGCCGACCGCGATGCCGCGCGCCTTGCAGGCGGCGAGGTCGATGTGGTTGTAGCCGACCGAACCGGTCGACACGACGCGCAGCTTCGGCGCGGCGTCGAGCAGCGCGCGGTCGACGCGGTCGGACGCGACGACGAACAGCGCGTCGCGGTCGGCGACGCGCGCCAGCAGGTCGGCCGCCGACCACTCGTCGTCGGCCTGATTGGACACGATGTCGAAATTCGCGTCGAGGCGCTCGAGCACCTCGGGGAAGATCCTGCGCGTGATCAGCAGCTTCGGCCTGGCGCCCATCGATCAGGCCTCCTCGACGATGACGACGTGGACCCGGTAAGGGCCGTGCGCGCCGAGCACGATCGTCTGCTCGATGTCGGCGGTGCGCGAGGGGCCGGACACCAGGTTCATCGCGCGCGGCGGCTGCCCGCGCTCGGAGCGCATCAGCGCGAAGCCGTCCTCGTAGTGCGGCACGATCCGCGAGGCGGGCACGATCGCGACGTGGGTCTCGGGCAGCAGGTGGGTGGCGGCCGGCGTGTCGGGGCCCGACAGCAGCATCAGCGTGCCGGTCTCGGCGATCGCGGCGAACGCGCCGGTGATGCCCACCTTGTCGTCGCCGCCGGGCGCGCGGGCCTCGACCGACAGCCCCGCCTGCGCCCAGGGCAGATCGCCGAGCGCGGGCCAGCAGACGGCAAGCTCGCCCAGTCCGCTCGCCCGCAGCCAGGCGGCGATCGCGGCGGGCGCATCGTCGGCCGCGCGCACCCGCTCGACCGTGCACATCATCCGCAGGGCCTGCGCCTCGAAGTGCGCGACCGTGTCGGCGCCGATCGAGGGCTGCGGCGCCACCGGATGGCTGGCGACCCAGGCCTCGGCCTCGTGGCGCTCCAGCGCGCCGACCGCCTCGGGGCGGCCCTGCGCCTTGCGGATGCGCGCGAGGATCGCGCCGCGCGCTTTCGAAGTGTCCATCGTCTCCCCCTCGGGCGAATGACCGGGGATTATAGTCACCGCCCGATCTCGAACACCTGCCTCAGGTAGTTCAGGTAGGCCGGGTCGTCGCACATCGTCTTCTCGGGCGTGTCCGACAGCTTGGCCACCGGCTGGCCGTTGCAGCGGACCATCTTGATGACGATCTGCAGCGGCTGGTAGCCGAGATCGTTGGTCAGGTTGGTGCCGATGCCGAACGACAGCCGGGCGCGGTCGCGGAAGCGCTGGTACAGCTCGACCATCAGCGGGAAGGTCAGCGCGTCGGAGAACACCAGCGTCTTGGTCTTCGGATCGACCCGGTTGGCCTCGTAGTGGCGGATCAGCCGCTCGCCCCAGTCGTAGGGGTCGCCGGAGTCGTGCCGCGCGCCGTCGAACAGCTTGCAGAAGTACATGTCGAAGTCGCGCAGGAAGGCGTCGAAGCCGTAGGTGTCCGACAGCGCGATCCCGAGGTCGCCGCGATACTCGCGCGCCCACATCTCGAAGGCGAAGGCCTGCGAGTCGCGCAGCCGCGGGCCGAGGGCCTGGCAGGCCTGCATGTACTCGTGTGCCATCGTGCCGAGCGGGATCAGGCCGTGCTTCATCGCGAACAGCACGTTCGAGGTGCCGGCCAGCTGCCCGTCGAGGCCCTTGGCGGCGGTCAGCAGCACTTCCTCGTGCCAGACGCGCGAGAAGCGCCGCCGGGTGCCGTAGTCGGCGATCTTCATGCCGGCCAGCTCGGGCCGCCCGGTGATCATCGCGACCTTCTCGTCGAGCCGGCGGCGGCCCTCCGCGTAGTCGGGCTCGGGCGCGAGGTTGCGGAACCAGACCTCGTTGACGATCGCCAGCACAGGAATCTCGAACAGGATCGTGTGCAGCCAGGGCCCGCGGATCGTGATCTCGATCTCGCCGTCGTCCTGCGCGGACGGCGCGATCGAGATGTACTTGCCGTTCATCTGGAACAGGCCGAGGAAATCGACGAAGTCGCTCTTGATGAAGCGCAGCCCGCGCAGGTAATCCAGCTCGGCCTCGCGAAAGCGCAGCGAGCACAGGTTCTGGATCTCCTCGACGATCTCGGGCACGTGCGGCCTGAGGTCGATCCCCGGGGTGCGGCACTTGAACCGGTACTCGGCCTGCGCGCCGGGGAAGTGATGCAGCACGACCTGCATCATCGTGAACTTGTACAGGTCGGTGTCGAGCAGCGAGGTGATGATCATCGGAATCGGCGCGATGCCGCTTTGCGGCGCATTCGGCGCCCGGCGGGCGCTCCCCCGTCGCGATGATACCCCCCGCCCGCGCCCGGACCGGCGCCCATTACTCGCGGCCCGGCGTGCGCGCGAGGCCCGGTCAGGACCGCCTCAGGCCGGCGGCGCCAGGTCGGCAGGGACGTCGACGTCGCTCACGCACCCCGGGTCGTCGCAGCGCACCCGCGCGAGCGCGTCGGGCGACTCGCGCAGCAGGGCCGCCGCCCCCGCCTCGTCGCCGATCGCGAGCAGCCGCGGCCGCAGCGAGGCCGCGAAGCCGACCGGATGGCCGGCCCGACCCGCCAGCGGATGCCCGGGCGGACCCTCGACGAAGGGCCTCGCGATCGCCGCGCCGGCCTCGAGCCGAGCCCGGACCGCAGCGTGCGTGGCGCGCGAAACGAAGGGCATGTCGCCGAGCGCGACCAGCCAGCCGAGCGAGGGCCGGGTCTCGCGCACGCCGCACTTCAGGGTCGCGCCCATGCCGAGCGCGGCCTCGGGGCAGCGCAGCAGCCGCACTGCCAGGCCCGCCAGCAGGCGCTCGGCCTCCTGCTGCCGCGCGCCGCAGACGACGACGATCTCGTCGGCCACGCCGACCAGTGCCTCGCAGGCGGCCCGCAGCACCGGCCTGCCGTCGGGCAGCGGCGCGGCCAGCTTCCAGGCGCGGCCGTCCGGGTCGAAGCGGCGTCCTTCCCCGGCCGCGAGCACCAGCGCGCAGACCTCGCTCATCGCCGCGACCGGGTCACGGCGCCGACGGCTTCGCGCGGATTCGCGAGACCGCGGCGTCGAGCCCGGTCCACGCCGGCGCACCGGGCGCGAACCGGGCGCGCATCCAGGCCGCGAGCGCGGCGACCTGGCGGTCGTCGAGACTGTCTGCAAAGCCGGGCATGAAGCCGAGCGCCGGCGTCGCCGGCTCGCGGATGCCCTCGAGGATCGTCCGCACCAGATTGTCCGGCCGGTCGCTGTGCAGGCTGGTGGCGAGCGCCAGCGGGATGTTGCGGCCGGTCTCGACCGGCGCGTCGCCGTCGTGGTGGCAGGCGCCGCAGGCCCGCTCGAACATCCGCTGCTCGGGCCCGCGCAGCAGCGCGGCCTGCGCCGTCGCGCGATCGACCGCCGCCTGCGCCGCGGCCGCCGCCTGCGGCATGCCGGCAGGCGTCGAGACCGAGGCCAGGTAGTGCGCGATCGCGCGGACGTCTTCGTCGGGCACTTGCGACAGCTCGCGCACCACCGCGGCCATCGGGCCGGCCGCGACGCCGTGACGGTCGCTGAAGCCTTCGCGCAGGTAGTCGTAGAGATCGCCCTCGGTCCAGGGCACCGGCGCGCGGCTGGCGGCGGTCAGCTCCGGCGCTTCCCAGCCGTCGATCACCGCGCCGGCGAGCCAGGCTTCGCCGCGCCGCTCGGCGCCCAGCGCGTTGCGCGGCGTGTGGCATGCGCCGCAGTGGCCGAGGCCGTTGACCAGGTACTCGCCGCGGTTCCACTGCGCGCTGCGCGCCGGGTCGGCCGCGACCGGGCCGGGGTCGAGGTACAGCGCGTTCCACAGCGCCATCAGCGGCCGCGCGCCGAACGGGAAGGCGAGCTTCGTGGCCGGCGGCTCGGCGCGCACCGCCGGCTGAGACATCAGGTAGGCGTACAGCGCGGTCAGGTCGTCGTCGGTGACCCGGGTGAACGCGGTGTACGGGAAGGCGGGATACAGGTGGCGGCCGTCGCGCGAGATCCCCTCGCGCATCGCGCGCTGGAAAGCGCTGAACGACCAGTTGCCGATGCCGGTCTCGGGATCGGGCGTCAGGTTGGTCGAATGCACGATGCCGAACGGCGTCTCCATCGCGCGCCCGCCGGCATTCGGCACGCCGCCCGGCGCGGTGTGGCACACGACGCAGTCGCCGGCCGCGGCGAGCTGGCGACCGCGCTCGATCACGGCGGCGGTCCAGATCGACGGATCGGGCCGGCTCACCGGCGCGATCGCGGGCTTCCATCCGAGCGCCGCGCCGCCGAGCGCGACCAGGCCCGCGGCGAGCGCGCCCAGCGTTCCCCACCAGCGCCGGCGCGGCTTCGGCGGATCGGCCCGCTCCGGGGGCGGCGGATTCAGCGCCGCGCGCACCACCTCGGGCGTGAACGGCGGCTTGCGAAAGCGCACGCCGGTCGCGTCGAAGATCGCGTTGGCGATCGCCGCGGTGCCCGGCACCGACGAGGACTCGCCGGCGCCCTGCGGCGGCTGGTCGGGCCGCGGCATCATCATCACCTCGATGACCGGCACCTCGCGGAAGCTGAGGATCGGGTAGCTGCCCCACTCCCGGCTCGCCACCGTGTTGGTCGCCGGGTCGATCCGCACCTGCTCCTTCAGCGCGCGGCTGGTGGTCTGCACGACGTTGCCGTGGATCTGGTGCTTCACCCCGGCCGGGTTGATCATCAGCCCCGCATCGTGGCCGACGACCACGCGGCTCACGTGCACGTCGCCGGTGACCCGGTTGACCTCGACGTCGGCGACCCAGGCAGCCCACGCGGCGCCGAAGCCGGGGAAGCGGCTGTGCACGTAGCGGGCGTAGGCGAAGCCCTGCCCCTTCAGGATGTCGCCCTCGGGCGGCCTGAGCATCGGGCGGTCGTGCGGCACCCAGCCGGCCCGGTCGGCGGTCGCCCGGATCAGCTCGGCCGCCCGCGGGTCGTCGAGGTGGCGCAGCCGGAACTCGACCGGGTCGACGCCCGCGGCGGTGGCCAGTTCGTCGACGAAGGACTCGTGCGCGAAGGAGTTGGGCAGCGCCGACACGCCGCGCAGCCACGACGCGCGCAGGATCGGCGCCATGTCGTCGATCGACACGCGCAGGTTGTCGTAGCGATAGGGCGGCACCGAGGTCCGGTCGCCCATCTCGTAGGCGACCGGCTCGGGCGGCACCGCGCCGGTCAGCAGCAGCGCGAGCGTGACCGCGCCGTTGGACGGGTAGGCGGTTCGGAAGTCGTAGCCGGCCACGGTGCCGTCGGCGTTCAGCCCGCCCGACACGTCCATCAGCTGGGCCGCGCCCTTCGGCTCCCACAAATGCTCCTGCTCGCGCGTGAGCTGCACCCGCACCGGCCGGCCGACCGCCTTCGACAGCAGCGCCGCGTCGGCCGCGACGTCGTCGGCGCAGTTTCGGCCGTAGCAGCCCGAGGCCTCCATCCGGATCAGGTCGATCGACGTCTCGGGCAGGCCGGTGAGCTTCGCCAGGTCCGCGCGCAGCGCGTGCGGATACTGGGTCCCGGCCCAGACCGTCATCCGGTCGCCGCGCCAATCGGCCAGCGCGCACGAAGGCCCTATCGACGCGTGCATCTGGTAGGGCCAGACGTAGGTGCGCTGCATCGTGACCGCCGCGCCGGCGAGCGCAGCGTCGACGTCGCCGCGCTCGGCCACGACCCGGCGCTTCGACGGGTTGTCGCGGATCGCCTGCTCGAGGTCCGAGAGCTGCGGCAGCGCCGGCCAAGGCTTCCAGCCGAGCTTCAGCTCGCGCATCGCGCGTTCGGCCTGCTCCTCGCGCTCGGCCACCACGCCGACGAAATCGCGGACCACGACGACGGCGACGATTCCCGGAATGTGCGCGATCGAGGACTCGTCGACCGACTCGAGCGAATTGCCGATGAAGGGCCCGTGGTCGGCGCCCGACCAGGGCGGCCGCACGACGCGGCCGTGCAGCATGCCCGGCACCCGCACGTCGTGCACGAATACGGTCTCGCCGGTGGCCTTGGCAGGGATGTCGACCCGCGGCACCGGCTGGCCGACGATCCGGTAGGCCTCGGGCGGCTTGACCCCGACCTCGGCGGCCAGCATCAGCTCGACGTGACGGCCGGCGACCAGCTCGCCGTAGCCGATCGCACGCGACGGATCGCCGGCCACACGCACCGTGCCGTCCTCGACCGCGAGCGCGTCGGGCGCCACGCCGAGCCGCACTGCCGCCTCGTCGACCAGCCAGGCCCTCGCCTGGGCCGCGGCCTTGCGCAGCGGCACCGCGTGGATCTGGATCGAGGCGCTGGCGATCGTGGCGCCCTGGTTCGGCGCCCGGGTCGTGTCGCCGAGCACCATCTCGACGCGGTCGAGCGCCACGTCGAGCTCCTCGGCGGCGATCTGCGCGAGCGCCGTTCGGATGCCGGTGCCGAGGTCGACGTGGCCGTTCAGCGCGGTGACGCTGCCGTCGTCCCAGACCGCGACCAGGATCTCGGGCCCTTCGGCCGGATTGCCGGGCACCGCCGGCGGCTGTCCCGGCGCCGGCGGTGGCGGCGGCGGCGGGTCGCGCATCACCAGCAGCACGCCGGCGGCCGCGCGGAAGTCGGCGCGGCTCAGCGCCTGCGCGGCGCGCCGGGTCATCGCAGCGGCTCCTGGGCATCGGCGAGCAGCTTCGCCGCCAGCCCGACCGCCGCGAGGATCTCGAGGTGCGTGCCGCAGCGGCACAGGTTGTGCGACAGCGCGTCGCGCACCTGCGCCTCGGTGGGAGCGGGGTTCCGGGCGAGCAGCGCCACCGTGCTCATGATCATGCCGTTCAGGCAGTAGCCGCACTGCGCGGCCTGCGCCTCGATGAAGGCGCGCTGGACCGGGTGCGGCGCCTCGCGGCTGCCGAGCCCCTCGAGCGTGGTCACGCTGCGCCCGGCCACGCCGCTCACCGGCATCACGCAGGCACGCGCCGCCCGGCCGTCGACCAGCACGGTGCAGGCGCCGCACTGCCCGAGGCCGCAGCCGTACTTCGGGCCGTTCAGACCGAGGTCGTTTCGCAGCACCGCCAGCAGCGGCGCATCGGCCGGCACCTGCAGCGCGTGCCGGCGGCCGTTGACCGTGAGCTCGATCGGTTCGCCGTTCGCTGTCATCGCCCGTGGCGCGCCGACGCGCCCTACACCGACAGGTAGGCGCGGCGCACTTCCTCGTTGTCGGAGAGCTCCTGCATCGTCGCCTCGTAGCGGATCTGCCCCTTCTCCAGGACGTAGGCGCGATCGGACACGATCTCGGCGAAGTGCATGTTCTGCTCCGACAGCAGGATGCTGACGCCCTGGGCCTTGAGCTCCAGGATCATCTGCGCCATCTGCTCGACGATGACCGGCGCGACGCCCTCGGAGGGCTCGTCCAGCAGCACGAGATAGGGGTTGCCCATCAGCGTGCGCGCCACGGTGAGCATCTGCTGCTCGCCGCCGCTCATCCGGCCGCCGGGGCGATCCGGCATCTCGCCGAGGTTCGGGAAGAGTTCGAACAGCTTGCCGGGCGTCCAGGAAGGCGCGGCGGCGCCGTCGGGCCAGCGCCGGGGCGGCTGCCTGCCCACCTCGAGGTTCTCGGTGACGGTCAGGTCGGTGAAGATCCGCCGGTCCTCGGGCACGAAGCCCAGCCCGGCCGATGCGACCTGGTGGGACTCCGCGTTCGAGATGTCGCGCCCCATGAACGCGAGCCGGCCGCGCCGGCGCGGCACCATGCCCATGATCGCCTTGAGCGTGGTCGACTTGCCCGCGCCGTTGCGGCCCATCAGCGCGACGACCTCGCCCCGGCTTACGTTCAGCGACACGTCGAACAGGATGCGCGCGCCGCCGTACCAGGCCGACAGCCCGTCGACCTCGAGCAGCGACCCGTCCTGCGGCGAATGGCGCTGCGCGACCCGTTCGCTCCGCTCGATCCGCGCGTCCACTGCACCCCCCTCCCCGCTGCCGAGGCTCATCGGATCGCCTCGCTCGCGACGCTCGCCGGCCCGGCGCCCTGCCCGGCCGCCGGACGCTTCTTCTCGAAGGTCTTGCCGGAACCGAAATAGACCTCCTGCACCTTCGGATGGTCGCGGATCTCGGCCGGCTGCCCCTCCGCGATCAACCGGCCGCGCGCCAGCACGATCATCCGGTCGGCATAGGCGAAGACGACGTCCATGCTGTGCTCGGTGAACAGCACCGCCATGTCGCGCTCGACCACCAGGCGCTTGGTGAGCGCCATCAGGTCGTTGCGCTCCTTCGGCGCCATGCCGGCGGTCGGCTCGTCCATCAGCAGCAGCTTCGGCGCGTTGGCCATCGCGATCGCCAGCTCGACCCGCTTGACGTCGCCGTAAGCGAGCACGCTGCAGGGCCGGTCGGCCTGCGCGGCCATGCCGACCTGGTCGAGCAGTTCGATCGCCTCGGCGCGGCGGTGCCGCGCGCCGCGCGCCCACATCGAGTAGAGCCGCCGGTCCGCCGACATCAGCGCCATCTGCACGTTCTCGACCGCGGTCAGCGAGGAGAAGGTCTCGGCGATCTGGAAGGTCCGGCCCACGCCGAGCCGCCAGATCTCGCGCGGCTTCAGCCCGATCAGCTCGGTGCCGTCGAGCCGGATCGAGCCCGAGTCGGCGCGCAGCTGGCCGTTGACCATGTTGAAGGTGGTGGACTTGCCGGCGCCGTTCGGCCCGATCAGCGCAAGCAGCTCGCCCCGGGCGAGCTCGAAGTCGATGCCGTCGACCGCGCGCACGCCGCCGAAGGACTTGCCCAGCCCGGTGACTTTCAGCAGGCTCATTCGCTCAGGCCTCCTCGCCCAGCCTGCGCGCCGCGACCTGCCTGGCGAAGCCGGCGATCCCCTGCGGGAACAGCAGCACCAGCAGCAGGATGATCGCGCCCAGCATCGCGCGCCAGTAGTCGGTGTTGCGTGCGACCGTGTCGTGCAGCCAGGTGAAGGTGACCGCGCCCACGACCGGTCCGACCAGGGTCTGCAGGCCGCCCAGCAGCACCATGACCAGCCCGTCGATCGAGCGCGCCACGTGCAGCGTTTCGGGCGAGATGCTGCCCTTCGAGAACGCGAACAGCGCGCCGGCCACCCCGGCGAACAGGCCGGCGATCACGAAGGCGGCCCACTGCACGCGCTTGACGTCGATGCCGATCGCGTCGGCCCGGGTCGGCGAGTCGCGGCCCGCGCGCATCGCGTAGCCGAAGGGCGAGAACAGCATCCGGCGCAGCAGCAGCACGCCCGCCGCCACGAAGGCCAGCGTCAGGTAGTAGTAGTTGACCTTGTCCGACAGCCACTCCGAGGGCCAGACCCCGGTCAGCCCGTTGCTGCCGCCGGTGAAGTCGTCCCACTGGTAGACGATCGCCCACGCGATCTGCGCGAAGGCCAGTGTCAGCATCGCTAGGTAGACGCCCGAGAGCCGGACGCTGAACCAGCCGAAGATCACCGCGCCGATCGCCGCGACCAGCGGCGCGAGCAGCAGCGTGAGCTCCATCGGCACCCCCAGCGCGCGCACGAGCAGCGCCGCGCCGTAGGCGCCCAGCCCGAAGTAGGCCGCGTGGCCGAACGAGTGCAGGCCGGCCGGCCCCATGATGAAGTGCAGGCTGGTCGCGAACAGCGCCGCGATCAGCAGGTCGATCGCCAGCACGGTCAGGTAGGGCGAGGCCTTCGTCAGCAGCGGGAACACCACCAGCCCGGCCAGCACCGCGAGGCTCGCGTACAGGAAGGGCCGGGTGGCCGCGCGAAGCGGCGGCTCGACCGCGCCCGCGTGCCGGCTCGCCCCCTGCGGGCGCCCGAGCAGTCCCCATGGCCGCCAGACCAGCACGACCGCCATCACCAGGAACTCCACGACGAGCGTGAGCTTGGAGAACGACACCTCGAAGCCGAACACGTCGACGACGCCGAGCCAGATGCAGATCGCCTTGAGCTCGGCGATCAGCAGCGCGGCCACGTAGGCGCCGGGGATCGAGCCCATGCCGCCCACCACGACCACCACGAAGGCCGCGCCGATCGTGTGCAGGTCCATCTCCAGGTTGGCCGGCTCCCGCGGCAGCTGCAGCGCGCCGCCGAGGCCCGCGAGCATCGCGCCGAGCGCGAACACCGCGGTGAACAGCCAGGCCTGGTTGACGCCGAGCGCGCCGACCATCTCGCGATCTTGCGTGGCGGCGCGCACCAGCGTCCCCCATCGGGTCCTGGTGAGCAGCAGCCAGAGCAGGCCGAGCACCACCGGCCCGACCACGATCAGGAACAGGTCGTACTCCGGAAACTGGCGGCCGAGGATCGTGACCGATCCGGCCAGCCCCGGCGCGCGCGGCCCGAGCAACTCTTCCGGGCCCCACAGCCAAAGCACCGCGTCCTTGACCACCAGCACCAGCGCGAAGGTGGCGAGCAGCTGGAACAGCTCGGGCGCACGGTAGATCCTGCGCAGGAGCAGGATCTCGACGAGCGCGCCGAGCAGGCCCACCGCCAGCGCGGCCAGCAGCAGCGCCGGCCAGAACCCGATGCCGGCGCCCATCCGCTCGACCAGCGACCAGGCGATGTAGACGCCGACCATGTAGAACGAGCCGTGCGCGAAGTTGACGATCCGGGTGACGCCGAAGATCAGCGACAACCCGGCCGCCACCAGGAACAGCGAAGACGCGCCGGCCAGCCCGTTCAGCAACTGGACGATGAAGCCCGAGAAGCTCATCAGTCGGCCGGACGCAGCTTCTTGACGACCTCGTCGGACGGCAGCACCTTGGTGCCGTCGACGTAGCGGTAGTCGACCATCACGCCCTTGCCGCCCTCGTTCTTCGTGCGGCCCACGTAGCCGCCCATCGTGGACTGGTGGTCCTGCGGGCGGTAGGTGATCCGTCCGAAGGGCGTGTCGACCTCGAGCCCGCGGAAGGCGGCGATCATCTTCTCGGTGTCGGCGGAACCGGCCTTCTTCAGGCCCGCGGCCAGCGACATGATCGAGCTGTAGCCGACCACCGTGCCCAGGCGCGGATAGTCGTTGAACTTCTTCTGATAGGCCGCGAGGAAGGCCTTGTGCTCGGGCGTGTCGATCCCGTACCACGGATAGCCGGTGACCAGCCAGCCGTTGGGCGATTCGTCCTTCAGCGGATCGAGGTACTCGGGCTCGCCGGTCAGCAGGCTGACCACCTCGCGGTCCTTGAACAGGCCACGGGTGTTGCCCTCGCGAACGAACTTCGCCAGGTCGGCGCCGAACAGCACGTTGAAGATGCCGTCGGGCTTCGCGTCGGCCAGCGCCTGCACGACGCTGCCCGCGTCGACCTTGCCCAGCGGCGGCGCCTGCTCGGTCACGAACTCGATGTCGGGCTGCGCCTCCTTCATCAGCTGCTTGAAGGTGGCGGCCGCAGACTGGCCGTACTCGTAGTTCGGATAGACCAGCGCCCAGCGCTTCTTCTTCATCGCCACCGCGTCGGGCACCAGCATCGCGACCTGCATGTACGTCGACGGGCGCAGCCGGAAGGTGTAGCGGTTGCCGTTCTGCCAGGTGATCTTGTCGGTGAGCGGCTCGGCGGCAAGGAAGAACACCTTCTTCTGCTTGGCGAAGTCGGTGATCGCCAGGCCGATGTGCGACAGGAAGGTCCCGGTGAGCAGGTCGACGCGCTCGCGCGAGACCAGCTCCTCGGCGGCGCGGACCGCGTCGCCCGGGTTCGCGTTGTCGTCGCGGATCACCAGCTCGATCTTCTTGCCGTTCACGCCGCCGGCCGCGTTGACCTGCTCGACGGCGAGCTCCATGCCCTTGCGGTAGGGCTCGAGGAAGGCGGGCTGCGCCTTGTAGCTGTTGACCTCGCCGATCTTGATGACGCCCTGCGCGCTCGCCGGGGCGGCGAGCGTGGCGGCCAGCGCGGCGATGCCGGCCGCGAGGATTCGTTTCGTGTGCATCGTCCTGCTCTCCCTGGATGAAATCGGATCAGACAACTTCAGCGCAACCCGTCGGTGCCCTGGATTTCGCCGACCTGCAGGCCGCCGATTCGCGGCAGCGGCCGGCCGCCGTCGGTGACCGCGACGGCCACGACGATCTCGTTGGCGCGCGGCGCGTCGCCCACCCGCGCCTCGATCGCGTCGAAGTGGCTGCGCACGTAGGCGGCGTCCTTGTGGCCGAGCGGCACGTCGATCGCGGTGCCCATGCCGCCGCGCTTCTTGGCGGACGGCACCAGCGCCGCCCCCTTCTCGACCGCCTTGCGCAGCGGCGCGCCCAGCTTCGGGTGCAGGATCGCCGCGGCGTGCTCGAGCTCGCCGGCCTCGCCGACGATCGCCGCCTTGCCGTAACTGTGCGCCCGGCCCGGCTCGATGCCCAGCGCCTTCACGCACTTCTCGCCGAGCAGCCCGCCGAGCTCCTCGCCGATCGCGATCAGCTCGTCGAGGTTCTCGACGTAGCGCCCGGCGCAAGGGTTCTCGATCACGGCGATCGCCACGGCGCGCCGGATCGGCGGCTCGATCGCCTTGCCCATCTCGACGCGGGTCTCGTCGACCTGCACGACGAGCTTCCTGATCCTTGCCGACATCTTCGGTTTCTCCTCGTCTGCTGCGTTCAGCGCTGGCCGTCCCAGCGCGAGATCTCGGACGCCTTCAGCCCGCCGACCCGCGCGTGCACGCGGGCCCCGGTGCTCATCACCAGCACCAGCGCGAGCTCGTCGGGCAGCGGCGCGCCCGGAACGCGGACCTCGAACGCGTCGAAGTGGCTTCGCACGTAGGCCGCGTTGATGTGGGTGAGCGGCACGTCCAGCGTGGCGCCCGGCGGGCCGACCTTCTTGGTCGAGGGCACGATCGCCAGCGCGTTGCCGGGCTGGCCGCCCTCGGCGGCGCCCTGACCCTGGGCATACGCGGCGGCGTTACCCTTCCAGCCGAGCAGCTCGCGCATCGCGTAGCCGCCGGGCACGTGCCAGAGCGCGCCGTGCTCGAGCTCGCCGTCGGCGCCCACGATCGCGCCCTTTCCGTAGCTTTCGATGCGCTCGACCGGTTCGTCCATCGCCGCCAGCAACCGGTGCGCCATCTGCACGCCGACAGGCTGCAGCGCGTCCATCATCGGCAGGATGTCGGGCTCGTAGCGCCCCGAGTACGGGTTGCGCAGCACCGCGACGATCGCGCCACGCCGCTGGGGCCGCTCCGGCGGCGGCCCGAACTCGTGGAAGATGTCCTCGACCTGCGTGAAGACCCGACGAATCTCGATCATTCCCGAATCACTCCTCGCTGTTCCCGCACCCGTCGCTCCTGGTGGCCACCGTTCAGGCGAAGCCCGGAGCGGCCGCCGCCGCGCCGGCCCGGGACCGCACGGGCGGTGCAGACTGCCCGGCCGCCGTGTCGACCCGCCCTCCGGCCACCGCACCGGACGCCGCCGCGTCGGGCCTGGCGCCGGGCTCGCCGACGACGGCCGCCTGTCCCTGGCAGACCAGCACGGCCGCCCGCAACAATCCGCGTCCGTGCAAGTCCCGTGCCCGCCGCACGCCCGCGTGCAGCGCATGCGCCACCGCAGTCCGTCCGAGCGTCGGCACGTCGACCACGACGAGCCGGTCGCCGAGATCGGTATCGTCGCGCAATTCGCTGGCCGCGCGGCGAACGATGCGCGGATCGTCGACATCGACCGCGTTGGCCACCATCGTGGCCGCGGCGTCCGCCTGCGCGGCGGTTCCGGCGAGCACGGTGACGCTGTCGGCGATGCCCAGCGAGAAGCTGCGACCGCGCCAACCGCTGGTGGCGATGCCGCGCACCGGCATCGCGGCGCCGATCTCGAATCGGCCGTCGAGCCCGAGCGGTGCGCCGCGGCCGGGCACGATGCCCGAAAGCGGGGCGAGGCGCGCCAGGTCGGCGAACAGGCCGACTCTGGCCGAGTTGCCCTCGGCCAGGTGCAGCGCGATGTCCCCGCCGTTGTTGACCCAGGCGCGAGCGATGCCGGGGCGGCGGTACGAGGCGACGATCTCGTCGGCGACCGCGCCGGCGACCGCCGCCATCGCGGTTATGAACTCGTCTGCGAAGGGCAGGCAGGCGGCCCACATCTGCCGGGCGACCGGCCCGCGAAGCGGACAGCGCGAACCGGCCTGCCCGTCTTCGATCGCGGCCGGCAACAACGGCGCGCGCAGCGCCGGCAACTCGCCGACCAGCTCCTGCAGCACCGTGGCGAAGCGCGCCCACGCGGCCTCGTGGGCGGCCCGCACGGCGGCCGGCTCGCCGTCGGCGCCGATCACCAGGTCGATCGGGCCGTGCGAGAAGTGCCAGCGGTTTCCGGAAAGCGGCGCGCGCTGCGCGGTCATCGGTCGGTCCTCAGCCGAGCATCGGCGCATGGCCGATCGGCCAGGGGTTGGCCGGGTCGGCGGCCAGCCAGCGGCGCGCGACCGGCGCGCCCTCGTCGTGCCAGGCGCCGCTGCGCAGCGCCTGCCCGAGCGTGCGCACCTCTTCGACGTGGCCGCCGAGCGCGGCGAAGTCGTCGGCCCGCATCGTGAACTCGATCGGGGCGACGATCGCGGGCGTCGGCACGGTGCCGAAGGCGTTCTCGGGCATGCGCATCACGTCGACCATCACCGTGATGCCGCCGCCCGGCCACACGTAGGCCGGCGCGCCGCCGCATGTGACGTTGACCAGGCTCTGCTTGATCGAGCGGGTGAGCAGCACCGGGTTCTCGGTGACGCCGGCGCGCAGGCTGCCGCCCGCGCCGCCGAGGAACAGCACCGAGGTGAGCGAGGGTTCGCAGTTCTCGCCGATCCGCTCGACGATCCGCCGCACCGCCTCGGGCATCTCGGCCTCGCGCGGCGCCAGCGCCTCGTCGAGCTCGTACCAGGCGGCGTGCTCGCCGGTGGTCGACACCATCAGCACGCGCTGGCCCGGCCAGGCCAGCTTCGGGTCCCAGCCTTCGACGATCGACAGCGGGTCGGCGATGTCGGTGCCTCCCCAGCCGGTGCCGGGATTGGCGACCTGGAAGTAGCGGCCCGGCGTGGACTTCCGGCCGCGGATCCTCAGGCCCGAAGGCCTCATGTCGAGGCAACGGCCGGCCTGGTGCTCGGTCAGCACGCCGGTGATGTGGTCGTCGACGACGACGACCTCGTCGACCCGACCGTAGAACTGCTTGGCGAAGATGCCGATGGTGGCCGAGCCGCAGCCGACGCGCATCCGCTGCTCCTCGACGCCGTTGACCACCGGCGGCCTGCCGGCCTGCACCAGCAGCTGCGCGCCGCCGTCGATCGTGAGCTCGACCGGCTGGCGGTTGCCCAGCGCCTGCATCATCTCGACGGTGACGCGGCCTTCCTTCTTGCTGCCGCCGGTCAGGTGATGCACGCCCCCGAGGGACAGCATCTGCGAGCCGTACTCGGCGGTGGTGACATGGCCGACCACCTCGCCGCGGCAACGCACGTTCGCCTGCTCGGGGCCGAGGTAGCGGTCGGTGTCGATCTTCACCTTCAGGCTGCAGTAGCTGAAGATCCCCTCGGTGACCACCGTGACCATGTCGACGCCGTCGGCCTGCGAGGCCACGATGAAGGGCGCCGGCTTGTAGTCGGGGTAGGTGGTCGACGAGCCGATGCCGGTCACGAAGACCTCGTTGGCGCGCAGCAGGTCGCCGTCCCAGTCGGCGACCCCGGCTTCGGCGCCGGCGGGGTCGAGCCCGCTCGCATCGCCGTCCGCCCCGGCGGCTTCGGCAAGGCCGGCAGGCAGCGCCGGCCGGCCCGCGAACCGGACCAGCTTCGCGCCCGCGTCCTCGACGGTGCGCCGGAGCATCACGACCGGATCGACGCGCACCAGCGTGCCGCCGGAGTTCGCGTAGCGGTCGCAGGCGCCGACCCTGCCCTCGCCGATCTGGCACAGCACCGGGCAGGCGTTGCACTCGATCTTGTCGGCGGCCATGCGCTCGTTGCGCGGCCTGGCCTTCTCGAGTACCTGCGGGATCGGCTCGACCTCGGGCAAGCCGTCGGTCTTCGTGTGCTCGGTCATCGCCTGCGCGCCTTCATGGCCTGGATGGGTGCCCCCGTAGCGGCCGGCTTCGTGCCGCGGCCGCCTGCCGCGGCGGCCTGCGCGCCTGTTGCGCCTGCCGCCCGGTTTTATGTAGGATTCACTTAACGTTGATGTTGTGAACGCTACATTGGCGGAAAGTTAAACACGAAAGCCGGCGCCCGCGCAACGGCTTTTTCGAACCCCCGCCCCGGGCCCCGAGAGCGACGGCCCGCGGCACCATGGAGCCGCCCGGATGGCCGCCTTCGACGAAGAACGCGTGCTCAGCGTCCACCACTGGACCGATCGCCTGTTCACCTTCACCACCACGCGCAACCAGGCGCTGCGGTTCAGGAACGGGCACTTCACGATGATCGGGCTCAGGGTCGACGGCAAGCCGCTGCTGCGCGCCTACAGCATCGTGAGCCCGAACTACGAGGACCACCTCGAGTTCCTGAGCATCAAGGTTCCCGACGGCCCGCTGACATCGCGGCTGCAGCACATCCAGCCGGGCGACTCGATCATCGTCGGCCACAAGCCCACCGGCACGCTGGTGATCGACTACCTGCTGCCCGGCAAGCGGCTGTACCTGCTGTCGACCGGCACCGGGCTGGCGCCCTTCATGAGCATCATCCGCGACCCGGACACCTACGAGAAGTTCGACACGGTGATCCTGGTGCACGGCGTGCGACAGGTCGACGAGCTCGCCTATCACGACATGCTGGTCGAGCAGCTGCCGCACCACGAGTTCATCGGCGAGATGGTGTCGAGCAAGCTGCGCTACTACCCGACGGTGACGCGCGAGCAGTACCAGAACATGGGCCGCGTCACCGAGCTGATCGAGTCGGGCAAGCTGTTCGCGGACCTCGGCGTGCCGCCGCTCGACCCGAAGGAGGACCGCGTGATGATCTGCGGCAGCCCGGCGATGCTGCGCGACCTCAAGCGCATGCTCGAGGAGCGCGGGTTCACCGAGGGCAACACTTCCACGCCCGGCGACTTCGTCATCGAGCGCGCGTTCGCCGAGCAGTAGCCGATGTCCCGGCCGGCCCGCTCCACCGCCCCGGCGGGCACCGCGCGCCCGGCCGCGTCCAGGCCGGGCGCCGCCGGCCCGAGGAAGCGCGCCGCGCCCGGCACGGCCCGCAAGCCCGGCACGCGCGAGCTCGCCGCGCAGGCGACCCGGGAAAGCCTGCTGCGCGCCGCGATCAGGGTCTTCGCCCGGCACGGCTTCGCGGGCGGCCGGATCGAGCAGATCTCGAAGGCGGCCCGGTCGCACGACCGGATGATCTACTACTACTTCGGCAGCAAGGAAGGCCTGTTCATCGCGGTGATCGAGGAGATCTACCGTCGCTTCAACGAGGCCGAGTCCGAGCTCGCGCTCGACCTCGATCGCCCGGTCGAGGCGCTCGAGACGATCATCCGGTTCATCTGGTCCTACTACAACCGGCACCCCGAGTTCATCACGCTGCTGAACTCGGAGAACCTGCACCGCGGGCGGCACATCTCCAAGTCGCGCCGGCCGGGCGAGTACTCGTCGCCGGCGATCTCGCTGCTCGAACGGGTGCTGCGAAGCGGCGCGCAACGGGGCCGCTTCCGCGCCGAGCTGCGGGCGCGCGACGTCTACCTGCTGATCGCCTCGCTCGGCTATTTCTACCTGTCGAACCGTCACACGCTGTCGACCTTCCTCGGCGAGAACCTCGAGGCGCCCGAGGCGCTGGCCTACTGGGAGCGATTCATCATCGACTCGGTGCTGCGCGTCGTCTCGCCGTCCACCCCCCGCCCCACCGCATCGGAGACCGAACATGGCTGAAGCCGCGAGCGCCGGAAAATCCGGCAAGGTCGTCATCAGGAACATCGGCCTGCTCCTGTCCGGCGACATCGATCGCCCGATCCTCGACGCCGACACGATCGTCGTGAACGACGGCATCATCGCCGCGGTCGGACGCGAAGCCGAATGCGACACCGGCCAGCCCGACACGCTGATCGACGCGCGCGGCACCTGCGTGTGCCCGGGCCTGATCGACAGCCACGTGCACCCGGTCTTCGGCGACTGGACCCCGCGCCAGAACCAGCTCGGGTGGATCGATTCCACGATGAACGGCGGCGTGACCACGATGATCTCCGCCGGCGAGGTGCACCTGCCCGGCCGACCCAAGGACATCGTCGGGCTGAAGGCGCTGGCGATCACCGCGCAGCGGGCCTTCGACAACTTCCGGCCGGGCGGCGTGAAGGTGCTTGCCGGCGCGCCGGTCATCGAGAAGGGCATGACCGAGCAGGACTTCGCCGACCTGGCGCAGGCCGGCGTGAAGCTGCTCGGCGAGGTGGGCCTGGGATCGGTGAAGGCCGGCGACGAGGCGAAGCAGATGGTCGCCTGGGCGCGCAAGCACGGGATCCAGAGCACGATCCACACCGGCGGGCCCTCGATCCCGGGCTCCGGGCTGATCGACAAGGACGTGGTGCTGGAGGCCGACGCCGACGTGATCGGGCACATCAACGGCGGCCACACCTCGCTGCCCGAGGCGCACGTGTGCGAGCTCTGCGAGAAGTCGTCGCGGGCGATCGAGATCGTGCACAACGGCAACGAGAAGGTCGCGATCGCCGCCGCGCAGGCCGCGCTGCAGCTGAAGTGCCCCCACCGTGTGATCCTCGGCACCGACGGCCCGGCCGGCTCGGGCGTGCAGCCGCTGGGCATGCTGCGGATGATCGCGCTGCTCTCGAGCATGGCCGGCATTCCGGCCGAGCTGGTCTTCTGCTTCGCCACCGGCAACACCGCCCGGATCCGCAACCTGAACTGCGGGCTGGTCGAACCGGGCCGCGCGGCCGACTTCGTGTTCATGGACCGCGCCCAGCACACGGCCGGCCGCACGCTGCTCGAGAGCGTGCAGCTCGGCGACATCCCTGGCGTCGGCATGGTGATGATCGACGGCATCGTGCGCTGCGGGCGCAGCCGCAACACGCCCCCGGCCACCGAGGTGCCGGTCGTGGTCGGCGCGCATTGACGGCGGGAGTAAAATCCGCCCAATCCGACACAGCTCCGAGATCCCCTCCGCCATGACTCACGTCGTCCTCGATTCCTGCATCCGGTGCAAGTACACCGATTGCGTCGACGTCTGCCCGGTCGACTGCTTCCGTGAAGGGCCGAACATGCTCGTCATCGACCCCGACGAATGCATCGACTGCGCGGTCTGCATTCCCGAGTGCCCGGTCGAGGCGATCGTGGCCGAGGAAGACGTGCCCGCCGACCAGCGCCAGTTCACCGAGCTGAACGCCGAGCTGGCCAAGGTCTGGCCGAGCATCACCCGCACCAAGGATTCCCTGCCCGACGCCGACGACTGGAAGGACGTCAAGGGCAAGCTGGAGCACCTGCAGCGTTGAGTCCGGCCGGCGGGCTGTCCCTGGCCTTCGGGCTGTCCTTCGAGGACCTGTACCGCCGCGACGGCCTGCTGAGGCTCGACCGCGCCTTCCTCGACTCGCTGGCCGCGCGCGACGCGGCGCTGGCCGAACGGCTCGTCCAGGCCAGGGCCGCGCCGCCGGCTTCGGCCCGCGAACAGGCGCCGCTGCTGATCGCGCTCGCGCCCCACCTCGAAGCCTTCGTCGCCGAGCTGTTCGGCATCGCCGACGCGCTGGCCGGCCTGGTCGCGTCGCAGCAGGCGCTGGCGCCCCTGTGGCGCGTCAAGTACAAGTTCGTGAAGCGGCAGGCCCTGCTGTCGCTGACGCTCGACGACCTGGCCGGCTTCGACGCCGACGCGGCGCGCGAGCGGCTCGTCGCGGCCTTGCGCCCGGCCACTTCCGCGGCCGGCGCCGCACTCGCGCACGCGCCGATCGATTCCGACGCCCCCGCCGCCAGCGACGACCTCGACGAAGCCGGCTTCGCGCGCGCGGTGCTCGGCTGGCAGGCGCTGGCGGCCGACGACTCGGCCGGCGAGGCCGAGCGGGCCCGGGCCGAATCCCTGCTGGAAACGGCCAGGCACTACAGCGCCTGGGCCGTGCTGACCGAGGCCGGCCGGCGGCGCCACGGCAAAGGCGTGCTGTTCCGCCATCCGCGCCAGGTCGAGCCTTGGGCGCTGCCCGAGCAGACCCGCAGCGAGCTGGCCGGCGGCGCCACGGTCCACACGATCCGCCCCGAGGCGATCCGGCGCCGGGACGGCTTCGGCCTGACCGACCCCGGGCCGACGCTGGCCTCGGCGCTCGACGAGATTCATTACTGCCTGCTCTGCCACAAGCAGGGCACGGACTCCTGCTCGCACGGCCTGCCCGCTGCGGCCGGGCGGGCCGGGGCGCCCGGCGGAGCCAGCCCCGGCACGGCAGGCGCCGCCCACGACGGCAGCGGGCCCGCCGGCGTCTCGCGATTCCGCCGCTCCGCGCTCGGCACGACCCTGGCCGGCTGCCCGCTGGAAGAACGGATCTCCGAATTCCAGACGCTGAAGAAGTCCGGCCATCCGATCGCCGCGCTGGCGGCGATCGTCGTCGAGAACCCGATGGTGGCGGCGACCGGCCACCGGATCTGCAACGATTGCGTCAAGGCCTGCGTGTACCAGCAGCAGACGCCGGTGGACATCCCGCAGGCCGAGACCCGCACGCTGAACGACGTGCTCGCGCTGCCCTGGGGCTTCGAGGTCTACTCGCTGCTGACCCGCTGGAACCCGATGAACCTGGCGCGGCCCCTGCCCGCCCCCGACAGCGGGCGCAAGGTGCTGGTGGCCGGGCTGGGGCCGGCCGGCTTCACGCTGGCCCACCACCTGCTGAACGACGGCCACGGTGTCGTCGGCATCGACGGGCTGAAGATCGAGCCGCTTCCCGGGCGGCTGTCGGGCACGACGCTGGACGGCCATCGCGTGCCCTTCGAGCCGGTACGCGACGTCGCCGAACTGCGCGAGCCGCTCGAGACCCGGATCGGGGCCGGCTTCGGCGGCGTGGCCGAGTACGGCATCACCGCGCGCTGGGACAAGAACAACCTGACGATCGTCCGCCTGCTGCTCGAGCGGCGCGAGCGCTTCGCACTGTTCGGCGGGGTGCGCTTCGGCGGCACGCTGGACGCCGACGGCGCCTTCGCGCTCGGCTTCGACCACGTGGCGCTGGCGACGGGCGCCGGCCGCCCGACGGTGCTCGACATCCCGAACGGGCTGGCGCGCGGCGTGCGCACGGCCAGCGACTTCCTGATGGCGCTGCAGCTGACCGGGGCCGCGAAGGCCGACTCGCTGGCCAACCTGCAGTTGCGGCTGCCGGTCGTGGTGATCGGCGGCGGCCTGACCGCGATCGACGCCGCCACCGAGGCGCAGGCCTACTACGTCTCCCAGGTCGAGAAGTTCCTGCTGCGGCACGAATCGCTGGTCGCCCGCCAGGGGGAGGCGGCGACGCGGTCGGGCTGGACCGCCGAGGAGGCGGCGCTGGCCGACGAATTCCTGGCCCACGGCCGGACGATCCGGGCCGAGCGCGAGGCCGCCCGCCGCGAGGGCCGCGCGCCGCGCCTGGCCGAGCTGCTGGCCGGCTGGGGCGGCGTGACGATCGCCTACCGCAGGCGGCTGGTCGACAGTCCGGCCTACCGGCTCAATCACGAGGAGCTCGAGAAGGCGCTCGAGGAAGGCGTTCACTTCGCCGAGGGGCTCGAGCCGCGGCGGATCGAGGTCGACGACAGCGGCGCGGCGAGCGCGATCGTGTTCGCGCGGACCGGGGTGGACGCGGGCGCGGACGACGCCCGCGATGCCCGCGATGCCCGCGATGCCCGCGATGCCCGCGATGCCCGCGATGCCGCCGATGCCGCCGATGCCGCCGATGCCGCCGACGCAGAGCGCCTGTCCTGGCCCGCGCGCACCGTGCTGATCGCCGCCGGCACCCGGCCGAACACGGTCGCCGCGCGCGAGGCGCCGGGCCGCTTCTCGCTCGACGGCCGGCACTTCGCAGCGGTCGACGAGGAAGGCCGCCCGGTCCGGCCCGAGCACGGAAATCCGAAGCCCGAGTCGCCGCAGGTGTTGCTGGCCGGGCCCGGCGACGGCCGGATGATGTCCTTCTTCGGCGACCTGCATCCGGGCTGGTCGGGCAACGTCGTCAAGGCGATGGCCTCCGCGTTGCGCGGCCATCCGGTCGTGGACCGGGTGCTGCGGCGGCGCGCCCCGGCCGATCCGGCCGGCTTCGAGGCGTTCGCGGAGCGGATCGGCGACCTGTTGCGCGCCCGTGTCGAGCGCGTCGAGCGGCTCACGCCGACCATCGTCGAGGTCGTGGTCCGCGCGCCGCTCGCAGCCCGAAATTTCGCGCCCGGCCAGTTCTACCGGCTGCAGAACTACGAGACGCTGGCACCGGTGCTGGGCAGCGGGGCGCAGGCGACCCGGCTGGCCATGGAAGGCCTGGCGCTGACCGGCGCCTGGGTAGACCGCGAGCGCGGGCTGGTGTCGACGATCGTGCTGGAAATGGGCGGTTCGTCCAACCTCTGCGAGCGGCTGCAGCCGGGCGAGCCGGTGGTCCTGATGGGGCCGACCGGCTCGCCGACCGAGATCGCCGCCGGCGAAACCGTGGTGCTGGCGGGCGGCGGCCTCGGCAACGCGGTGCTGTTCTCGATCGGCGCGGCGTTCCGGGCCGCGGGTTCCCGGGTGCTGTATTTCGCCGGCTACCGGCGGGCGGAAGACCGCTACCGGGTCGCCGACATCGAGTCGGCGGCCGACGCGGTGGTCTGGTGCTGCGACGAGGCGCCCGGCTTCGTGCCCGGCCGGCCGCAGGACCGGGCCTTCGTCGGCAACATCGTCGAAGCGATGCAGGCGTGGGCGGACGGCCGCCTGGCGCCGGAGGCCGGCTCGCCGCGGCTCCAGGAAGCCGACCGGATCCTGGCGATCGGCTCCGACCGGATGATGGCGGCGGTCGCCGCCGCCCGCGAGGGCGCGCTGAAGCCCTTCCTGAAGCCCGGCCACCGGGGCATCGGCTCGGTCAACTCGCCGATGCAGTGCATGCTGAAGGAGATCTGCGGCCAGTGCCTCCAGCCGCAGAAGGACCCGGCCACCGGAAAGATCGAACTGGTCTTCTCCTGCTTCGAGCAGGACCAGCCGCTGGAAAGGGTCGATTTCGCCGCTCTGCAACAACGGCTGGCCCAGAACTCGCTGCAGGAAAAGCTCGCCGCGAGCTGGATCCGGGGCCTCGTGTCATACTCATGACAGTCGTGGGGGTTTGCGCATTGCAGCAGACCCCCTGCCGAAATCGTTCGCAATCAGGACCCCGACCATGCTCTACCAGATTCGCGAAGCCCAGCGGGCGGTGCTCAAGCCGCTGTCGAGTTGGGCCGACTCGATGAGCCTTCTGTACGGCGATCCTTACAGCCCGATGGCGATGTTCCCGTTCTCCAACCGGATCTCGGCCGGCTTCGAGCTGCTGTACCGGCTCGGCAAGGACTACGAGAAGCCCGAGTTCGGGCTGAGCGCCACCCGGATCGACGACACCGAGGTGCCGATCGTCGAGCGGGTCGAGATGAACTTCCCGTTCTGCCGGCTGCTGAAGTTCGAGCGGCTGCTGCCGAAGTCGCTGGCGCATCGCTCGACCGACCCCGCGGTGCTGGTCTTCGCGCCGCTGTCCGGGCATCACGCCACGCTGCTGCGCGACACGGTGCGCGCGCTGCTGCCGGATCACAACGTGTACATCACCGACTGGGTCGATGCGCGGATGGTGTCCACCTGGCACGGCCCCTTCCATCTCGACGACTACATCGGCTACGCGATCCGCTTCATCCGGCACCTCGGGCCCGAGGTGCACGTGCTGTCGGTCTGCCAGCCCACGGTGCCGGTGATGGCGGCGGTGTCGCTGATGGCCTCGATGAAGGACCCGCACCAGCCGCGCACGATGACGATGATGGGCGGGCCGATCGACACGCGAAGCAGCCCGACCAAGGTCAACGACCTGGCGATGACCCGCAGCCACGACTGGTTCGAGCGGATGCTGATCCACCGCGTGCCGAGCCGCTATCCGGGCGCCGGCCGCCGAGTCTATCCCGGCTTCCTGCAACACGCCGGCTTCGTGGCGATGAACCCCGACCGGCACATGACCTCGCACTGGGACTTCTATCTCGACCTGGTGCGCGGCGACATGGACGACGCCGAGTCGCACCGCCGCTTCTACGACGAGTACAACGCGGTGCTGGACATGCCGGCCGAGTACTACCTGGACACGATCCGGCTGGTCTTCCAGGAGCACGCGCTGCCGCTGGGCACCTGGGACGTCGAGTTCGAAGGCAAGACCTGGCGCGTGAACCCGGCCGACATCACCGACGTGGCCCTGTTCACGATCGAGGGCGAGCTCGACGACATCTCGGGGCTCGGCCAGACCGAGGCGGCGCAGGGACTGTGCTCGGGCATCCCGAAGAAGAACAAGCAGCACTTCGTGGTGCCGGGCGCCGGCCACTACGGCATCTTCAGCGGCCGGCGCTGGCGCGAGATGGTCTGCCCCGAGGTGCGCGCGTTCATCCAGCAGCACCGCCGCGACGGGGGGCAGCTCAAGCTGGTCGGCTGACCCGGACCCGATGTCCGCAGAACCGTCCGGCGCGACGCTGGCCGACGCGATCGACGCGCTGCTGCCGCAGACGCAGTGCACGAAGTGCGGCTACGACGGCTGCCGGCCCTATGCCGAGGCGATCGCGGCCGGGCGCGCGCAGATCGACCGCTGCCCGCCGGGCGGCGCGGCCGGCATCGCGCGTCTCGCCCGCCTGCTGGGGCGGCCCGAGCTGCCGCTGAACCCCGAGTGCGGCGTCGAGGCGCCCAGGCGGGTCGCCCGGATCGATCCCGACCTGTGCATCGGCTGCACCAAGTGCATCCAGGCCTGCCCGGTCGACGCGATCATCGGCGCGCGCAAGCGGATGCACACGGTGATCGCGGCGCTGTGCACCGGCTGCGACCTGTGCGTGCCCCCCTGCCCGGTCGACTGCATCGAGATGCTTCCCCTCGGGGCCGACGACGCCCGGTGGACCGACACCGACGCGGCGGCGGCGCGCGGCCGCTATCGCGCGCGCGGCTTGCGGCTCGAGCGTGACCGGCGCGCCCGCCAGCAGCGGCTGGCGGCCCGCGGCGCTTCCGCCGCGCACGACGACGCACAGGCGCGCAAGCGCGCGGCGATCGAGGCGGCGATGCGTCGCGCTCGCGAGAGGCTGGAGGGTGCGCGATGAACCGCGAGCGTCGCACCGAGATCTTCCGGCGCCTGCAGGCGCTGAACCCGCACCCGACCACCGAGCTCGAGTACTCGACGCCCTTCGAACTGCTGGTGGCCGTGACGCTGTCGGCCCAGGCGACCGACAAGAGCGTCAACCTGGCCACCCGCAAGCTGTTCGCCGTGGCCCCGACGCCCGAAGCGATGCTGGCGCTGGGCGAGGAAGGCCTGTGCGAATACATCCGCACGATCGGGCTCTACCGCTCGAAGGCCCGCCACGTGATCGCGGCCTGCAGGATCCTGGTCGAGCGGCACGGCGGCGAGGTGCCGCGCACCCGCGAGGCGCTGGAGCAGTTGCCCGGCGTGGGCCGCAAGACCGCCAACGTGGTGCTGAACACCGCGTTCGGCGAGCCCACGGTGGCCGTGGACACCCACATCTTCCGGGTCGCCAACCGGACAGGCATCGCGAAGGGCGCCACGCCGCTGGCCGTCGAGAAGGGCCTGCTGAAGTTCGTGCCGGCGCCCTTCCTGCGCGACTGCCACCACTGGCTGATCCTGCACGGCCGCTACGTCTGCAAGGCGCGCAAGCCGGAGTGCTGGCGCTGCCCGATCGCCGACCTGTGCGAGTACCGCGGCAAGACGCCGGCGCCGGGCGAGAAAGCCGTCCGCCGGCGCGCCGCCGACGACTGAAGACGACCATGTTCGACCCCTCCCGCGACGACGTCCGCCGCTTCTTCTGCGAGGCCTGGCGCAAGCAGCGCGAGGCGCTGCCGCTCACGCCGCTCGAGACGATCGCCGCGGACTGGATCGTCGAGCACCCCGAGTACCACCCCGACCTCGAGTCGCTCGAGCGGGCGCTCGCGGCCGAGTACCCGGTGGAGGGCGGGCGCAGCAATCCCTTCCTGCACCTGGCCATGCACCTGTCGATCTCGGAGCAAGTGCAGATCGACCAGCCGCCCGGCATCCGGGCGGCGCACGACGCGCTCGCCCGCAGGCTGGACTCGCGGCACGAGGCGGCGCACCGGATCATGGAGTGCCTCGGCGAGACGATCTGGCGGGCCCAGCGCGACCGCACGACGCCCGACGCGCAGGCCTACCTGGAATGCATCCGCCGTCAGGCCGGATGACGATTCTGTTACGCTTTCCCACCGGTCAGGCCGCTCGCACTCGAGGTTCGGCCGCCCGCCCGCAGCGCGTGCCGGCAGTCGGGCCCCGTTTCCCACACTGTTCCCCGGCAGACCGAGACCCCGACGGAAGACCGAGATGTTCGGACGCCTGATGCCCCGCGAGGGCAAGTTCTTCGACCTGTTCAACCGCCACGCGGATCGCATCGTCGCGGGTTCCGGCGAGCTCGCCGGATTGATGAGCGACTATGCCGACGTGTCGCTGCGCCGCGCCCGGATCGACGCGATCGACGCGGCCGAGAAGGACGCCGACAAGATCACCCACGAAGCGGTGATCCTGCTGCACAAGACCTTCATCACCCCCTTCGATCGCGACGACATCCACAAGCTGATCACCACGATGGACGACATCCTGGACCTGATCCAGGACGTCGCCGAGTCGGCGATCCTCTACGACCTGCAGCGGATCACGCCCGAGGCCCAGCAGCTCGCCGACCTGAACGCGATGTGCGCCGAGCGGGTCCAGGCGGCGGTCCGGATGCTCGACGACATGGAGAACGCCGAGGCGATCCTGAAGGTCTGCACCGAGATCGATCGCCTCGAGTCCGACGCCGACCGGGTGATGCGCTCGGCGATGTCCAAGCTCTTCCGCGACGAGACCGACGTGCGCCAGCTGATCAAGCTCAAGGCGATCTACGAGCTGCTCGAGTCCGTGTCCGACAAGTGCGAGGACGTGGCCAACGTCATCGAGGGCGTGGTCCTCGAGAACGCCTGATCGGCCGCGCGCGATGAGCTCGGTGCAGATCACCTTCTCGGTGCTGGTGTTCCTGGTGGTCCTGGCGCTCGCCTTCGATTTCATGAACGGCTTCCACGACGCCGCGAACTCGATCGCGACGATCGTGTCCACCGGCGTGCTGAAGCCCTACCAGGCGGTGGCCTGGGCCGCGACCTTCAATTTCCTGGCCTTGTTCGTGTTCGACCTGAACGTGGCGGCGACGGTCGGCAAGGGCATCGTGGAGGCGGCGTCGATCGACCACTACGTGATCTTCGGCGCGCTGGCCGGGGCGCTGGCGTGGAACGTCATCACCTGGCTGTTCGGCATTCCGTCGAGTTCCTCGCACGCGCTGATCGGCGGCATGATCGGCGCCACGCTGGCGGGCTCGGGCGCCGACTCGCTGGTCGCCAGCGGGATCACGAAGACCGCCCTGTTCATCCTCGTCTCTCCGACGCTCGGCTTCCTGCTGGGCGGGCTGTTGATGCTGGCGACCTCGTGGACCTTCTTCAAGGCCACGCCGCGCGGCACCGACCGCTGGTTCCGGCGGCTGCAGCTGGCGTCGTCGGCGCTGTACAGCCTGGGCCACGGCAGCAACGACGCGCAGAAGACGATGGGGATCATCTGGCTGCTGCTGATCGCCGCCGGCGTGACCGACATGGCCGCCAAGCGCCCCCCCGAATGGGTCGTGATCTCCTGCTACCTGGCGATCGCGGCCGGCACGATGTTCGGCGGCTGGCGAATCGTGAAGACCATGGGCCAGAAGATCACCAAGCTCAAGCCCGTCGGCGGGTTCTGCGCCGAGACCGGCGGCGCGATGACGCTGTTCCTGGCCTCGGGCTTCGGCATCCCGGTGTCGACCACCCACACGATCACCGGGGCGATCGTCGGCGTCGGCTCGTCCCACAACGTTTCGGCCGTCCGGTGGGGGCTGGCCGGGACGATCATCTGGGCCTGGATCCTGACCATCCCGGCCTCGGCGATCATGGCCGCCGTGGCCTGGTGGCTCGG
This sequence comes from Zeimonas sediminis, assembly GCF_023721795.1. Taxonomy (NCBI): domain Bacteria; kingdom Pseudomonadati; phylum Pseudomonadota; class Betaproteobacteria; order Burkholderiales; family Burkholderiaceae; genus Zeimonas; species Zeimonas sediminis. Next base: position 290,115 of record NZ_JAMQYE010000002.1, read on the forward strand.
CCGCATGCTTCTGTAGGAGCGGACCGATGCAAGCCGATCGGCGCCAGCCGGGCGAGCAGTTGTGGCTCGAGTTGCCGCCGATGTCGGAGTCGGCGCCCCGCCGGCTGCTCGTCTTCCTGCACGGCGCCGGCTCCTCGCCCGAGGCCTTCGTGCCGATCGCGCTGGCCTGGCAGCTGAAGTTCCCCGGCGCGACGGCCGCGGTGGTCGAGGCGCTGCGCCCGTCCAGCGCGAGCGCGGGCAAGGACTGGTACGACCCTGCCGGCGCCTCCTGCGGGCACGCCGAGCGCGTCGTCGAAGCCGCCGAGGAGGTCGCGCGCCGGCTCGACGCGCTGCAGGCCGCCACCGGACTGGCCGGCAGCGAGACGGTCGTGGTCGGCTTCTCGCAAGGGGCCACCGTGGCGCTCGAGCTCGCGCGCCGCGCGCCGGGCTCGGCGGCCATCGTCGTCGCCTACGCCGGGCGGCTGGCGCGGCCGGTCCGGCAGGGCGAGACCGTCGCCCCGACCATCCACCTGATCCACGGCGAGCTCGACAGCGTCGTGCCGACCGCCCACTCCGAGCGCAGCTACCGTCACCTGCGGGCGGCCGGCACCGACGTGTCGCTCGACATCGCGCTCGACGAAACTCATGCGATCGGCCAGGCGCTCGTGAACCTCGGCACCACGCGCGTGCTGCAGACGCTGTTCCGCGGCCGCTCGCGCAAACGCCTTCCCTTTTCCTACCTTCGATCGGAGACTCTGCAATGACTCGTGAAGTCGTCATCGTCAGCGGCGTTCGCACCGCGGTCGGCACCTTCGGCGGCAGCCTGAAGGACCACACCCCCACCCAGCTCGGCGCGGCAGTCGTGCGCGAGGCGGTCTCGCGCGCCGGCCTGGGCGCCGAGGACGTCCATCACGTGGTATTCGGCCACGTGATCAACACCGAGCCGCGCGACATGTACCTGGCGCGGGTGGCCGCCCTCGAAGGCGGCCTGTCGAAGGACGTGCCCGCGATGACGCTCAACCGCCTGTGCGGCTCCGGCCTGCAGGCGATCGTGTCGGCCTCGCAGGCGATCCTGCTGGGCGACGCGGACGCGGCGGTGGCCGGCGGCGCCGAGGTGATGAGCCGCGGCCCGTACCACATGCCGAGCGCCCGCTGGGGCGCCCGGATGGGCGACGGCAAGATCGTCGACATGATGGTCGGCGCGCTGCACGACCCGTTCCACACGATCCACATGGGCGTGACCGCCGAGAACGTCGCGAAGAAGTGGGGCATCGGGCGCGACGAGCAGGACGCGCTGGCCGTCGAGAGCCATCGCCGCGCCGCCGCCGCGATCGCCGAGGGCCGCTTCCGTTCGCAGACCCTGGGCATCGAGCTGAAGACCCGCAAGGGCGTCACCGTGTTCGACACCGACGAGCACGTGCGCGCCGACGCCTCGCTCGAGAACATGGCCAAGCTCAAGCCGGTGTTCGCGAAGGAGAACGGCACCGTGACCGCCGGCAACGCCTCGGGCATCAACGACGGCGCCGCCGCGCTGGTGCTGATGGAAGCGAAGGCCGCGCAGGCCCGCGGCCTGAAACCGATGGCCCGGCTGGTCGGCTACGCGCACGCCGGCGTCGACCCGGAGTACATGGGCATCGGCCCGGTGCCCGCGTCGCGCAAGGCGCTCGAGAAGGCCGGCCTGAAGGCCTCGGACATGGACGTGATCGAGGCCAACGAGGCCTTCGCCGCGCAGGCGCTGGCGGTCTCGAAGGACCTCGGGCTCGACCCGGCCAAGGTGAACCCGAACGGCTCGGGCATCTCGATCGGCCACCCGGTCGGCGCCACCGGCGCGCTGATCACGGTGAAGGCGCTGTACGAGCTGGAGCGCATCCAGGGGCGCTATGCGCTCGTCACGATGTGCATCGGGGGCGGCCAGGGGATCGCGGCGATCTTCGAGCGCGTCTGAGCTCGTGGCCTGGGGCGACGACGTCTCGCGTACTTCGCGCGGGCGTCACGCGCCCATCGTGCGACGGTGTCACGCGGCGGGCTCGCGAGACGGCGTTGCGCGGCGGGCGGACGGCCTTCCGGGCTCGGGCCCGGCGGCGCTGTCCGCTTCGCGGAAACGCTTGGTCGCGCGGACGCTCAGCCCCGTCGCGGAACGCAACTCGCCCGCCTGCGGCGGGCTCAGACAGCGTTCCGCTCTCGCTTCGCTCGCCGGGTCTTCGCTGCGCTCCCGCGCCAGCGCCGAAGGGCCCGAGCCCGGAAGGCCGTCCGCCCGCCGAGGATGCGTAGTTGGCACGCGAGACCCGGCAGCGACTTGCTCTCGAAGACCATTACTCGCAGCACGCGCTACCGCACGTGTCGATCGACCAGCGGACGCTCGCCAAGCGCGAGCCGCGGCACGAGCCTGATCGCGCCGCCCACCGTCCGAGCGCGGCGAGCCGGCAGCCCGGCGCCTGCCCCTGTGCGCTGGCGCGGGAGCGCAGCGAAGACCCGGCGCGCGAAGCGCGAGCGGACCCTTGTCTGAGCCGGCCCAAAGGGCCGGCGAATTGGGGTCCGCGACGGGGCTGAGCGTCCGCGCGACCAAGCGTTTCGCCGAAGGCGACAGCGCGCCGGGGCAGGCGCCGGGCTGCCGGCTCGCCGCGCCCGCGCACTGCTACTAGCGAGCGATCAGGCCGCCGAAACGATGCGCCGCTCCCCAAGCGGCCGCTGGTCGATCGGCGCGTGCACCAGCGCGGCGAAGACCCCGAAGCCGATCACCAGCGCCCACGCCAGGTCGTAGTTCCCGAACTGGTCGAAGAAGCGCCCGCCCAGCCAGGCCCCCAGGAAGCTGCCGATCTGGTGGCCGAAGAAAACGATGCCCCCGAGCAGGCCCAGGTACTTCACGCCCCAGACCTGCCCGACCAGCGCGTTGGTGAGCGGCACGGTGGACAGCCACAGCAGCCCGATCGCGGCGCTGAACAGCCACACCGACCAGGTGGTCAGCGGCGCGAGCAGGAACAGGCCGATGACGAGCGAGCGGGCGACGTAGATGCCCGACAGCAGCCACTTCTTCGGATAGCGCTGGCCGAGCATGCCGGCACCCAGGGAGCCGATCACGTTGAACAAACCGATCAGCGCGATCGCGGCCGCGCCGACGTTCGCCGGCATGCCCTTGTCGAGCAGGTAGGCAGGCAGGTGCAGCTGCAGGAACACGATCTGCAGGCCGCACACGAAGTAGCCCCAGAACAGCAGGTGGAAGCTGCGGTCGCCGAAGGCGTCGCGCATGCCGTCGGCCAGCCTGACCTCGCCGCCCTGCCCCGCGGCCGGCGTGTCGCCGCGCACGCCGAAGGCCAGCACGACGATCGCGCCCACGATCGCGGCGTGCAGGACCAGCGCCGTCTGCCAGCCCAGGTCGGCGATCATCCAGCCGGCCAGCGGCAGGAACAGGAACTGCCCGAAGGACCCCGAGGCCACGCCGATGCCGAAGGCGAGGCTGCGCTTCTCGGGCGGCACCAGCTTGCCGAGCGTGGCGAGGATGATGCCGAAGCTCGTGCCGCCGATCGCGACCCCGATCAGCAGGCCGGCGGACAGGTTCAGGCCCAGTCCGGTCTCGGCCCAGGCCATGCCCAGAAGGCCGAGCACGTACAGCACGCCGCCGAGCAGCAGCGTGCGCAGCGAGCCGTACTTGTCGGCCATCGCGCCCAGGAAGGAGCCGCCGATGCCCCACATCAGGTTCTGGATCGCGATCGCGAACGAGAAGGTCTCGCGCGACCAGCCTCGCGCCATCGTCATTTCGGGCAGGAACAGGCCGAACGAGGAGCGCGCCCCGGTCGAGATGACCAGGATCGCGCAGCCGAACAGCAGGACCTTCAGGTACGACGACGAGGCGGGCGCCGGGGCGCCCGCCGACGGACTCGCGGCGCCCATCGCTCAGGCCACGGCCTTCAGCGCGCTGCGGGCGGCGGCGATCGTGGCGTCGATGTCGGCGTCGGAGTGTGCCGACGAGAAGAAGAAGGCCTCGACCGGCGAAGGCGGCAGGTAGACGCCCGCATCGAGCATCAGGTGGTAGAAGCGCTTGAAGCGCTCGACGTCCTGGCGCTGCACTTCGGCGAAGCTGGCGGGCGGCGCGGACAGCATGTAGATGCCCGCCATGCCGCCGCGATGCTGGGCGCAGAAGGCCACGCCGGCCTCGCGCGCGGCGTCGTTCAGGCCCGCGACGAGCCGGCCGCAGCGCTGGCCCAGCCGCTCGAAGAAGCCCGGCTCGCGGATCAGGTCGATCGTGGCGATGCCGGCGGCCATTGCGATCGGGTTGCCCGACAGCGTGCCGGCCTGGTAGACCGGACCCAGCGGGGCCATCATCTCCATGACCCTGGCCGGGCCGCCGATCGCGCCGACCGGCATGCCGCCGCCGATCACCTTGCCGAAGGCCGACAGGTCGGGCGTGATGCCGACCAGCTCCTGGGCGCCGCCCAGCGCGACGCGGAAGCCCGACATCACTTCGTCGAAGATCAGCAGCGCGCCGTGCCTGGTGCACAGCTCGCGCAGGCCCTCGAGGAAGCCCGGTTTCGGGACGATCAGGTTCATGTTGCCGGGCATCGGCTCGACCATCACGCAGGCGATCCGCTCGCCGTGCTCGGCGAACAGCGCCTCGACGCTGGCCAGGTCGTTGTACTGCGCGACCAGCGTGTGCTTGGCGAGGTCCGCCGGCACGCCGGCCGAGCTGGGCGTGCCGAAGGCCAGCGCGCCGGAGCCGGCCTTGACCAGCAGGCTGTCGGCGGTGCCGTGATAGCAGCCCTCGAACTTGACGATCGCATCGCGTTTCGTGAATCCGCGCGCCAGGCGCAGCGCGGACATCGCGGCCTCGGTGCCGGAGCTGGTGAAGCGCACCCGCTCCACGTGCGGGAAGATCTGGCAGATCCGCTCGGCGAGCTCGGTCTCCATGACGTTCGGCGCGCCGTAGGAGAGCCCGTCGCGCGCCGCGCGCGTGACCGCCTCGACGACCTTCGGGTGCGACTGGCCGACGATCATCGGCCCCCAGGAGCCCAGGTAGTCGATGTAGCGGCGCCCCTCGACGTCCCACATGTAGGCGCCCTCGGCGCGGGCGATGAAGCGCGGGGTGCCGCCGACGGCGCGGAACGCGCGCACTGCGGAGTTCACGCCGCCGACCAGGACACGCTGCGCGCGCTCGAATTCCGATGCGTTGGTGCTCATGCGAGAGGCAATAAGAAAGGGTTGCGGAGAGGACCCGCGCGGGGCGGGCCTAGCCCCCGAAGTCTAATGGATCGATGCCGGCCCGACCCGAACCGCGCAGTGCTTGAAGCCGGGGATCTTTCCGAACGGATCGAGCGCCGGGTGCGTGAGCAGGTTCGCCGCGGCCTCGGCGTACGCGAAGGGCACGAACACGCTGCCCGCCGGCACGCCGTCGTCGGCGCGCGCCAGCAGCTCGATCGCGCCGCGCCGCGACTCGACCCGGATGCGCTGGCCGGCGGCCAGCCCGAGACGGGCCAGGTCGCGCGGGTTCAGCGAGGCGGTCGGCTGCGGCTCGATCGCGTCGAGCACCGTGGCCCGCCGGGTCATCGCGCCGGTGTGCCAGTGCTCGAGCTGCCGTCCGGTGATCAGCGCCATCGGCCATTCGGCATCGGGCAGCTCGGCCCCCGGGACCGGCAGCGCCGGCACGAAGCGGCCGCGCCCGTCGTCGGTCGGGAATCGCTCGCGGAAGACGACCGGCTCGCCCGGCGAGGAGTCGTCGGGACACGGATAGGTGACGGCGCCCTCGCGCTCGAGCCGCTCCCACGAGATGCCGCGGATCGACGGCATCAGCGCGCGCATCTCCTCGAAGACCTCGCGCGGGTGGGCGTAAGACCAGTCGAGCCCGAGGCGGCGCGCGATGTCGACGATGATCGCGAGGTCCTGCCGCGCCTGCCCCGGCGGCTCGAGCGCCTGGCGCGCGAGCTGGACGATCCGATCGGTGTTGGTGAAGCTGCCGGTCTTCTCGGGGAAGGCCGAGGCCGGAAGGATCACGTCGGCCAGCACCGCGGTCTCGGTCGGGAAGATGTCCTGCACGACCAGCAGGTCGAGCTTCGCGAGCGCCTCGCGCGCGTGATGCAGGTCGGGGTCGGACATCGCCGGGTTCTCGCCCATCACGTACATGCCGCGTATCCGGCCGGCCAGCGCCGCGTGCATGATCTCGACCACGGTGAGCCCCGGCTCGCGGTCGAGCGCCACGCCCCAGGCTCGCTCGAACGGATCGGCGGCGCCCGGGTCGGCGACCCGGTGGTAGTCGGGCAGCATCATCGGGATCAGGCCGGCGTCGGACGCGCCCTGCACGTTGTTCTGGCCGCGCAGCGGATGCAGGCCGGTGCCGGGACGGCCGATCTGGCCGGTGGCCAGCGCCAGCGCGATCAGGCAGCGCGCATTGTCGGTGCCGTGCACGTGCTGCGACACGCCCATGCCCCACAGGATCATCGATGCGCCGCTGGTCGCGTAGGCGCGCGCCACCGAGCGGATCGTGGCCGCGTCGATGCCGCAGACCGGCGCCATCGCCTCGGGCGAGCAGCGGGCGACTGCCTCGCGCAGCGCGTCGAAATCGCGGGTTCGCTCGCGAACGAAGGCCTCGTCGACAAGGCCCTCGTCGATGATCGCGTGCAGCATCGCGTCTAGCAGCGCGACGTCGGTGTCGGGCCGGAACTGCAGCACCTGCGACGCGTGACGGGCGAGCTCGGTGCGGCGCGGATCGGCCACCACCAGCGTGGCGCCGCGCCGCGCGGCGTTCTTGATCCAGGTGGCCGCGACCGGATGGTTGGCGGTCGGGTTGGCCCCGATCACCAGGATGAAATCGGCCTTCAGCACGTCGGACACCTGGTTCGACACCGCGCCCGAGCCGATGCCCTCGAGCAGCGCCGCCACCGACGAGGCGTGGCACAGCCGCGTGCAGTGGTCGACGTTGTTCGAGCCGAAGCCGGTGCGCACCAGCTTCTGGAACAGGTAGGCCTCCTCGTTGCTGCCCTTGGCCGAACCGAAGCCCGCCAGCGCGCGCGGGCCATGGACGTCGCGGATCGCCGCCAGCCCGCCGCCGGCGATCGCCAGCGCTTCCTCCCAGCTCGCCTCGCGGAACTGCTCGCGCCAGTTCTCGGGCACGCGGCCGAACTCCGGCTCCTTGCGCGCGCCGGGCCTTCTCACCAGCGGCACGGTCAGCCGTTCCGGACTGGCCACGTAGTCGAAGCCGAAGCGTCCCTTCACGCACAGGCGGCCGCGATTGGCCGGACCGTCGCGTCCGTCGGTGCGGACGATCCGGTCGCCACCCGGCCCCGTCTCGATCTGCCAGGTCAGCTGGCAGCCGACGCCGCAGAAAGGGCACAGCGAGTCGACCTGGCGATCGCCGGGGCCGGCGACGACCGCGGGTCCGGGTGCACCGACGCCGGCGACGTCGGCGGCGTCCGCCGGTACCGAGGCGGCGGCGTGCGCGAGCGGGGCCACGCCTGGCCGGGCGTCGAGCCTTCTGGGCAGCAGCGCGCCGGTCGGGCAGACCTGCACGCACTCGCCGCAGGCCACGCAGCTCGACGCGCCCATCGGGTCGGCCTGGTCGAACACGATCCGGGCCGCGTCGCCGCGCCAGGCGTAGCCGATGACGTCGTTGGCCTGCTCCTCGCGGCAGGCCCGGGTGCAGCGCCCGCACTGGATGCAGGCGTCGAGCTGGACCGCGATCGCCGGATGGCTGAAGTCGGCGGCCGGCTGCTCGCGCGCCGCGAAGCGCGGCTCGCCGACCCCCAGCGCATCGGCCCAGTGCCGAAGCTCGGAGGCCTCGCCGTGGCCGCCGCCGGGCGCGTCGGCGAGCAGCAGCTCGACGACCATCTTCTGGGATCGGCGCGCCCGCTCGCCGGCGGCACTGACCTTCATGCCGGGCGCGGGTGCCCTGCAGCACGAGGCGGCCAGCGCGCGCTCGCCGTCGATCTCGACGACGCAGGCGCGGCAGTTGCCGTCGGGCCGCAGCCCCGGACGGTGACAAAGATGCGGGATCTCGACGCCATGGCGGCGCGCGGCCTCGAGGATCGACTCGCCGGGCAGCGCCTCGACCGGCCTGCCGTCGAGCTCGAAGGCGATCGGGCTCATCGTCCCCCTCCGCTGTCGCCGGGCCCGCGCGAATCGCCGGCCCCGCGCGCCCGGTCGGGCGCGGCCTGCCCGCCGAGCTCGTGGCCGAACCAGCGGATCACCGACCGGACCGGGTTCGGCGCGGCCTGGCCGAGCCCGCAGATCGAGGCATCGGCCATCGCGCCGGACAATTCCTCCAGCAGGCCGGTGTCCCAGTCCGGCGCCCTGAGCAGCTTCGAGGCCTTCGCGGTGCCGGCGCGACAGGGCGTGCACTGGCCGCAGGACTCGTGCCGGAAGAAGTCCATCAGGTTGACCGCCGCCTCGCGCGCGAGATCCTGCCGCGACAGTACGACGATCGCGGCCGAGCCGATGAAGCTGCCGTAGGGCTGCAGCGTGTCGAAGTCGAGCGGCAGGTCGGCGAGCGAAGCGGGCAGGATGCCGCCCGATGCGCCGCCGGGCAGGTAGCCGTAGAGCTCGTGCCCGTCGGCCATGCCGCCGCAGTGCTCGTCGATCAGCTCCCGAAGACTGATGCCCGCCGGCGCGTGCTTGACGCCGGGCTGGCGCACTCGCCCGGAGACCGAGAAGAATCGCAGGCCGCGCCGTCCGCGCCGGCCGTGCGCGGCCCAGCCCGAGCCGTCGGGCCGGCCGTCGGCGCCCGCCGGCTCGGCGAGGATGGCCGCCACGCGCTCCAGCGTCTCGACGTTGTGGGCCAGGGTCGGACGGCCGAACAGGCCGACCTGCGCCACGTAGGGCGGCCGCAGCCGCGGCATGCCCCGCTTGCCCTCCAGCGACTCGATCAGCGCGCTCTCCTCGCCGCAGATGTAGGCGCCAGCGCCGCGGCGCAGGTGGATGCCCGGCAGCCGCATGCCCGGCACCGGCGGGCGCGCCCGCAGCGCGGCGAGCTCGCGCTCGAGCAGCGCGCGCACGCCCGCGTACTCGTCACGCAGGTAGATCCAGCAGTCGTCGCAGCCGACGACGGCGGCGGCGATAAGCATGCCCTCGAGCATGCGGTGCGGCGCGGTCTCGAGGCAATGACGGTCCTTGAAGGTGCCAGGCTCGCCCTCGTCGGCGTTGACCACGAGCATTCGCGGCCCGGGCTCACCGGCCACCGCGCGCCACTTGCGGGCCGCCGGGAAACCGGCGCCGCCCAGGCCGCGCAGCCCGGCGGCCTCGAGCCTGTCGATCACCTGCTCGCGCGTCATCGCCGGGCCGGCCCCGCCCATCGCCCCGCCTTGCGCACCGGAGCCTGCCAGCACCGCCGCGAGCGCACGGTAGCCGCCGGCAGCCAGGTAGGCGTCGAGGTCCTGGGCATCCGGCAGCGGGCACTCGCGCAGCCCGCCGTCGACCGCGGCGCGGACCGAGTCGGTCGTGGCCGCGCCGACCGGGAAGCGGCCGACGACGGCCACCGGGGCCTGCTCGCAACGACCGACGCAGGGCACTCGCTGAACCCGCACGCCGGCTCCGAGCAGGGCCGGCAAGGCGTCCGCCAGGGCCTCGCCGCCGGCCATCGCGCAGGAGATCGACTCGCAGACCCTGACCGTCAGCGCCGGCGGGGGCGCCGCGCCGTCGCCGACCAGGTCGAAGTGATGGTAGAAGCTCGCGACCTCGAAGACCTCGGCCTGCGAGAGCCGCATCTCGTCGGCCAGCGCCGCGATCATCGAGGCGCTCAGGCAGCCCTCGGCATCCTGGATCCGGTGCAGGTGCTCGATCAGCAGGTCGCGGCGGCGCGGGGCGTCGCCGAGCAGCGCACGCAGGCGCTCGCGGCCGCCCTCGTCCGGCTGGCGCCCCTTCGGCTTGCCCGGCGGGCGGCGATACGCGGACGGGCTATCCTGGTCGAGCCGATTCTGGTGCACCGGCGGGCTCCCCTGCGGTTTTCGATCCATCTCCCGGACTCTAGCAGCGCCGGGAAATCCCTCACAACGCGAGGTCGACCGTTTCGAGATGCTCGGGCACGCGCACCCGCCAGCCGAAGGTTTCGCTGATGCGCTGGCGCAGCGCGTCGGCGGCCTCCGGCTCGCCGTGGGTGACCCAGACCTGTTCGGGCGGGCGCTTGATCGCGGCGAGCCAATCGATCAACTCGTCGGCGTCGGCATGGGCCGAGAAGCCCTCGAGCTGGGTGACCGAGGCCCGCACCGGGAACCACTCCCCGTGGATCTTGACCTCGCTCGCGCCGCCCACCATGTGCGCACCGCGGGTGCCACCCGCCTGGAAGCCCGCGAACACGATGTGGTTGGCCGGATCGGGCGCGAGCCGCTTCAGGTGATGCAGCACCCTGCCGCCGGTGGCCATGCCGCTGGCCGAGATGATGATCGACGGCACGTGCACCCCCGCGATCGCCTTCGACTGCTCGGGCGTGTTCGCGAGCTTCGCGACCTGGAACATGCCTGCGGTTTCGTCGGCCGACAGCCGGTGGTAGTGCCGGAAGCGCCGGTACAGCTTCGTGGCGTCGATCGCCATCGGGCTGTCCAGGAACACCGGCAGATCGGGGATCTCGCCGCGCTGCTTGAGCAGCCAGATCGCGTACATCAGCAACTGCGCCCGCCCGACCGCAAAGGAAGGGATCAGGACCGTGCCGCCGCGCGCGGCGGTCTCGACGATCACCTTCGCGAGCAGCTGGACGGTGTCCTCGTCGACGTGCCTGCGATCGCCGTAGGTCGACTCGACGACCAGCGTGTCGGCGCCGTCGATCGTGCGGGGCGGCCTCATCAGCAGGTCGTGGCTGCGCCCGAGGTCGCCGCTGAAGACCAGCGAGCGCTTGCCGCGGCGGATCTTCACGATCGACGCCCCGAGCAGGTGGCCGGCCGGGACCAGCTCGGCGGTGAGCCCGCCGCTCAGGCCGAACGGCTCGTTGAACGAGACCGGCTCGATCAGCGACAGCGCGAGCTCGGCGTCGCGCACCGTGTACAGCGGCTCGGCCGGCGCGTGCTTCGAGTAGCCGTGCCGGTTCGCGTACTCGGCCTCCTCTTCCTGCAGCCGCGCGCTGTCTCGCAGCAGGATCCCGCAGAGCTCGGCGGTACCGCGCGTGGCCAGCACCCGGCCGCGAAAGCCGCTGCGGGCGAGCACCGGCAGCCAGCCGCTGTGGTCGAGATGCGCGTGCGTGAGCACCACCTCCTCGATGTGCCTGAGCGGCATCGGGAAGGGCTGCCAGTTGCGCTCGCGCAGCTTCTTGAAGCCCTGGAAAAGGCCGCAGTCGACGAGGACCTGCGCCTCGCCGGTGTCGATCAGGTAGCGCGAGCCGGTGACGGTGTCGGCGGCGCCGGCGAAAGTGAGCTTCATCGTCGAGGCGTTTCGAAGTCGGCAGTTCCTGTCGGGTCTTCAATGGTCGCACGATGCCGCCGCTGGTAGATTGCCGATCGCCGATTCCCGGCATTCATCGTCATGGAGATCCCGATGAGCATCTTCCGCGCAGCGGCCCTGGCGCTCGGCGCCTCGCTGGCCCTGTCCGCCCCCATCGCCGGCGCCCAGGCCTGGCCCTCGAAGCCGATCAAGGTCGTCGTCACCTTCCCGACCGGCGGCGCGCCGGACATCCTGGCCCGGATCTTCAGCGACAAGGCCCAGCTCGGCCAGCCGGTGATCGTCGACAACAAGCCGGGCGCGGGCGGCAACATCGGCGCGGACATCGTGGCAAAGTCGGCCGCCGACGGCTATACGGTCGTGATGGGCACCGTGGGCACCCACTCGATCAATGGCTCGGTCTTCGCGAAGATGCCCTACGACATGGTCAAGGACTTCACGCCGGTCTCGCTGATCGCCTCGACGCCGAACCTGCTGGTCGTGAACAACGACGTGCCGGTCAAGACTGTCCAGGACCTGGTCGCCTACGCCAAGGCGAACCCGAACAAGCTGTCCTTCGGCTCGCCCGGCATCGGCACCTCGGTCCACGTTTCGGGCGAGCTCTTCAAGTCGATGGCGGGCGTGCAGATGACGCACGTGCCGTACAAGGGCCGACAGTTCGCGATCCCCGACCTGGTCGGCGGACAGATCCAGCTGATGTTCGACAACATGCCCTCGGCGCTGCCGATGGCGCGCGACGGCAAGATCCGCGCCGTGGCGCAGACCGGCGCGAAGCGTTCGGCCGCGGCACCCGACGTGCCGACCGTCGCGGAGAGCGGCCTGCCCGGCTTCGAGGCGACATCGTGGTTCGCACTGTTCGCGCCGGCAGGCACGCCGCAGGCGGTCGTCGACAGGCTGGCCGCCGAGGCGCAGCGGATCTACAAGCTGCCCGACGTGGCCGAGCGCCTCGCCAAGCTGGGCCTCGACCCGATCCTCTCGACGCCCGACGAGCTTGCGAAGTTCCAGGCCGCCGAGATCGCCAAGTGGGCGAAGGTGGTCAAGGAGTCGGGCGCGCGCGTCGAATGAGAACGGCCAGGTGAACCTGCCGCGCGGCTCGCTGCGATTCCTTCGGCCGTTCCCGGGCGAGGCTTACTGGAAGAACTCCTTGACCCGGTCCATCCAGCCCTTGTGCTGGGGACTGTGGCGGGGGTCCTTCAGCGACGCGTCGAGCTCGCGCAGCAGCTTCTTCTGCTGGTCGGTGAGCCGCACCGGCGTCTCGATCGCGATGTGCACGTAGAGATCGCCGGGGTAGCTGGACCGCAGACCCTTGATGCCCTTGCCGCGCAGCCGGAACTGCTTGCCCGACTGCGTGCCTTCGGGCAGCTCGATCTCGGCCTTGCCGTCGAGCGTGGGCACCTCGATCT